>JAHFFY010000007.1 GCA_023247705.1 Candidatus Omnitrophota bacterium | reverse complement strand
ATTTGCGGCATATCCCGAGCGTGGAAATTTTCTGCAATTATATCGAGCAGCGCTATGACCGACTGGATCTTCTCATTAATAACGCCGCGCAGACCGTCCGGCGACCGCCGGGTTTTTACGCACACCTGATGGCGAATGAAGCGAAGGCGTTCGAAGATCTGGACGCTTCTACCCAAGGATTTTTGAGGCATTTTGAAGAATGTAAAAAGAAATTGGCGTCGTATTCTCAGTCGAATCTCTCCGGCGAAGCCGCACTCGCGGTTGCTTGGAACGGCCGGTTGCCGGGTATCAGTTTACGCGCCTCGGCACAGCTTTCGCAGATCCCTTACGCGTATGACCACACGTTGGCGACTGAAGAAGTTTTTCCGGCCGGAAAACTCGACGCGGATCTGCAACAGGTCGATTGGCGCGCCACCAACAGCTGGCGGCTGCGCTTGGGAGAGGTGCCGACCGCTGAGATGCTGGAGATACAGTTGGTCAATACCATCGCGCCATTTGTGTTGTGCAATAAATTATCGACGATGATGAAAAGAGAGAACACCGGCCAAAAACATATCGTAAATGTTTCGGCCATGGAAGGAAAATTCCTGCGCTACAAAAAAGCCGACCGCCATCCGCACACCAACATGGCCAAGGCCGCGCTGAATATGCTGACGCACACATCAGCCAGTGATCTGGCGAAATACGGGATCTTTATGAACGCGGTCGACACCGGTTGGGTGACCGACGAAGATCCGGCCATGCTGGCCCAATTTAAACAAGACCGCCACGATTTTCAGCCGCCGCTGGATATTGTTGATGGCGCCGCGCGCGTGTGCGACCTTTTTTTTCACGGGATCTTAAGCGGCGAACATTGGTGCGGCAAATTCCTCAAAGATTATTTTCCGATTGATTGGTAAAACCTCCGGATTCAATCCTCTTTGCTTCTTGTTTGGGAATTCCGTAATCCCGAAGGGGATGCGAACAGGATTGTTTGATAAACTTTCTCAAGTATGCTATAGTTTTTTTTATGAAAAATAATGAATTAAATACAATCCGCGAAGCACTCAAAATCTCACCTGATAATGTGCCTTTGTTAAAGCTTTTTGCCAAACTCTGCGTTGAGCAATGGGCTTTGGGGGAGGGGAAAGAGGTCTTTGAAAGAATTTTGACTTTTCATCCCAATGACCTTGAGGCCCAGCTGGGTGTGGCCCAGGTGTTGTATCAGATGGGGAAGGTCTCCGAAGCGAGTGTCCGTATCGAAAGCATCCTGCAAAATCATCCTGAAAGCGCCGAGGCGCTTTTGTATTCGGCCAAAGTGAAAATCAGCGAGGGGGATTTTAAATCCGCCAATGACCATTATCATAAATCCATCGCGTTGAATAACAGTTTAAAAGACGGAGCCGTTGAGAAAGAACTTAAAGAGGCCGGATTGTCCGCCATTCCTGCGGAGACAAAACCGGACACCCCGGTTCTGAATACCTCCGCCGGGTGGATCGCGGAAGAGTCCAACGAATTACTGACGGGAGAAAAAGATGGAAGTCTCCTTGAGGCGATCGATAATATCGAACGGCCGAAAATTAATTTTTCCGACGTTGGCGGACTGGAAAATATCAAAGAGGAGATCCGGCTTAAAATCATTTATCCGTTGCAGAGTCCGGATATTTACAAAGCCTATGGAAAGAAATCCGGCGGCGGGGTTTTGCTTTACGGTCCCCCAGGATGCGGAAAAACGTTGGTCAGCCGCGCGACTGCGGGTGAGATCAAGGCGAGTTTTATTTCGATCGGGTTGCACCAGATTCTGGACATGTATGTGGGCAACAGCGAAAAAAATCTCCACGAAATATTTGAACTGGCCCGCAAGAACGCGCCGAGCGTTTTGTTTATCGATGAGATCGATGCCCTGGCCGCGAACCGGACGGATTTACGACATAGCGCCTCTCGGACATTAATCAATCAATTTTTAGCGGAGATGGACGGGGATATCGCCAGCAATGAAGGCGTCCTTATATTAGGGGCGACCAACGCGCCGTGGTATATCGATGCGGCCTTCCGGCGGCCGGGACGGTTTGACCGCATTATTTTTGTTCCAACCCCGGATGAAGAGGCGAGATTACAGATCATTCAGGTTTTATCCAAAGGAAAACCGGTCGAGAAGTTGGAGATCCGAGAATTGGCCAAGAAGACGAAAGATTTTTCTGGAGCGGACCTGAAGGCGTTATTTGATCTGGCCACCGAAGCCTCGCTGCAAAAAGCGATGCAGGAAAACCGTGTCATTCCCATCACCACCAACGACCTGCTGAAACAGGCGAAGCGCCTGATCCCTTCAAGCAAGGCGTGGTTTGAAAGCGCGAAGAATTACGCGTTATATTCCAATCAAAGCGGATTATACGATCCGATCTTATCCTTTCTGGGAATCAAAAAGTGAGTGAACCATTTCAGGAAACGGCTTTTCGCAGAGGGACGATCCTGATCGACCAGGGCCGTTATAAAGAAGCGGTCCAGGCTTTTAAAGACCAATTATCCCAGGCCCCGACCAACGATTATTTATTGTATTTCCTTGCGGTCGCGCAATATCATTTGGACGACCAACGCAAACAATCCTTGCAAACGATCGATGAAGCTCTCAAACATGAAAATCAGGAACCGGCCTATTATCAATTGAAGTCTTTGATCCTTTCCGGTTTGAAGAAACATAAACTAGCTTTGGATACGGTCGATGAGGCGTTGAGGCTTAATCCCCAATATCCCGATGCCCACGCGGCCAAGGCCTATATTTTTTCTATGCTGGAAAAATGGAACGATGCTGAAAAATCCGCGCGGGATGCTCTTTCCTTCGACGCGGATAATCGCTTTGCCGGAAACGTTTTGGCCAACGCTTTGCGGATGCAAAACAAACTCGATGAAAGTGTTCATTTGGCCTCTGACCTTCTGGCCAAAGATCCCGAAAATAGTCTGTCCCATTCCAACGCCGGATGGGTCTATTTAAACCGGAGAGATTATCGAAAGGCCCAGATCCATTTTAAAGAAGCGTTGCGCTTGGATCCCAATTTCGAGCCGGCCAGATCGGGGATGCTGGAAGTCTTTAAAGCGAAATCACCGTTATATCGGTTGTATTTGGAGTATGGACTATTCATGTCTCGTCAGACCAAAGGCGCACGGATTTGGATTTTGATGGGAATTTACATCGCGTATCGTTCGGCGCTCAAGGGATTTTTAGCCATTTTAAATGGGCCTTGGGCGGTGGTCGGGTATTTAGGGTTGATCGCTTTATACGGTTTCTTTTTCTGGACATGGCTTTCCCGGGGGATCGGAAATTTGCTGATCCTCTGCGATCCGTTTGCTCGGTATAGTTTGAAGAAAACAGAAAAGCTGGATGGGATCTTCACGGGCGGAGGATTTTTTGCCGGAATCAGTTTTATATTGATCGGCATTGCGTTCAAAGCCCTGGTGATGACCACGATCGGGATTGCCCTGATCATGGCTACGATCCCATTCTCGAGTACATTTACCAATGATCATAAAGCCGGCCGTATCGTTTACGGTGCCATAGGAATATTTATTTTAAGCGTTGGAATGATCAGGGGGGCTGAGTCCTTTTTTTACGGAAAAGAAATGTCGGCCCTCTTGGAAACGGCTTCGGGATTATCTCTCATTTTATTTATCGCCTCCAGCTGGCTGGGAGCGTTTGGTTTTCTTAGAGATTATTGACCTTCTCTCTACTAATAAGAATGTTAAATCTCCAACCTCCATCGCTGACGAAAGTTGGAGATTTAACATTGGGAAGGAAAAGGTCAATAAGTTGTTTTTTTCTCCCGGAATTGTCAATTTATTCCCACCGTAATTTAAGAAAATAGTATATACTTGAACCAGATACTTTTGCTTTAAAATATAAAGTAAAACGTAAGTTTAAAGAACGGGCCTAATTTAGTATTATTAGATATAGCCTGAATGCGTTAATAGGAGATCCCAGGCAATACTTGTTTTCACGGCTGGATTTTGTAACTCTAAGCAACAATCCAGTTACGCTGTTATCAAAGATGTATTTTGATAAGAAAGCGAGCATACAATGGGAACGGCAAAGGTATTAATAGTCGATGACGAAGAAGCTATTCTTACGATGCTTGAAATGGAATTGACATCGGAAGGATACGAAGTTCTTAAAGCCCAAAACGGCGAAGAAGCCATTTCCCAAGTCAAACATGTCGTGCCTGATCTGATTATCATGGACATCCTCCTGCCCGACATGGATGGAACGCAGGCCATCAAAATTCTTAGATCCGAGCTAAAAATGAAAAATATTCCGGTCCTCTTTCTGACCGCGATTCTGACGAAAGAGGAAGCCGATTCGGAAACTTTAAGTGTCAAGGTCGATAATGCCTATTTCCACGCGGTCGCAAAACCATTCGAACCTGAAGACCTGCTCAAAGCGATCAACCGAGTTATCTGTAAAATCAATCCGCAGTAATCATGAAATTTTTTAAAATCACCCCCAATCCGATCTCTGTTTAGCCTTGCCATCCCAGCGCCCTACCAAGAAGGTTGACTAAATTGGATATTTTCATATAATACAAATGGCTTAACTTTAAGCTATGATGTTTTTTCAAACTATGATCAGTCAAAAAATAATCCAATGACAAATCAATTTGGCTCAAAAATGATTGTGGTGGCTCTCCTTCTGGCTGCGATTGTTTTACGCAGCGGAGATAAAACCAGACAGGCGGAGGCCAATAACTTATACGCCTATTATCACCCGCCCCTTATTAGAGAAATCAACGGAAGGTATTCGATGTTCGGCTTAGCTTCTTGGTATTCGAAACAATCCCCCGGGATTAAAAGACGAACCGCTAATAACGAGGTTTTTAACGACCGGGCGATGACCTGTGCGATGTGGGGGGTTGCGTTTGATCGCAGGATTAAAGTCACGAATTTACAAAACGGCCGGTCGGTGATTCTGCGCGTAAATGACCGCGGCCCGCATGAACGGCATGTCCGCGAAGGCAGGATCGTTGATCTGACCCACGCGGCTTTTGAACAACTAAGTGACGCGCGAGAAGGTGTTCTTCAGATTAAAATTGAATTTCTTTAAGAATGAATTTGTCTTGAGATGTTATAGGTGTGTGCATTAAATTCCTATTCCGCTGAGAATGCTGACGTTCCTCTCCTGATTTTAAGAAAATCTTCAGAAAATTTAATTCTATTGCATCCTTTTTTAATCTCCTTCTTTTGCCAGAAATTTTTTCCTTTTTATTGGAGTTCAATTCAGTTGTTAGTATAATAACCTATTTTTTAATTCATAAGAGCGTCAGAGCAATATGAATTATTTTAAAATATAAATGCGTAAATATTTTTGTCTAATTCTTGCGCTTTTGATCCTTGCGATTGTTCCCGTGTTAAGTCAGGCTCTGGAGGAGAAACTGGTCTTTCTCGGACAAAGCAAATATTTTTCTGTCTTGGCCCCCACTGATCTCAACATCATGAATATCTTGAATAAACTCAATTATGATTATTTCTTGCAGATTGACAGTTTACAGTAATCCGTCCAAAATAATATTTTTGATTTTAAAAGAATCGATTTATAGTAATATATTTCTCAATTGTTATTTGGTAGAAAAGATTTTTACAAAATCAGGAGCGTCTGATGGATGTTTTGTTTTTATCCCGTATACAATTTGCCATAACGATCGCTTTTCATTATATCTATCCTCCCTTAAGCATCGGGCTGGGCATCCTTTTAGTTGTGCTGTATCCGGTTTTATTCATCATCCCTTTGATTAATATGCTGTCGATCGCGAATATTCCGCGTGAAATTTATCATGGCCGTGATTTGCTGGCCTTATTGTCATCGTGCGTGGCCATGCTTGCACTGTTGTTTCTGTGCGGCATTGGTCTTTTTCCGAACATCGTTCCTTCCAATCCTGATCCGCAGTACAGTCTCACGATTTATAATTCCGTTTCGTCTCCAAAATTTTTAAACTATATGCTTAATATTGCTGTCTTGGGGTCCTGGCTTACACGATTGTGATTTATTGGGTCTTCAGGGGCAAAGTGGAGATTACGCAAGACAGTTATTGATGTGGCTGTTGTCCTGGCAGAGATGCCACCGGATTTTTATTTGGATTGCCAAATTGTAACGTTGAAATCCAGAAAACAATGCGGGAGAGACAGCTTGACTGTTCCTAAGTATTGATAATAATTCGGCAGTTCCACCGGTGCAAAAGGGGCATAACCTTCCGTCAGTAAAATTAAATCAAATTGTTTCGTTCTGACCATCTGCTTGATTTCATTCAGATATTGATAGTAACGGTGAATGATCCGGCCATCCGGTTTGAAAAATCGCTTGTTGAACGAATAACGATAACCGCCGATTTTGAAATATTCTGACAATCCGTTATCGAAGATGGGTTTATTCTGTTCAACCAAGAAAGCCGCGACGATCGGTGAATTGAGGATGTTGTTATAGTTGGAAATCTGTTTTTTGAGTTCACTCCACACGGCCGTATCGGCGGTTAACCGTTGGTAATCGTGATCGACCGTAATGACGGACAAGTTCCACACCAAAAACGGCAGAACGCCGATCGGCCAGAAAGAAAAACGGCTGAGGATCCACAGCGCGTAAACGATGAGAAACGGCGACAAGAGATGGAAAAAGTACCATAGCAAAGCGCCGATGTGTTTTCCCAGCGATAATATCAAGACGATCCATACAATCACGGCGCAATAGAACGTTAACGGACAAGGAAGATCAATCAGGGGCCGATCGAATTGATTGATATGTATTTTTGACAAGAATTCCTTTAATGCTTTTCCGAGAGGTCGGATGGTTTGTGCACCGTTTTTTAGATTTCTAAAAAAGATCGCTGCGAGTCCAGCCACCAATAGCATCAACAAAGGTTTATGTAATTTGAGGTACCAATCGATTTGCCGGTTTAAGTGTTCTGGAGACAACGGGGTTGCGTTGGTGTGGATAAAATAACAATTGTTGAAATAACACTCAAAGATTTTCCCTGCGGCAAACAGGCTTAAAACAAAGAACAAAAGCGACAACCCGGCGATCCATAGACCTTTCTTTTTGGAAACAAAAAAGAATATATAACTTCCGATTAATGGAATACAAAGGATGAAATAAGGTTTTGTGAAATAAGCGAGGAGTCCTAGAAAGACACTCCAGAAAATACTTCTCCAGGAATATCGATCAAGCCAAGGTAAGAAGACGCTTAACAGAAATAGAAGTACACCGAGCGGCGATGGCGTCGCGCAGGCGGTGGTGGTCCGGGGGAATAATAGAGAGGCGTAAAAAAGAAGTGCGCCGCTTAAACTTAATAACAATGGAATTTCTAATCGTTGCATGACAAAGATCAGGAACAGGCATGATAATCCAATCAAAAATGCGTTGACCCAGCGGTGGACGAGGAGTGTGACACCAAAGCATTTTGCGAAGGGATAAACAAAGAGGGAGTAAAGGATGCCATAATCATTGGTGTACTGCGGTTGATTTTCTAAGGCGTAAGGATTCAGCCCTTTGATCAAGGCGCTGGTCATTGTGATTGAAGCCCCTTCGCGGTATTCGGCTTGGAAGGGATCAATAATCAGATGATAGTGGTAGAGGATGAGTTTGATAAGAAAGAAGAGGAGAAAGAAAGAAAAAACGATCTTCAGGATCAAAAAAATATGTTTGGGAAAGAATAATTTCATTAGATATAGAAATGTTTTGATCTTTATATAGCAAAAGGATGCCCGGAATGGAAACTAAATTAAAAAAGTTTATATGTAATAATTATTATACTGGAAGAAATCACGTAAGAGGATTTTTATGATGAATTTTTTTATTTGATGGCAATTCTCTTGCATTTCTCAAGGATTGGGTTTGGTCTATGGCTCGTTTTTTCCATAGTAAAACTTCAAGTCATTGGTTATTTGAGGGGATCTTATTAATCTGTTGCAAGTGTAATAATTGTAATATCTTATGAACAGATCAGAATTCATTTGCCTTCTGAAAGATCCATGCTAAGCTTTCAGTAAGTAGGACAGTCCTAGATTGTACTAGTCATGATGGGATTGTTTCGTAATTTGTTTAATTATATAAGTTAGGAAATATTTGAGAAAATAAAGACGAAAAATAAAGATCAATTGGAATGATGATAAAATCATGGCCAGTGTTTAATTATCCTTTTGGACTGTTAATATCTTTCACAGAATTAGCAATCCAAGATAGATCTTAAAAGGAATAGCTGCAATTATGAGACATTATCATCAAAAATTGAAGGGGCAAAAAGGATTAACCATCGTGGAGGTGCTTATTTCTGTTCTTATTTTGCTTCCGTTGTTCACATTGGGCATGCAGACGTTTATCAAATGTGTGGAATTGAGCGATATCGCCAAAAATTCTTCGTTAGCCGTGTGGGGAGTGAAGAATCGAATAACCACGATAGAGAATACTGCGTTTAATCAGATTTATAATACCTATAACAATACGACCTTTACGATTGCGGGATTGACCGGGATGGGCAAGACGTATGTGGACAATAGCAATCCGAATCATGTGACAGTGACGATTTCATTTTGTTGGCGGGAACGAAACGCGCGGGTGATTGGAGAGGATGAAAATTTGAATGGGACGTTGAATGGGGGAGAGGATGCGAACGGGAATGGGCAGATCGATTCGATCGTTGGAATGGCGACGCAGATTTATAACATGTGAGGAAGCTAAGAGAATGAATGTTTTAAATTTTAAACGAGGAGTCGGGTTGGTCGAGATGATGGTCATGGTGGGTTTGATGTCGATTGTACTCCTGGCTGGATCCATGGTGTTTGTCGCTGGACAGAATACATTTTCATTAACCTATGCGCGTTCTGAGTTGTTGGAGAATTCTTTACGGGTGTTGCAGCGGATTTCCATTGAATTACAGGAATCGGGAAGAGATAGTGCCGGGAATATGAAGGTGAGTATATTAGATGGAACGGGAGTAAATGGGACGGACGTATTACGATTTTCGGTTCCGTTGTGTCTTTGCGGCATCAGTCCGATGGATAGTAACGGAAATGTGAGCCGGTGGGGAGCACCGTTGACATGGGGGCAGGCGGGGTGCAGTACGAATTATCCTACGGACAGTAATGGAAAAGTAGATTTATGTCATTATCCTCCGGCAAATCCCAATAATCCCCACACCATGAATTTGGGGGCCCCCAGTGTCAAGGCGCATTTGGCGCACGGGGATTATCTCGGGGCGTGCGGAAGTTGCGATCCGAATACCTATACGAATAGGACGATCGAGTATGTAATGGATAATAGCGGGCAGCTATTGCGCCGAGTGTTAGACACAAATAACGCGGTCGTTAGCTCGTCTATATTTGCGCAACACCTCACAGACTTCCAGGCTAGTATTAATGGGGGGCAGACGGAAGTGACGGTGGCGGTGAAGTTAAGCGAGATCGCGGTGCCAAGACGGACAATATCGATTTCCAATAGTATGGATGTGATGTTAAGAAATCGAGGGTGATGGATATGAGATTGAATAATGAAAGAGGAGTGGCCTTGGTTTTCACCATGTTTTTTGTTGTCATCCTTATGGCGCTCCAGGGTATTTTTGTTTTAAATTCCATTCATGAGAATCGTATTGCCAACAATGAACGCGAACAGTCTAAAACATTTTATGCCGCCCACGGTGGATCCCAGGCCGCTATTGAACAATTGGATGTCTTGATTAATAATTATTTACAAACAACAATTTCTATTGCTGACCCTAATGGCGTTATTGGTTACGCTCAAGGTAAAGTAGCTTCTGGGGATGGGATCGGGTGGTTAGTTTATGCGGTGCGCAATAATAATGTTCCTGTTCTCGCGCAAAATGGGGAAGAAGGCAGCTATACCGCCAGCGGCTCTTTAGGAAATATAAATTATTCTTATAACATCATCTTTATGGAAAAAGAGGACCCTAGCGCAGTCGGGTCCAATGCCTGGGATTTCCCATATTCTTATCGAATAGAATCTACCGGGACAAATGGAAGTCTAAGCAGTCAAGTTGTTGTTTGGGGAGATTTTACTGTTCGTCTTCAGAAGGATAATTTTGCCAAATTTGCTTTATTCACCAATAACCAGCAGACTCCAAGTGGAACCAATGTCTGGTTTACCGATAAAACCAATTTTTCGGGTCCGGTCCATAGCAATGACCGATTTAATTTTGCTTTGAATCCCAGCGGCACTTTTGAAGAATTGATCTCTCAATATCAGCAAACCACCCGTTTTTACAATAATGGCAGTGCGATCCTCCTTGATGCAAATGCAAATGGGGTGAAAGATGTCCCTATTTTTCATGATAGTTTTAGTCGTAATGTTTCACAGATTACATTGAATTCAGCGACACAAGAGACAGATATGATTTCTCAAGTGAAAGGAAATAGTAATTATAGGAATGATGGAATTTATCTTCCCACACAAGGATCGACTTTGAACGGCGGGGTTTATGTCCGGGATCAAAATAACAGCGGTGCTTCCGTGACTATTTCTGTAAATAATCAAAATCAAGCTGTATATGCGATCTCTTTAGGAAGTAGCACCAAAACAATTACGGTTAATCGAAACGCGAATCAAACGACCGTCCTGGATCAGAGTGGCGCCACCACAACCTATACGGGGCAGCCCAATGGCACCGATGGATCCGGAGACATCATCTATGTGGATGGAAAAATCAACAGTTTTTCCGGAACAGTTCAAGAGGATACAGAATTAACGGTAGCTAGTCATAGTGATATAGTGATTACGAATAATGTTAAATACACAGATTATACCCCTGGTTCCGGAACTTCCGGTCAAGCAGGTTATATTCCTCCCTCGGTATATGACGCCAATGGACAAGCTTATACCAACGTTTTAGGACTTGTTTCTTGGAATGGAAATGTCCGTATCGGGACACCTGCGCCCAATAATGTCGAAATTCATGGGACGGTTATGGCTCAGAACGGTATTCTTACCGTTGATAACTATGACGATCAAGGGGTTGGCGCGCGCGGTACGGCAACGCTCTTGGGTGGATCAATTACCAACAACTACGGTGCTTTTGGTCTTTTTAACGGGTCGACCGGACAATGGCTTTCCGGGTACGGCCGCAATTTTGTTTATGATCATCGTATGGAACAGGGAAAAGTTCCTCCCTATTTCCCATCCTTAAATACATTTATCGCTTTTACCAATGATATTACCGATAAACTCGTTTGGCAGGAGGGAAACAGATAATGGATAATCGTGGAAATACAAAGAATTATTTTTTGTTGGGTGTCGTCATCGTCATGTTTGCTTTAGTCTATGGGATGAATCATTGGCTTAATCAACAGATTGATGCAGCTAAAGATCAATCGACGAATGACAATAGCGCGTCGCCATCAGGGGCGGTCGCTCAATCTACACCCGAAAGTACTCCCGGCATCCCGGTCATTGATCCGGCCAATGATCCTTTGGCGCCTGTGACACAGCAACCTAAAACGGTGAAGGTATCCACAGACACAGAGGGTGCAAAAGAAAAATCAGCCGCGACCGTTTATGAATTTCCCGAGAGAAACGAGATTCTTCCCCAGTAATTTTCAAAATGTTCAAAACCGAATATGTTCAATTCGTCCTATGCGAAATTATATCCATGTTATTGAGCTTTTCCTTTCCAACTCTAAATCTCTCGCTGGCGATACCGACGTTGGTGAGAGATTTAGAGTTTCGTTTAGTAGAAAGAAGCTCAATAAGCCCAATTTTTGAGATCCTATGGCACTGATCAGTCTACAGGAAATTACGGTGGCCTTCGGCGGGCCGCTTATTTTTGATCGTTTAAGTTTGCATTTGGAACCCGGCGAACGGGTCGCCTTGCTTGGCCGCAATGGCGTTGGAAAAACGACCTTGATGAAAATTCTCACCGGTCAATTAGGAATCGACGGCGGAGAAATCATTGTTCAAAAAGGGATTCAGGTAACGCATCTGCCGCAGGAGATTCCTTTGGATATCCAGGGTAGCGTCTTTGATATCGTTTTGTCCGGGTTAGGCAACCGCGCTCAATTGTTAAGCGAATATCATCATATCAGCCAGTGCCTGCACACGGAACACACCCCGGAACTGATGCAGGAACTTGATCGTCTTCAATCCGCACTTGACCACACCAACGGCTGGGAGATCAATAGTCAGGTTGAGTATTTTATTTCCAAGATGAAACTTGATCCGGAAGCCAATTTTGAACAACTCTCCGGTGGACAAAAACGCCGTTGCCTTTTGGGCCGGGCCTTGATTTTGCAGCCGAACATTCTGTTGCTGGATGAACCAACGAACCATCTCGATATTGAATCCATCGATTGGCTCGAGGCATTCTTGCGTGATTTCCCGGGGACGCTTTTTTTTGTCACGCACGACCGGATGTTTATGACCCATTTAGCGACCAGGATCATCGAATTGGACCGCGGAAAAATTTTTAGTTGGTCCTGCGACTATAAAACATTTCTGGAACGCAAACAAATGGCGCTGGAAAACGAGGCGGCCCAGCGGGCCGATTTCGAAAAGAAAATCGCCCAGGAGGAAATTTGGATCCGGCAAGGGATCAAAGCCCGTCGGGCGCGTAATGAAGGCCGCGTCAAAGCGTTGGAGCGGATGCGCGAAGAAAAAAAGGCCCAGCGTCAAATGATCGGTCAAGTCCGTATGCGGGCCCAGGAGAGCGGGCCGTCGGGGCATTTGGTGATTAAGGCGTCTTCCTTAGGATACAGTTACGGCGAACATTGTTTGATCCGTGATTTTTCGACCCAGGTCATGCGCGGGGATAAGATCGGCGTGATCGGACCGAACGGTTCGGGCAAAACGACCTTGCTGCGCATCCTTTTAGGACAACTTGCGCCGCAAAAAGGCAAAGTACGACTGGGAACAAATTGCACGATCGCCTATTATGATCAACTGCGCGAACAACTGGAAGAAGAGAAGTCGGTGATTGAGAATATCTGCGGTTTAAACGACACCATCACGATCAACGGCAAATCCCGGCATATTATCGGTTACTTACAGGATTTTCTTTTTTCTCCCGAACGCGCCCGGACCCCGGTCAAGGTTCTTTCCGGCGGAGAACGTAACCGTCTTTTCCTGGCACGACTTTTTACGAAACCGTTTAATCTCCTCGTCATGGACGAACCGACTAACGATCTTGATATCGAGACCCTGGAACTCCTGGAAGAATTGCTTCTGGAATATTCCGGAACGCTGCTTTTGGTGAGCCACGACCGGACTTTTTTGAATAACGTTGTTACGAGTACCATAGTCCTGGAAGGCGAAGGTGTGATCAATGAATATCCCGGCGGATATGACGACTGGTTGAGTCAGCGTAAACCAGTCGTTTCTCCAATCAAACCGAAAGAAAAAAATAATCCAAAATCCCAAAAGGATCAAACGCCTGAATTAAAAGAACCGATCCGGCGCAAACTTTCTTTTAAAGAAGAGCGGGAATTAGAAAAACTCCCTGCTCAGATTGAAAAGCTCGAGCAGGAACAAGAAAAGCTTTACGCCATCCTCTCCGATATTTCCTTCTATCAAAGAGATCCTAAAGAAGTCGCGCAAACCAAGGCCAGGTTGGAGGCCCTGGAAGACGAGATCTTTCGCGGTTATCAAAGGTGGGAATACTTGGAGGCTTCGAGGGATGAAGATTAATACTTTGTCAAATCCGTTTTTAATAATTGATCCCTCTATCCTTTGAAGGAAATCAACTATTTAAAAAAAATGAAAAAGTATTAGAGCTTTATTTCATCCTTCCAATTCATTTTTATTCCAAATTAAACAGACTTTTGGCCAGATCTTTGATGCGGGCTTCAAAGATGGCGGGAGGAAGTTCGGTTTCGATGGCTTGAAATTCTTGACGGTCTTCGAAGACGAGCTGCATCCCTAAATTTTTGCACACTTCATAGCCGTCCACGTTCATGACATGAGCGGCCAGTGTGAGATTGATGTTCCTTAAATATTGCATCCAGTATTTAAGCAAGATGTGAACATTTTTGGAAATGATATTATGCTGAATGGACGCGGAGGCTCCCCTCCCCGCGCAGAAATACAAAACCCCCAGTCTCAAAACAAGCGCATTAAAAATATCTTTGGGTAGAATATCCCCCTCGGCCATCTGTCCGTTTTTGATTTTGGCATAGGTCGTTTGAGACAAAGGAAGACACACCTGATGCCCCACCACCAGATCCGCCAGATCATAGACGACAAAATTCAATTCAGGAGCGATTTGATGGGCGCGGTAAGCGGTGTCGATGCGAAAAGAATTTTGGGACGGATAAATATTGCGGTCCGATTCTTTAACCAGTTTTATAACTTCCTCGGAATCTAATGGAGCAAATCGAATAAATAATCCATCATCATCCGGAGGGGTTGGAGTGAGGAGTTCGGGGAAAAAGTATTTTTTGCTTTCTAATTTTGTCGGTGACCATTTGCGTTTCTTGACTGAATAATAGATGGGCATCCCGGCGTTGACGGTTTTCGTCACGTGCAAAGGGATCCAGGTGATTTGAGAGATCTTAAAAAGGTTTTCTTCTTTGGCGGGGTGTTCGTTCCGTTCCCACCGTTGATAAGTTTTAAGATTGGTGTCTAGCTGTTCCGCAAAATCTTCCTGATTCAGAGAGAAAAGTTCTCTGTATTCTTTTAAGAGATCGCCTAAATTGTTGAAATATTTCATTGCGTAGGACATGGGGTGTCCTGTTCATTGATTCGATCATCAATATAATTGGGAATTGAATCTATTATATCATTCCAACCTTTAAACACGGAGGCGAATATGAAAAAGAGCTATTTGGGAAGAGAGGGCTGGTCCCGCAGGTTAATGTCGTGGGTGAGCTGTTGGTTGTCCATTGAATTGTTTTTGTCTTTTGTCAGTCTGCCATTGCTCCATGCTGAGATGCTGAACACCTTGACCATCCATGAGGAAACAGCCCTGTACAGCTGGCTGGTCAATCTTCAGAACAAAAGTCCTGTCGGTTTGCTGGAAAGTTATCCGGAACATCCTTCGGATGAGAATGTCAATGTCAAAAACGCGGCGTTCACTTATGATCAGGCGCTGGCGGGGATTGTTTTTCTGAACCGAGGAGATCTGGTGAGCGCTAAAAAGATTTTTGATTTTTTTAAAAATCAATCGCCGCAAAACGGACTTTTTTCTTCCTATAATAATCTAACCGGAGCTCCGGGGCCGATGGAATTTCAAAAGCGGATGGGGCCTAACGCCTGGGTCGGAATTTTCGCGCTGCATTATTACGCTCATACCGGTGATCCCGAAGCTTATCAACTTGCCAGAAAGATCGCCGTGTGGATCATGTCGCTGCCGCATATTCAGGGAGGTGTTTCTATTCTTCTCAATAATATGGCGGTTTCCACCGAGAATAATTTGAGTTATATGGCGTTCTTATCCAGATTGCGTGTTCTTGCAAGTATGAGATTTTCCCAGGCCGATGGTGATATGTTTGCTCAGGAATTGGCCGGCGTGACATCCTTTTTAAAGAATTATGCCTATAATCCGTCGACCGGATTATTTTATCGAGGATACAATGATTTTAAAAATGTTCTGGACGTCAATTCCTGGTTTTTTTTGGCGGTTGATGCTCTTTTTTATATCCAGGATATTCCCGGAGCGCCGGCCTCCGTGAACGCGAGCCATTGGGGGATCAACATTGACCCAATGATCGCCAAAATCGAATCGACCTTTGCCGTTCAACCGGACGGGACTTTCGGCGGGGATGTCCTGACCGCGAGGGGGTTTGATTTCTCGGATGTCGGTAACGCCTCGGCCCGCGGAACACCGTTGAGCTGGATCGAAGGGACCAATCAGATGATTGTTGTTTATAAAATGTTAGGCCAGGGAACATCTAGTCAGTCGGTGTTATATGCGAAGAAGGCCAATCAATTATTACAGCGTAACGCCGCTTTGCTGATCAATCGATGTTATAAAATCGGATACCCTTATACCGATCTTTCGTTTTCCACCCAGGCTTACAATGACGATCCTTTTTTCAAGACAGCGTTGGGGCCTTCGGTGGCGACAACGGCATGGGTCTTTTTTGCTTCTCGCGGAATGAATCCTTTATTGGCTCCGATGTGGTGGAATCCCTTTGGGGCCTTGACGCTTGTCGAGCAGTGCTGTATTTTTGATCACGAGCATTGCGGTCAATAATATCAATTTAATCAGTTCATTTGAGTTCCCAGAGGTTTATTCTTCATGGCAGGCCGGAATTTTTTTCTTCCGGTTCTGGGCGGCGCCTTATTTCGACAGCATTTTTTTACTTGTCCTCCGTTTTTGATTATTGTATAGTGCCTTTACCTCACAAAAAGAATTTTGGGCATGGATTGTATTTCAATTAAGCCGAACATGAGACAAGTGAAATCTTGTCTTAGAGAGATCAAACAAATGGAACAGGAGGGATCACTTTGAAAATGTTACAACGGGTGAATCAGTTTGTTGCTTTCGTTTTTTTGTTGGTCAGTTTTTTTACTTTGGGGCGTCTTGCTTTCTGCGACGAACTTTCGCTGGACAGTTTTGAAGGAGAGATCGGCGATAAAACGGTGGACTTCGGGGCGGGGAGCGGGTCGTCGGTTCAGGTGACTTCCGCCAAAGATATGAAACAATGCGGGGAACAGTCTTTAAAATTGACTTATGATTTACAGCCATCGAGTTATATGTTCTGCGCCCGGGGCTATGGTCTGGATGTCGCCGGCGCCCACTGGGAAGCGGATGAACCGCAAAAAATCGAATGGTCTCAATACCAGGGCATTAGCGTTGCGATGAATGGCAAGGATCTTGGGCCGGTCGCTTTCGATGTGAAGGATTCAGGCGGAGAAATGTGGCGGTTTATGATCGATAATAATACGCAAGAAGGATGGGTTACGATCGAGATCCCGTTTTCCAAATTGACAGCGCGCGATGACTGGCAGCCTGCCAACGCCGATGGAAATCTTAAATTAGACTTCCCCATCAAAAGTTTCCAGTTCGAACCGAAACAACCCGGCCAGGGAACGGTTTATTTTGATTGTGTTCACTTGATTCCGAATGAACCATCGGGGCAATAGGTTCAGGTTATGCCGGAATTTATTCTCATGAAAATTTGTTTGAGCCCAACATTAGATAAAATATTAAAAAATTTGAAATATTCCGTCTTAGGTCTTAGTTTATTCATTGTTTTTAACGCTTTTGCAATTCAAAAGGCCTGTGCGGAGGCGAACATAAAAGCAACGGCTGAGAAACAGCTGGTCATTCATGAAGTGGAACATTTGTCTAAGGTTCTTACGCTTGATCGGATTTATAAATCGATGGAAGGACCGACTGATAACCAGAATTTTCGCTTTGTCGAGTCCGATACCTCCGAACTGATCTGGCTTGTCGGGATGGAGGTGGATATTGTGGGAGAAGACGGCAAAACGTCTCAAGCCCCCTCATTCCTTTGCCATACCAATGTGAGCTTTGATTCTACAAAATTGAATAGCAAAACGAGACGAGAGGTTTTCGGGTTATCTCCCAAGCACGTGCTTGATTATAAATTTATTGATATGGTTCAGGGGCATAACAAAATTGATTTTCCGAAACATTTCGGTGTCCCGTTGCTGTCCAATGAACCGTTCAAACTTTCCTCCATGGTTATGAACTGGGAGCAGAGGGATAAGCCTATAGGTGTTATGGTCAAGATGATTGCAAAGTATGTTTATGACCGGGATTTTGATGAGGACATGATTCCTCTCCTGAGAAAAGGGAGCGCCCTCCAGGTCCCGATCAAAAAGAACAAGACAGGCAAGACCGCCGGCGCAGACTCTGATCATGCGGGCTGTGCGACGGAAATGAAGAATGAGGATGATGGGGAGTTGTTTCAATCCGCGTCCGATGCGAATTTGATTAAGCATAAGGACGGTGAAATTTTTTCTTATCACTGGTTTGTTCCTCCGGGACGGCATGTCTATCGATATACTTTAGATTATGGATTGCGTATCCCTTGGGATACGACCTTGCACGTGATCGTCCCGCACGTTCACGTCTATGCAACTTATATTGAGCTGCGCGATCTGACCGAGAATAAATCTTTATTTAAAGGAAAATCCCAAAATTTTAAGAATAATTTAGGTCTTGAATCTTTGGATCACTATTCCAGTGAGCAGGGCATTCCCGTATACAAAGATCATCAATATGAAATCGTGACGGAATACAATAATCCAACGAAAAATGATATTGATGCGATGGCGATGATGTATATGTATTTTCGTGATAAAGAGTTCGATAAAAAGAAGATGAATTATTCGTTGATCCCTAAAATAGATTAAGAAAACACGTTCAGTCTTCCTTTTCAAGAAATATGCCTCAAGCCTTGATATGGCCTGTGATCGTTGTTTCGTTGATTTTGCTTATTGTTCCGATCCAGGCTGCGCCTCAGGATCAGCCTGTTAAGCGAGTATCCGCACAGGTTCAACGAATCAATCGTCTGACCCAGGGGGAGATTGATCGCCTGAAAGTCTGCAAACGCCTGTTGAGCGAAGTCGATACGAAATCTTTTGAGGAAACGCTCACCGAGATCGAACGAACACCTTACCCGCGCGAAAATCTTCAGCTCCTGGAAGCCGTTGCCAAAACGTATGCCGAAATCGTTGATGAACAAAACGTCGTCGGCCAGAAGAAAAAAGAATGGCTGCACAGCATGATTACTTTAAATATGGCTTATCTTCAATTGGGCGGATTACAGTTGAAACAAGGCGACGATTCAGCGTTGAACAAGATGATCCGCCGCAAACTCAAAGAACATCTGCCGGTTGAGATCAAAGATCATCAGGGGGTGTTTGATTCTCTGGAATAGAATATATTTCCAGGACGGTGTCGGGAGGAGATAGAGAAAACGCAATGGCAAGGATAACCCCTGGCGCCCAGTCCTTTGCGCTGGGAAAGAAAAATTGTCGAAAGAAATATTCTTTTTTGCTTTTTTTTCGTTCCACAGTTACAATACAGGTTCTGTGAAGAAATAGACTTGTTTTATAGCGTTAATCGGGTCGATTTTAACAATAGTTAAATATTAAAAGGAGGGAAAGATGAGTCGCAGGATTTTGAAGATTTTTATTTTTGTATTAGGTCTTGTGGGAATGGGCGTTTGTTCTATCCCGGTTTTTGCGGAAGATACTCCAGCCATGATGGCTGAAGGCAATAAGGCTCCAGCCGGGATGGATGATGAGATGATGGCAAAAATGAAAGAATACGGCACCCCGAATGAAAACCATAAAGTTTTAGAATATTTCATCGGGAGCTGGATGCATACGGTCAAATGGTGGATGTCACCGGATGCTCCTCCGGAAGTCTCTTCCGGGTCGACTGAAGTGAAATCGATTTTAGGCGGACGATTTATCGAACAAACCGCAATAGGAACCTCCATGGGACAGCCGTTCGAAGGCCGTGGGATCATCGGTTATGACAATGTCAAAAAAGAATACAATTCAATCTGGATCGATAGTATGGCGACTGGGATGATGACGGCCACCGCCACCTATGATGCCGCGACAAAAACGATGACCGAAAAGGGAACCGCTTCCTGTCCGATTAACGGGGAAATATTTTTTCGAAACGAGATCAAAATTGTCGACGATAATACATATACTTATGAAATGTATACGAATGATAAATCTGGCAAAGGATTCAAAATGATGGAAATCACGTATAAACGCCAATAGTTGTTATCGGTAAGCAGTTATAAAAAGGACATATTTTAGAAGATAAGATGTGTCCTTTTTATTTGGTGAATTGCGGGATCCAGGATTTTTTTTCAATCTTTTTTTCTGTCATTTGAATAAGAAGTAGATATAATATTTTTGTCTAACGTAATTTTTTCCAAAACGGAAAGCTAAGGAGGGCAACGTGCTTGAGGGAAAAACGAAACATTCCACACTGATTAATTTGGTCACAAATCGGGGAACGATTGAATTTAAACTTTTTGATGATATCGCCCCTAAGGCAGTCGAAAATTTCAGAACTTTGACGCAAAAAGGATATTATAATGAAACCATATTTCATCGGGTCATCAAAAGTTTTATGATTCAAGGGGGCGACCCGACGGCAACCGGACGCGGCGGAGAAAGTATGTGGGGCAAGAAGTTCGAAGATGAAGTGACCTCGGAAGTGAAATTCGATCGTAAAGGACTGTTGGCTATGGCGAACGCCGGTCCTAATACCAATGGAAGCCAGTTTTTTATCACGACCGTTCCAGCCCCTTGGCTTGATATGAAGCACACGATTTTCGGAGAGGTGATCCATGGATTCGAAGTCGTTACTGCGATTGAGCAATCTCCTACCGAACCGGGTGACCGCCCCATCGAGGATCAGAAAATTTTAAAAGCTTTTATCAATCCCAGAGTGAGATGAACCGGACATTTTAAATTCATTCCGATAGATGTATTTTTGTCTGTACGATCGATCAATTCAAATTGCCTATGTCGCCTTCGATTCAATTTCTTTAAAAAACGCGAGTTGGACTCAAAATCGTGAGGAAATGAGGTTTGTATGCCCAAGAAGATTGCGATGCTCATTATTCACGGTATTGGCGAACAGGATCCTTTTGAGACACTCGATGTCTTTGTCCGCTCTTTTCTCAAGATTTATGTACGGGATCTTGAAATCCGATATCCTTAGATATCCATTCAGAAACGGCATCGGCTGCAGAAATTTTCGGGCCGGGCGGAAAGCTATGTGGCTTTCGAAACCAATCATCCAGACGTTCCCAGTATTCATTTTTATGAATATTATTGGGGGCATGTGCCTCAGTGGCAGATCACCGCTATCGAGGTCTTGGAATGGGCTAGTCAAGTCGCGCGCGGCGCTAAAGGGTTTTACAATCGCACGAAGGAACAGATGAGCCAGAAGTAGATGAATGACGATCTTTTTGATTCCGATGGAGAATTCAGAAATTTCAAATATTTGGTCAAACTGTTAGGGGGCTGGAGACAATGGTGGTATATCGTAAGCCTGTTGATCGCTCAATGGCCGTTGATTGGCAAGGTGAATCATTTCATTATGAGCAGATTGGAAGGCCCTTTGGTCGATTTTTTAGGTGATGTCGTCCTTTATTGCAGTATGGACCAGAAATCAAAATACTACGAAGTCCGGCAAACGATTTTGAAAGGATCGGTCGAGAAAACAAAATATCTGATCGAAAGCGCGGCCTATGATGATGTCTATCTGGTCGGCCATTCATTGGGGACGGTGATCGCTTATGATACCTTGGATAGAATCAACCGGGAGATGAATGTCGATCCTTCCCGGCAGATCTTTGCTCAAAAGATCAAAGGATTAATGACCTTTGGTTCTTCGCTCGATAAGATCGCATTTTTTTTGATGCGAAAATTAATCAGGCTCAAGAGGATATCTGTTACGCGATCGTCTCTCAGTTGCATGGTTTTCGACGGTTTCACATCGACACGTCGACTTTAGTCAATGGGATCAATCAGTTCTTTGACCATATTCAATGGATTAATTTTTGGACCAAACCGGATCCAGTGAGCGGTCATCTGGATGTGTATCGGGATGTCAAAAACTTTGAGATGGATTTTTCCAAACAAATTAAGGGAAGCAAATTTTCCATCTTGAGCCATTCGCTTTATTTTGAGGCTGAGGAAATGTATTGTACGATGATCAAGGAATTTGGAATATAATTTAGGGAGAAAGTTAATTTTGTCTTTCCCTAATGACCTTGAGTTGATTTAAAGCCCCCGCCCGTTTTGATTGGTCTTGCCTAAAATTTTTTTTAGAAGTACAATAACCGCGCAATGCACCGGGAAGTCCGTTCGAACCCTTCCGAGGTGTTCCTGCCGATAGCACAGGCAGGATTTACTTGATTCTTCCAAATTCTCTGGAATTTTTGATCTTGTTTCCGTTTTTTGAAGCGATTGGCGTGAACCGGTACAATAAGGAGAATTTCATATGCGAATTCTATTGATTGAGGATGAACAGAAGATCGCCAGCTTCATCCAGCGCGGTTTAAAAGAAGAGCATTTTGTCGTCGATTCCGCTTATGACGGCGAAGAGGGGCAATACCTCGCGGAAATCAACCCTTACGATTTGATCGTTCTTGATCTCATGTTGCCCAAGAAAGACGGCATGACGATTTGCCGTGAGCTGCGTCAGAAGAAAAATACCACTCCGATTCTGATGCTGACGGCCAAGAATACCGTCCGTGATAAAGTGGTCGGCTTGAACGCCGGAACCGACGATTATCTCACCAAACCGTTTTCGTTCGATGAATTCCTGGCGCGGGTGAGAGCTCTTCTGCGTCGGCAAAGAGAGGATAAGACATCGCTTCTCAAAGTTGCTGACCTGGAGTTGAATCAACTGACGCATGAAGTTAAACGGTCGAACAAATCCATCATTTTGACCAGCAAGGAATATGCTCTCTTAGAATATTTTATGCTGCATGCCAATCAGGTGGTCACCAGAACCATGATTTTCGAACATGTCTGGCATGAAAGTTTTGACAGCTTCAGCAATATCATCGATGTCTATATCAAATATCTCCGCAATAAAATCGATCATGGATTTAAACAGAAATTGATTCACACCCTGCGCGGCAGAGGATACATTCTAAAAGCGGGAAAATAATCAGGCGCATATGAAATTCAATTCTATCAAGTTTGAGATAGCGGTTATTTATAATTTTATTCTCGGGATGATCCTGATCCTTTTCAGCGCTGTTCTTTATCTTATTTTCAGTACGCTTTATGAAGAGATCAATCATGAACTGCAGGTTAAAGCCTTGGCGGTGAACCGTACCATCCATGCCTATCTCGATGTGCTGGGAGAAACTCCGACGGCCTTATCAACGGCGGCGGAAAAAACCGTTTCCTTGCAAAGCGAAAATCCTTTTAAGATTAAAAGCAAAAAAGTTTCCCAGAATTGGCTGAAACGATCTAACGAATTGGAACTGGATAAAGATTTCATGAATTTTATCAACTCATCCGGGGCTTCGATCGCCAAATCCAAGAATTTACCGGATGATCTTGTCGGGTTGTTTTTAAAAAACGGAGTGTTGTCCAAAGATGGAGGGAGGAGTTTTCAGAAAATAACCTACCATGGCCAGAATATCCGTGTGATCAATGAACCGTTTCGCTATAAAGAAGGAGAGGAATATATAATCCAGATCGGAGTGATTGAAGAGCCGATCACTGAATTCATGCAGAATTGGTTATACTCGATCGCGATCAGTATCCCGCTCATACTCATTCTCACCAGTTTTGTCGGTCAATTATTTGCTAAAAGAATCCTAGAACCAGTCGAAGAGATCACAAAAATGGCCCAAAATATCACGTATCAAGATTTGAGCTTAAGGGTGAAGAGTAAACATTTTGATGATGAAATGAAAAATTTGGTCGAAGCGTTTAATGACATGATTTCCAGGCTGGAGCGATCATTTCGGCATATCGAGCAGTTTAGTGTGCATGCGGCCCATGAGCTCAAAACACCGTTGACGATCATCAAGGGAGAGTTGGAATTGTCCTTAAGAAGAGAACGAGATAGTTCAGAATATCAAAGGGCCATTAAAATTAGCCTGGAAGAATCGGAACGCATGATCAAGACGGTTGAAGATCTGCTGTTATTGGCAAAACTGGATTATCAACCACAAGTTTTTGATTTTGAGCCGATTGAATTTGATTCGTTCATCAGAAAAATATATGAGCAGAGCAAAATCCTCGCGGTTCCCAAAAATATTACGGTCAGTCTGGAGGCCCCTCGAAAATCCCTGTTAATTCAAGCCGATCCCCTGCATTTAAGGCGTCTTTTTTTCAACATTATCGAGAACGCGGTTAAGTTTACCCCTAGAGGGGGTCGAATCGATCTTGATGTCAAAGTCGAGGAGAAAAAAGTTTTGACCAGTATCGCCGATTCCGGAGTCGGGATCTCGCCGGAACATCTCTCCAAGATTTTTGAACGCTTTTACCGTACAACCAAACAAGAGGACGGCACCGGCTTAGGATTAAGCATTGCGCAAAGGATCGCAAAGATCCATCAGGGCGAAATTATGGTCAATAGCAAAGTCAATCAAGGCACGACCTTTATTGTTGTGTTACCCGCCACGTAGTTTTTTTTCTACCCTAATTTTATTTTAATCTTCTATTAATATTCTTAAAACTAAAATAACCTCCAAGTTATTGATCTTTTCCTTTCCCGTTTCATGAATCAGTACTGTTCTGTTGGAGCGCCCAGAGTTCGGGTTTAGGAGAATTGAGATGAAAAAAATTCTTGTTATTGATGATGAAGAACGCGTACGAAGAGTTTATGTGCGGACCCTTGTGGAGGAAGGTATGCTTGTGCGAGAGGCACAAGACGCCAGCGAGGCCTTAAATATATTGATCCGCGAAGACATCGATTTGGTCCTGCTGGATATCAAAATGCCGCAGATCGATGGCAAAGTCGTGTTTGAGGTGATCAGGGAATATGATCCAAGTCTAAGAATTATCATCAGCAGCATCTATCCGATTGATCAGCAAAAACACCTCATCCCGTATGCATTGGACTATTTTGACAAGTCAAAAGGAGTCGCGTATTTATTAGAGAAAATTACCGCTGTGGTGAGGTGACAAAGGAAGAACAAGCACTGTCGTTGAGACAAAGGAAACAAAATCAGAACCGCATGGCGGTATTATTAGTAACACTTTCGGGGTGATTGGTTATATGATCGCCTTGCCTTTTACGATTATAGCTGGACTGATCCGAATGGTGTTCTGACAGCGAGATTGTGCTTTAACGCTGTATTAATCTTGTTTTAATGTTGGAATTTTTATAATTTTTTTTAAATCCAAACGGATTTTGGATTTGCCAAATCCGTGTTAAAAATAACCTTATATCTTAAAAGAGGAGGGCATCGTATGAAAAGATCGACGGGTTGGTTATTTATCGGAATTATTCTTCTTCTGTTGATTGCTCAGGTGTTCGCTTTATTAGCCATGGAAAAGATTACCAACGGAAGAGTCAAAAGCATTCAACAAAATGTCGTTACGATTGTCCATAAATCGCAAGATGGCATGAATGTCCAGGCAAAAGATTTTGAAGTGAATGAACAAACCAGATTCGAAGAAAAGATTTTGTCTTTTGATCAGTTAAAAGCAGGGGACCAGATCATCATAAAATACAAAGAAGCAGACAACAAAAGAATAGCAAAAGAAATCAGCAGGGTTAAAGATGTTAATGAGGAAAAAGGATAAACGGGCTTGATAGGATAACTAAAAATATAATGGTGGGATTCTGATGTTGCTCATGAGCAACTCATTCTTGGTTCCCTCGACTCTATTTGGCCCGATAATTGTCGAGGGACTCCCCACCCAAAAGATCAAAATCTTTTGATAACCTATGAGCTTTGATAGAATGATCCTTCATAAGGAGAGCATATGATAAAGAAAATATTAGTTGGTGGCATGTTAGCATTTTTTCTGATTAATTCTGTTGGCTGTGTTGCATTATTGGCCGGGGCCGCTGGCGGTGCTGGAACGGCTGTCTGGTTATCTGGTAAATTAACGCAGGAATTCCATTCGCCTTATGAGCAAACGGTCGCGGCCGCCCAAAGAGCTCTGGACTCGCTTAAACTGCAGATCATCAAAGAGGTCAAGGAAAGCAAAGTGACGCAGCTGAAGGGTGATTATAGTGATGGAAGGGATATGTGGGTTGATATTCATAAGGTTGGAGAGAATTCATCGAAGGTGGAGGTTCGTGTCGGAGGGGTCACCCCGGACAAACAAGCCGCAAGCGTGATCTTGAAAAGAATTCAGGAATATTTATAGAAATTTTTTAAATGTTGGACAAACGCATTTTTTCGTTCACGAATTCTCCGTGAATGATGCCCCGAGTTACTCGATTGTTGCATACGATTAACCGGGGCTTTTTTAAAACAGGATAACCTGCAAATCATAAGAAATGCTTGAGCAATTTTTTTGGATTATTGAGCTTCTCTCTAGCAAAAGGAATGTTAAATCTCCCCCGACTGTTCTTGACGGAGTGGGGAGATTTAATATTGGTAAAGAAAAGCTCAATAAGACGGCTCTTTTGATTCAGGGGGAGGGCGTGGAGCTGGTATGGTAGGAATGGAAGGAGAGAGGATTTTTGCTTTTAGAATGAGTGTTACCCCAGCTCCAACACCGGAAAGACAAATTGGGTTCAGATCGTTTTTCGCAAAGACACTTTGTTATTTAAGAATTGATTCATGTTCCTGTCTTTGAATTTCTCGATGGATTATCTCGCGCTCAAGCTGACGGGTCACGCATCTTAGCATTCCCAGAAAATTTTTTAACTGCGGCAATCCTATTCTTTTTAAATCTTTATCTGAAAGATGCAACAAGGTGATCGCAGCCTCGGTCGTGGTCATATTTCGTTCCTTTCTTTTAAAGAGTTTGAACATAGTATAGAAATTTTCACATTAAAGAGAGATTAAGGAATAATTAAAATTGCAGAAAAATCAGGATGAGGAGTATAATTTAAAATGAGTTCAAGATCGATTTGTTCCTTTGAGATACTTTCCATTGAGTTCATTATTTAATTCTCCGAAACGATTGATACCGCCAAAAGGAAATAAGACGTCCTAAAGAAGAAATTCGATAAGTTTTAATTCTTTTTTAATCTTTCTTTAATTCTTCTCTTGTTAATTTAATCATTATTAATCGGCTGTTGTTTAGTCAACCCAACCATTCCTATGTGGCAAAAAGAAAATTTACAAAATTTGATTAAAGATAAAATGAAGGACTATCTTTTTATCGTTGTTTCCAACCGCGAGCCGTATGTGCACGTCCGGAAAAAAGGGAACATCGAATGGATCCGGGGCATCGGTGGTGTGACCAGCGCCTTAGACCCGGTGATGCAAAGCTGCGATGGTTTATGGGTCGCCTATGGTCATGGCGATGCCGATCGCGATGTTACGGATTCAAAAGGAAAAGTGCGTGTTCCTCCGGATCAACCGTCTTACACGCTCAAACGCGTTTGGCTGACGAAAGAAGAGGAACAAGGATATTATTATGGATATGCAAATGAAGTGCTGTGGCCGTTATGCCATATGGCCTTCGAAAGACCAATTTTCAGGTCGGAGGATTGGGAATGTTATAAACGCGTGAACGAAAAATTTGCCCAAGCGATCATCGATGAAATCGGAGATCGAAAGGCATTCGTGTGGATCCAGGATTATCATTTTTGTCTCCTCCCGAAATATCTAAAACAAAAAGCCCCCCGACAAATCATTACCGCTCATTTCTGGCATATCCCTTGGCCGTGCCACGAGGCCTTTAGAATTTGCCCGCAAAAAAAAGAAATTTTAGAGGGGCTTTTGAGCAATGATCTGTTAGGTTTTCACATTCGGCAACATTGTAATAATTTTTTGGAAACCATTGATCGGGAGATCGAGAGTAAAATCGATCGTGAGCGCGTTTCGATCATTAAAAATGATCACGAAACTTTGATTCGACCTTATCCGATTAGTGTGGATTTCACCGGGATTAATGAAGTAGTCAATTCGGTAGCGGTCCAAGAGAAAGCGGATGCGTTGATTCAGGAATTTGAACTTTCAGAGCGTCAAGTTTTGGTAGGATTGGACCGAATTGATTATACGAAGGGATTGCCGGATAAGTTGCGCGCGATCGATCGTCTTTTCGCAAAACATTCAGAGTTATACGGCAAGGTTGTATTCCTGCAAATAGGAGTGATCACTCGGTTGCATATCAAAAAATATAAAGAACTGAATGATGAGATCAACGCTTTGGTTGAGGAGATTAATTGGAAGTATGCGGTCTCTCATTGGAAACCGGTTGTTTTTGTCCGTCGGCAGTTTTCTTTGATAGAATTATTAGCGCTTTACCGTATCAGCACGGCGGCGATCGTAAGTTCGCTCCATGACGGGATGAATTTGGTCGCCAAGGAATATATCTCCAGCCGGTCAGACCATAAGGGAATGCTTATTCTAAGTCAGTTTACCGGCGCGGCGCGGGAACTGACGGACGCGGTCTTAATCAATCCTTATGATTGCGATGAATTCAGCGAAGGAATTTTTCAGGCGCTTAATTTAACCGAAGATGATCGGAATAAACGAATGATCAAAATGCGTAAAATCATACATGAAAATAATATTTATCATTGGGCTGGCAAAATCATATCTGAATTATTGGAATTCGAGTTTCGGGATTAGGGGCATAGGTATGGACTATTTTATTGATCATTGGAACGCATTGAAAGAATCCTGGCGGGATAAATATCTTTTTTTATTTCTAGATTATGATGGAACATTGACGCCGATTGTGGAGATCCCTGATCAATCATTCCTTTCCGCAGAGAATAAAGTGCTGCTGCAAGAAATGTCAGGTCTTCCGTTTTGCCGACTGATTATTGTCAGCGGCAGGGCGGTCGCAGATATAAAAAAAAGAGTCGGAATCGCCGATATAGTTTATATCGGTAATCACGGGTTTGAAATTGATAGTCCCCAGATACATTTTGAAAATCCGGATAAAGACAGAATTACACGATTGTTCCAAGGGATAAAAAACGACTTGGATAGAGAGTTAACTAAAATTCATGGCGTAATCATTGAAGACAAAGGATGGTCGATCGGTGTTCATTATCGTATGGTGCCGGAAAATAATCTGGGTCTATTCAATACGATTTTTCACCATATCTGCAAACCTTATTTAGTTAAGAAAGAAATCAGTATTCAAACCGGCAAGAAAGTTTTTGAGATTAGCCCACCGGTTAAGTGGGATAAAGGATCCATCGTTAAGTGGTTTTTGAATGGACAGAGATTCACTCTGGATAATAAAGCGACTTTGCCTGTTTATATCGGTGATGATCAAACGGATGAAGATGCGTTTCAGGCGTTAAAGGATGAAGGCATTACCATCTGTGTCGGGCATTCCGAAGTATCTCAGGCTAAATATTTCTTAAAGGATATCAAAGAAGTAAGTCTGCTGTTAGAAGAAATTCTAGAATTAAAAACTGTTGAGTCCTGGGAATGAAAAACTACCATTACGGAATCATCGGGAACTGTACAAGCTCTGCGTTGATCTCTTCCGATTGCAGCATCGATTGGTTATGCCTGCCATTTTTTGATTCTCCTTCTTTGTTCGCCCGCATTTTAGACGATGAGAAGGGCGGTTATTTTAAGATTTCCAGTGTCGATGTCATTGCGATCAGACAGCATTATATTTTTCACACCGCCATTATAAAAACAATTTTCGAGACCAGGCATGGCGTCTTTGAGGTCAATGATTATATGCCCCGTTTTCTTACAACACAGGGAGAAACGCATTGTCCTTCGGAAATCCATCGGGATATTCATGTCATTTCAGGACGGCCCCAAATCATCATCGAATTGATTCCCCGGCCTAATTACGCGTTAAGCAACGCCCAGTTCCATTTCGAAAAAGATTATATTAAAATCACCTCACAAAAAGGTGAATATAATAGTTTCTATCTTTACAGCAATCTCGATCACCAGAAAATAGTTAAAGGGGAGCCCATCGAACTCAGCGAGTCTTCATTTTTTTTGCTTTCCTATCATGAGAAGTTAGAGCCCATTAATCTTTATAAGATCTATGTCGAGTACGAGAAAACTAAAAGTTATTGGTTGGACTGGGTTTATCGGACTAAACTTCCTGAGTCTTATCAGGAAATGGTCATCCGTTCCACGATTACCTTAAAATTATTGGCCTATCAGAGAACGGGTGCGGTTATCGCTGCGCCGACGACATCCCTGCCGGAGATTATCGGCAAGGATCGGAATTGGGATTACCGTTACTGTTGGGTGCGGGATGCCTCCATGATTATTGATCTTTATTCCCGTTTAGGGCATGAACGATTGGCCGAACGCTATCTGAATTTTATTTTAAATCGTATGCTGCTTAAACATGAAAATATCGCTGTGATGTACGGGATTAATGGAGAGAAAGAATTAACGGAAAAGATCTTGGATCATTTAAATGGATATGAACATTCCCGTCCGGTACGGATTGGAAATGATGCGTACCGCCAAAAACAGAACGATCTCTACGGGGAACTGATTGAGACGATTTATACAAATTTTATTTTAAACCGGCGGCCTTCCATTTCATTTGATGAAGAGGTTTGGGCGGTTGTGCGTTCTTTAGTGAACAAGGTGATGATGGTCTGGCGCGATGCGGACAGCGGGATTTGGGAACAGCGAGGGGCTGTCCAGCATTATGTCCATTCCAAGATGATGAACTGGGTGGCCATGGACAGGGCCGCTAAAATCGCGCAATACGTCGGTAAAACCAAGTACGCTCAGAATTGTTTGAAGATGGCTCATGAGATCAAACAGGATATTCTAACTTACGGGTGGAATGAGAAAAAGCAAGCCTTCACGATGTATTATGGATCCCAGGAGATGGATGCCGCTAATTTATTGATGCTCCACTACGGATTTCTGGATAAGAAGGATCCTCGTATCATTAGCACGGTGCTGCGAATATATGAAGATTTGGTTCGCAATAATTTTGCGATGCGTTATATAGCCCATGATAGTTTAGGTTTTCCGGAGAATGCGTTTATCGTTTGCACGTTCTGGATGATCAATGCCCTGTATTTGATCGGGGAAGAAGAAAAAGCCAGGGGCATGTTTGAGAATATTCTTCAATGCGCCAATCCGTTGGGATTATTCTCTGAGCATATTGAGATGGCAACACAGCGGTTGACGGGGAATTTTCCCCAAGGTTATTCGCATCTGGCGTTTATCCAGACTGTTTTTCTCCTGGAAACAGATTATAATTGGAGCGATGCCTGCAAGATTCCGAAGGGATCAGGTTTTCCTTAAGAATAATTTGGAAGAAATGTCTATTTTATTTCTCCTCGAGATAAAACCATGTACGGCAAAAATCTGTTTTATTTTTCGTTGATGCGCAGTATACTTAACATGTTTTAGCAAATTATGTTCCTCAATAAACCGGTTCCGATAGAGATGCTGTTGCAAAAAATAAAAGAGCTGATTGTCACGTCGTGAATGATCCCCTTTTTTTTAGCCAGATCAATAAAGGTAGATAAAAGTCAAATAAAAGAGGAATCTGCTCGGTACACTTTTCGATCCCATTTTTATAATAAACAAGTAAAATTTATTTCTGGCAAAATAACTAAGGAGTATGAGTTTGGCAAAAATCCTTGTCACTTTTAATCGAATTATTGAAGACTCGTTTTTCTCTCAATGTAAACAAGAATCATGGAGTTTGTCCACAGAATTCGATCTCATTCATCATACAATAAGCAATATAAACTTAGGACTATCGCGTTTGAGTAATCTTATTGGCCTCCCTGATTTTGCGCCGCGCGCGCAGTTGTGTAGTGCAGCGAGTATATTTGAATCTGGCGTATGTTAAGGGATATTGAAATCTTCAAACGCGATAGTTTTTAATTAAAGAACAGGATCTTTTTATGAAAATGTGTGGAGTTAAAAAATGTATTGTCAAACCAGTTCACCCGTTAGATCTTATCTCGAAGATAGAATTTCGAATCGAGAAACAGGAAAATGGCATCATGGGCCCCTTGTCTGTCTAAGGGACAGAACTGCAGGGTATGGCCCATGACCCTCCGTGACTCTTCCTCGCTCCTTAAACTCTACCCGTCGATTTTTTTCCCCCAATTTTAATGATTGTCACCGCTGTTCGGTTATCGTTGGATTTATTCCTGCCGTTTATTGCGTTCCTAGAGATGGTTTTTCAGCCCCCTACGTTTAATTCAGAAATAATTTTCAATTATTGTTTTTTATTTTGCAAGCTGGCGCTTGACAACTTCGGGAGTTCCCTGTAAACTTTGAAAGTTGTATATGCAACTAATATGCCTATGAAAAAAAGCATTTTTTATCATCTCGAAGAATCGCTCGGCTACATCGTCGGCCGAGCCGGCCGTGCCATGGCCAACCGGCTCAATCACAATTTTGAAAAGGCGGGCCATAATGTTACCTGCGAGCAGTGGGCGGTTTTAATGAACCTTTGGCAGAAAAACGGTCAGAGCCAAAAGGATCTCGCGGGCGTTACCTGTAAGGATAAAACAAGTATCACCCGTTTGATTGATGGTTTAGAAAAACGCAATTTAGTGGTGCGTATTCCCAATAGCCAAGATGGCCGCCTGAAATTAATTTATCTAACGAATAAAGGGAAGGAACTGCAGCAGGAATTGTTGCGTGTGGTCCAGCAGATGCTCAAAGAAGCTCAGCAGGGGATTCGCATCAAGGACATGACGATTTGTAAAAATGTTTTAAGAAAGGTTGCGCGGAATTTAAGTTGAATAACCAACCATTTACTTGGCCTGTGCACCGCTCATGGGAGTATGTATTAGAGAAGACAGGTCGAGGTTCTGACGACGAAAGGGAATGGAATATGATATGCATAGTCAATTAGATTTAAAAGCCGGATGGCTTAGTTGTTTGATGATTTTGATTATGGGATTTTTTTTCTTGGGCTGCGAAGCCAAGGGTAAAACTAATGCGATGCCGATGGAGATGCGGGTGAATATCGTTGGTTCGAAAGCGAAAAAACAGACAATCACTGAGAAAATTACATTAGTAGGAGATTTAAAAGCGAATGAAACCGTCGAGATCCGCAGCGAAATTGATGGACAAATCGAAGATATCAAATTTCAGGAAGGGCAAAATGTCAAGAAAGACGATGTGTTGATTCAGATTGATTCCCGGAAACTCAGCGCTGCGCTGGATCAGGCCGAGGCGAATTTAAAATTAGCCGAAACCACAAACGAACGCTATCAATCGTTGATTTCAACGGGTGCTGTCTCGCAGCAGGAATTTGAACAGTCCGCCGCGACGCTTAAAGTCAATCAAGCCGCCGTCGAACTCAATAAAGCAGAATTGCGCGACACAACGATCTCGGCTCCTTTTGACGGAATCATGGGACAACGCTTGGTCAGCGTCGGCCAGTTTATCGTTAAAGGCGCTGCGCTTACTTTTATTATTAATCAGGATCCGATCAAAGTGGATGTTCGCGTGCCCGAGCGTTATCTCAGGGAGATCAAAGAGGGTCAAATGGTTGAAACAAAAATCGCGGCATATCCCGATGAGACATTTACCGGTGAGGTTTATTTTATCGATCCGCAAATTGACGAACCGACACGGACAGCTTTGATTAAAGCTAAAATCGTTAACCCCGAGGGAAAATTGAGATCGGGTATGTTTGCCAATATTCAGCTGACGATCAATCAGCACGAGAACGCGATTGTGATCCCGGAGACCGCTTTGATTTTGAAAGGCGATGCGGTTTTTGTTTTTGTTGTTCAGGAAGATCAAAGTGTTCAGATGAAAGAAATTAAAGTAGGAACCCGTGTCCCGGGTTGGGTGGAAGTGTTAGATGGTATTTGGGAAAATGACGTGATTGTGGTGGAAGGTTTTCAGAAGTTAGCTCCGGGCGCCAAGGTGTCCGTTAAGTTTGAAGGGCCGTCGGAAGAAAAAAAGAAGAATCACTGAAGGACCCGGCGGCCGCCTCGGCTGATCCTTCGGTCAAAGAAGAAAAATAATTTATCCCATATGCGCTTATCTGAAATTAGCATTAATCGTCCTGTCCTTGCCACCATGATGAGTCTGGGGCTGATTTTGTTTGGCCTGGTCGGTTTGTCCCGACTTCCTGTCCGGGAATTACCCGACGTCGATCCTCCGATTGTCAACGTCTCCACGATTTATACCGGTGCCAGCGCTAAAGTTATTGAAACACAGGTGACTGAACCCCTCGAGGAGGCCTTGAATTCCATTGAAGGCATCAAAACCATGACGAGCGAGAGTCGGGAACAGGTCAGCACGATCACATTGGAGTTTGATCTTTCCCGCGGTATCGAGCTCGCGGCCCAGGATGTCCGCGACCGTGTCGCCCGTGTCCGGGGAAGGTTGCCGGAAAATATCGATGAACCGATCGTTGCGAAACAGGATGCCGATGCACAAGCGGTCTTATGGATCGCTTTGTACAGCGATCGTTTCTCAACACTGGAATTGACCACGATCGGTGAGAATATCTTGAAGGACCGACTGCAAACCGTGCCGGGGGTAAGTTCCATTATCTTCGGCGGCGCCAAGCGTTTTGCCATCCGGTTGTGGCTTGATTCGGAAAAAATGGCGGCGCGCGGTATCACGGTTATGGATGTGGAAAGCGCTTTGAAAAATCAAAACGTGGAATTACCCAGCGGCCGGGTCGAAAGCTGGCAGCGGGAACTTTCGATTGAGACTTTGGGTGAATTGAAAACACCCGAGGAATACAATGATCTCGTCATTAAACAAGAGGTGTCCGCCTTCGTGCGGTTGCGCGATGTCGGTTATGCGGCTGTCGGAGTTGAGGATGAACGCTCGATTGCACGCTATAATTCCAAACCCTGCGTCGGGATCGGGGTCATCAAACAATCCAAGGCGAACACAATCGATGTTGCCCATGGAATCAAGAAAGAACTGGAACGTCTGAAACCCACATTGCCGGTCGGCATTAATACTTCGGTTCCTTACGATGAATCCGTTTACGTGGAGAAATCCATTAAAGAGGTTTGGGGGACGCTGGCGATTGCTTTTCTTCTCGTCGTTGTGACAATTTTTATTTTTTTGCACAATATCCGGTCAACATTTATCCCAGCAGTTACGATTCCCATCTCAATTATCGCGACATTCGGTGTTCTATATTTATTCGGTTACTCTATTAATATTGTCACGATGCTGGCGTTTGTCCTGGCGATTGGTTTGGTGGTCGATGACGCCATTATCGTGTTGGAAAATATTTTCAGGCATATCGAAGAGGGAATGTCCGCCATGCCGGCGGCGATTCAGGGGATGAAAGAAATCGGTTTTGCCGTCATTGCGACTACGGTTGCGCTGGTCGCGGTTTTTTTTCCGATGGCGTTTCAGACCAGTGTGACCGGACGGTTGTTTATCGAATTCGCCGTGGCGATCTCTTTCTCGGTGTTGATCTCGGCGTTTGTCGCGTTGTCGCTGGCTCCGATGGTGGCCTCCAGGATTCTGCGCGGTGTTGCGCACGATGAACAGAAGAGAGGTTTGGTCTATTACTTTGATCGCGGATTGAACGCATTGCATCGCTGGTATGAACGAAGATTGCAGTGGTCGCTTAACCATCCGTTTGTCATCATGTTTTTGAGTCTTTGTGTTTTGGGGTTGACGATTTTTTTTTATTCCCGGTTAAATCGTGAATTCATGCCTGAAGAAGATAAAGGGCGTCTGTTTTGTATTGTCGTCGCTCCGGAAGGATCCACCAGCGAATATACCGACCGCATGGTGAAGAAAGCAGAGGAGATTATTGCTCAAACACCGGAGGTGGAAGGATATTTCTCCGCGGTCGCTTTAGCCCGCAGCGGACCGGGCCGGGCGGCCGAGGGGCTTTCATTTATCCGTTTGAAAGAAGATCGCAAACGGCATGTGCGCGACATCGTCGGTGGTCCGTTTGGGTTCGGTTCAAAATTTTTTCAAAATATCGAAGGCGCGATCGTCATCCCGATCATTCCCAAATCGATCGGTGGCGGATTCACCCAGCCTTTTCAGCTTGTTCTCCAGGGAACCGATTTAAATGCGATCAGCCGCTATGCGGATGAATTGAGCGGCAAACTGCGCACATCAGGATATCTGGCGAATGTCCGTTCGACCTTCGAGCTGAATAAACCGGAGTTAAGAATATTGATCGACCGTAATCGCGCGGCGGCCTTAGGCGTTTCTGTCGAAGATATTTCTCACACGCTGCAGATTCTTTTCGGAGGATTGGATCTGAGTAAACTGAATCTTTCTGGAAAGGAATATGATGTCATTGTCCAGCTTAAGCGGGAATCCCGTTTGACTCCGTCGGATCTGGAACGTCTTTATGTGCGAAACGTTCATGGAGAGTTGATCCAATTAAATAATGTTGTATCTTATGAGACGGGAGCGGGACCGAGTGCTATTCAGCATTTTAATCGTTTTCGTTCCGCGATTATCGAAGGGACTCCGGTCGGCGTGCCGTTGGGGGTGGCCGTCCAGAAAGTTCAGAACCTGCTTAAAACGGATTTACCGGCGGATTTCCGTTATGAATGGACCGGGGAGGCCCGGGACTTGATCGAATCCGGCAGGGATATTTTCATTGTATTGATTCTGGCGGTTCTGGTGATTTACATGGTTTTGGCCTCTCAGTTTGAGAGTCTCGTCCATCCTTTGACCGTGATGCTGACCGTTCCTCTCGCGGCCTTTGGCGCCTTCGGTGGTCTTTGGTGTGTGAGTCTGATCGATCATTGGGGAATGACGATCCCGCCGGGACATTGGCTGTCGGGAAAAATTCCGAGAATTCCGGCGATGGGGATTAACCTTTTCAGCCAGATCGGGTTTTTGCTTTTGATCGGACTTGTTACGAAGAATGGAATCCTACTCGTCGATTTTGCCAATCAGCAAATCCGCAAGGGAAAAACGGCGCGCGAGGCGATGCTGGCGGCCGGTTTGATCAGATTGCGACCGATTCTCATGACCGCCACCGCGACGATCGCTGGGATTCTTCCGATCGCGATCGGTTTCGGTGCCGGTGGAGAAAGTCGCCGGCCGTTAGGAGTCGCTGCCGTCGGAGGTATGTTGACCAGTACTTTTTTGACGCTTTTTGTTATTCCGGTGGTTTATGTTCTTTTGAGTCCCAGGAAAAATAAAATGGCGCCGCCCACGAATCTTTCCAACTTCAATCAATCTGTGATCAAGACCGCTGGCGCGGCGATGATCCTGATTGTTTTCTTGAGCGGTTGTATGCGCGCCCCGCGTTATCATATTCCCGAGGCCAGTATCCCCGCCGATTGGAAAACCACCGACCCGGCGTGGAAAGAGGCCAGCCCGCGTGATCATGTTGCCCAAGGGGAATGGTGGATGGTTTTCAATGATCCGCTTTTAAATGATTTGGAAAAAGAAGCGATGCATTTCAATCAGGATTTAAAGATCGCTCTGGCCAGTTTGAATCAGGCCCGTGCGGTCGCTAAACTGAATCAATCGGCCTTTTATCCGGAAGCTAACTTATCGGCACAATACACCCGGGAACGGACATCACAAAACACGTTTGGAGATTTTTCCCCGAAGAACCCAAGTAATTCTTATGAAGTTCCGTTGGACCTTAGCTATGAAGTGGATCTTTGGGGACGGGTGAAGTCGTCTTCCGATGCCGCTTTGGCCGAAGCGCAAGCGAGCGAGGCCGCTTTTCAGACTGTTTCGTTAACCCTGACCGCGGATGTGGCCAGAAATTATTTTATGTTAAGGGAATTGGAATCCGAGGTGCAGATATTAGAGAAGAGCATGCTTTTACGGACCGATGCGTTATCGGTTGTCGAAAACCGTTTTAAAGCCGGTTTGGTCAGCGAACTGGATGTCTCGCGGGCCCAGACGGAATTAGCCGGAGTGCAGGCCGCCAAGATCGATGTGGCCCGGCAACGGGCAGAAATTGAAAACACCTTGGCCGTGTTATGCGGAAAGTCCGCCGCCGAATTTAAAATCGAAACAAAACCTCTTGATCTCATCCCGCCGATCATTCCTCCCGGATTAACCTCAAATTTATTGGAACGCCGTCCGGATATCGCCGAAGCGGAACGTCTGATGGCCGCGGCCAACGCCCAGATCGGTGTCGCGCAAGCTGCTTTTTTCCCAAAGATTTCATTGACGGGAAAAACGGGGTTTGAAAGTATGGAGTTGAGTTCGTTGTTTAATTGGGAGAGTCGTATGTGGTCAGTGGGACCGGATGTGTTTTTGCCTGTGTTCAACGGCGGCAAAAATAAAGCGAACCTGCAGGCGGCCAAGAGCCAGTACGATAAAGCAGTCGCGACTTACCGCAAGCGTGTTCTCGTCGCGTTCGGTGAAGTGGAAGATGCGCTGGTGCGTATTCGGCTGGGACGGGAGCAATGGGATATTCAAAAAGTGGTTGTGGATGCCGCGCAACAATCGGCCGGTATGGCCAAATCCCGTTACAGTCAGGGATTGGTCAATTTTCTCGAGGTGGCCGACGCCGAACGATCACGGCTGCAGGCGGAACTTCAATCCATTCAGATCCTTAATCGGAGTCTCGTATCGACCGTCCAGTTAATTAAAGCGTTGGGAGGAAGCTGGGCGCAGTAAGCTAGAGAGAATAGTATGAAAAGACAAGTCTGCATTGTAGGGATGGGAGAGATCGGTGGTGTTTTTGCCAGAGGGTTTCTTAAAGCCGGACATCCCGTTTATCCGGTTTTGCGCGGTATGGATTTATCGAAGCTGGAAAAGGCGATTGATCCGGAGGTGATCGTTATCTCGGTCGCGGAAAAAGATTTCAGTGCGTGTTTATCCGCGCTCCCGCGGGTTTGGCATGACCGGCTTGTCTTGGTGCAAAACGAACTTCTTCCCTGCGATTGGGAAAGGCATGGCCTTGCGCACCCGACGGTGATTTCGATATGGTTCGAAAAAAAATGGCCGCAAGATTACAAGGTCATCATTCCGTCTCCTGTCTTTGGCCCTCATGCGCCGTTGATTGAAACGGTCTTAAAAAATTTTCAGATCTCAACCCGTGTTCTTAAAAGCACAGAGGAACTTCTTTTCGAGCTAGTTTTAAAAAATCTTTATATTCTGACGATCAATATCGCCGGATTAGAAGTCGGCGGGACCGTCGGCGAACTTTGGTCTAAACACGAACCGTTTGCCCGGGGCGTTGCCAGTGATGTGTTGGATGTCCAATTCAAATTGATTGGAAGACAATTGGACCGCGCGCCCTTGATCCAGGGCATGCGGAAAGCCTTTGAAGGCGATTGGAATCACAAATGTATGGGGCGGACAGCCCTCGCGAGATTGCAAAGAGTCATCGCCCAGGCCGATGAAGCTCATCTGGATGTGAACGCCCTGCGTCAGATCCAGACGCGGCAAAAAATAAATCATTCATAATTGTGTTATGTCTTACGAAAAAAAGAAAATTCCGGGACAACTTTTTATCTTTCTAAGTTTTCTGACCATTTTCTATTTTGCGTATTGGCCGATTTTCGCGTTTGATTTTGCTTTTCACGATGAGGTTGTTTTATTTGCCAAGGGGTTACCCATTCCGTGTTATATTCACGACTTCTTCAGCGGCCGGTTTATTGGAGCGATCGTCGGGATGAGTCTGCAGAATGTTTTGAACAGGATCGTGGATCTTCACATATTACGATTCTTGAATCTGGTCCTGTTAAGTCTCATGGGGACGATGACCATCGGGTGGCTCAAACAGAAATCCGTCAATCCGGCGCAGGGGTTTTGCGCGGTCCTCATCGTTTTCACCCAGCCGCCTTTTCAGGTCTGGATGGCTTCATCGGGAATTATCTTTCATTTCGCATCCGTCTTCTATTCCTTTTTGGCCACCGTGATTTTGACTCGAAGTAAAGACTTAAACGATCGACACACTTTTCAATCCGCATTCTTGTTGATGATTGCTTTGATGTTTTATCCGCCTGGGGCCATGTTTTTCTGGGCGGTGAATGCGGGAATTTTTTTGTTCAACTGTTATCAGGGCGATCGGTCTGAACAAAAGAAACATCTTTTCAATACATTTGCCGTTGGGATGACCGTCATCATGATTTACGCCGTGATTCTCAAGTGCGTAAAACCGTCTTTTCATTATGACGAAAGCTGGAAACTTTATGATCCTACACAGATGACTTGGAATTATTTTCAGAAATTCAGCTGGTTCAAAGATGAGGTTGTTTTCAGTTCTTTGAATCTGTGGAATATATTTCCAATACAGAATGTGAGTTTCCTGGTTGCAACCGTCATTCTTTCCGCATTTTGCCTCCGGATTTCCAAACGATGTCATCACGAACCTGATCAACGAAGTGTTATCCGGGATTTATTGCTGGGCGTGGTTTTGCTGCCGGGTTTCCTGATTTTGAGTTTCTTGCCTAATCTGGCTGCACAAGGCAACGCCCCCTGGTACCGGTGTTGCGTCGGGGTGACGACCGTTATTGTTTTTCTTCTGATCTGGGCGGTTTATGAATGGCATTTGTTTATCCCGAAACGCTGGCGGGGGTTGTTTTTGACCATGATTTTGATCTGCGGTTCTGGTTACGGCGCGTATCAAGCAGCCCGGACGATTTTGTTATACCGGGTACTGCCTTGTGCTATGGAATTCAATGATGTTAAGAAACAGCTTTCTTTATTCCCCATGGAAAAAAGCCGGCGCATTCATTTTATCCTCAACAAAAATCCGATGCTTCACTCTCGATATGATGAACTGGGTCTGTTTAATTTAGATATTCCCGGGACGGCTTATCTGGTCACGACCTTAGCCATCAAAGAAATCGCTTGGGAGCGGTGGATAAAAATAATTAACCTGACCGGGCATATGGAAGGAGATTTGTTCGTCGTCGATTTTATGTTGCAACCTAAGCATGTGTCTCATCCCGTGTCTTACCGATTATTGATCAGCGACAATCTGACGTTTCCGCAAGAACAGTTGCAACTTGGGTTGAGTGTGATCGATTTGACCGGGGTGCATCAAGAGATTGCAGATATGATTAAAGATTTGGAAAAAAAATTTTAGAAGAATCCTGGCTGTGAAAATTGTTATTGAGCTTTTCCTTCCCAACTCTAAATCTCTCGCTTCCGACATCAACGCTGGCGAGAGATTTAGAGTGTCGTTTAATTTAATAGAAAGAAGCTCAATAAAGATTATTTTTATTGGGACCAATTTCTTGCGGATCTAAATGTAAAGAGCGTAATTTGGGCGCAAAGATATAGGTTATTGAAACAACGAACAATGTCACCATTCCTCCGAGCCACACCGCCGGTATTGTTCCCAGCCAATGGGCGGCGATTCCGCTTTCAAACGCGCCCAATTCATTCGAAGCCCCGATAAAGATCCAGCTCACCGATGCCACCCGGCCGCGAAGATGTTCCGGAGAAAGAAGCCGGACGATGGAGCGGCGGATCACCATGCTGATCCCATCGAATATCCCGCTGAAGATTAAGGCCAGTAGAGATAAAATAAAATTTTTGGAAGATGCAAAAACGATCATGCTTATTCCAAATCCGGTAACGCAGAACAAAAGATTCGCTCCGGCATTGCGGATGGGCGGATGGCGAGTCGACCATAGCATGATCAGGAGTGCGCCCAGCGAAGGGGCCGCGTTTAATAATCCGAACCCACGCGGCCCCACGTGAAGAATATCCGTCGCAAAAATAGGAAGCAGCGCGATCGCGCCTCCAAAGAAGACGGCGAACAAATCCAGGCTCATCGAACCGATCAAGGCCTGTTCTTTGAAGACAAAACGTAATCCAATCTCGATGCTTTTAAAGAGGGGCTCTTTTGGCGCCGGTTTCACAAAAGGTTTTTTAGCAATCCGGAAGATGCTGATCCACGATAAAAGAAAAAATAACGCGAGGATCAAATATGTTTTCGGCACTCCAAGAAGATCATAACTAAATCCGACCAGCGCCGGTCCGATGATGGAAGAGGTGATCCAGGTGCTGCCGATCCAGGACGCGGCATTGACGGTCAATTTTTTGGGAACGACTTGGGCTTCGAAAGCGGTATGGGCCGGATCGGAAAACCCTCTGGCCAGTCCGGCCGCGAAGATCGTCACGTAAATCCAAACAATATTCGCCGAAGTTAAATGCAGTGATAAAAAGCTCAGAAAGACCGCGCACAGCGCCGAAACAACTTTGGTGATGAGCAGGATTGATCTGCGGTCATGATGGTCGGCCACGTAACCGCCGAACAGAGACAAAGAAATCGCCGGAATCGCTTCAACCAGTCCCATCCATCCTAAGGCGAGAGGGCTTTTGGTGATTTGATAAATCTGGTAGCCGATGACCACCACCATCGCGCGGTTGGCCAGCCCGGCCGAGGCGATGGAGGCAATAAAATAGCAGATGTCCCGTATTTTGAGCGCGGCGAACGGGTCGTTTGGTTTCCTGGTTTCCATTGGCCCTTTCATTCTTTAGATGAGCACTCTACTATAAGTGGATCACGATTGTCAATTCCAAATAAGATAAAATCGTACGGCTGCCGAATAAAAATAAAAAAAGATTTACAATCGCTCTAATTTTGCATATAATCATACCAACTGGTAGGTATGTTATGGTCAAAGAAAAAGCCAATTCATCGTTGCGCGCAAAAATCCTCAAGACCGCAGAGGAATTGATTCTCAGCAAAGGCTTCGTCGCGACATCCATCGACGAAATCTGCCGGAAATTAAAAATAACCAAAGGCGGATTTTTCCATTATTTTAAAAGCAAGGAAGCATTGGGGGCAGTTCTGCTGGAAGCCTGTTGTGAACAAATTCACGTTGCGACCCCGAAGAACGATCAGGAAGATCCTTTTCAGAAAATTTTAGACCGCATCGACGAATCCATCAAAGGGCTCGAAGCGCAGGGGAAGCCAGGTTGCCTGATGGGATATCTGACGCAAGAGTTGTTTGACACTCATCCCGCAATCAGGAAACGTTGTTGCGAAGGATTTTCGCAATGGACGGAAAGCATTGCGAAAGATTTGGCCGCCGCCAAGAAGATGTACGCTCCAAAAGCAAAATTCGAGCCGCGCGCTTTAGCGGAATATTGGATCTCGATCCTGGAAGGATCCCAGATTCTAGCGAAAGCGAAACAGGACAAAACCGTTGTGAAAGAAAATTTAACTCATTTAAAGAATTATTTTAGAATGCTTTTTAAGCAATAATTTTTTTTAAATTAAAAAACATACCAACTAGTTGGTATTCAAGGAGGCAAGGAAGATGGAAGCTGTCAATTGGGAAGATCGTAAGTTTTTGTATGTTGAGGGTGTTCAAGAAAGATTGGAAGCCGGGAAAGAAGAAGTCAAACACAAGGATCTTCTTTCAGGCCCAACACAGAATCCGCGGATCGAATCGGACACGGATTTGCTGGACGCCTATTCGAGGGCGGTGGTCAAAGTGGTCGAGACGGTTGGACCATCGGTGGTCAGCATCAATATCGGCTAGCGGATTCAGAAAAACGGGATGCAGGAAGGCGGTGCTGGATCCGGAGTTCTTTTTACGCCGGACGGATATATCCTGACCAACAGTCACGTCGTTCATAACGCCACACGGCTGACGGTCACGCTGGATAATCATGACAATTACGACGCCCAGCTGATCGGAGAAGATCCGGCCACGGATCTGGCAATTGTCCGCATTAATGCCGCGCGATTACCGTTTGCGGCTTTAGGTGACTCGTCGTTGCTTAAGGTCGGACAATTGGCCATTGCGATCGGAAATCCGTTGGGATTTCAGTCGACGGTTTCAACGGGGGTCATCAGCGCCGTTGGGCGTCATTTGCGCAGTCCGGATGGACGGTTGATTGAAAATATCATTCAACATACGGCACCGTTAAACCCGGGAAATTCCGGCGGGCCGCTGGTCGATTCCCGCGGCAAAGTGATCGGGATCAACGTCGCGATCATCTTTGCGGCGCAGGGCTTAAGCTTTTCGATTCCCGTCAATACGGTCCAATGGGTGGTCTCTCAGATATTGACCCGTGGAAAAGTTGTGCGGGGATATTTAGGGATCGCCGGAGCGCAGTCAAAACTGGACCGACGGTTCACGCGCTACTATAATCTGCCTAACGAATCAGCCGTCTGCATTGAAGTGGTCGAGCCGAGAAGCCCGGCGGACCGGGCGCGTTTAAGGGAGTTTGATTCGATCATCGGGATTAACGAACAAACCGTTGCGAGTGTCGATGATTTGCATCGATTTCTGGCCCAGTGGCCGATCGGCAAGGCTGTGACCTTAACGATCATCCGGGGGTTCGAGAAGATCAGGATTGATGTCGTTCCGATGGAATCTCCCTAAAAAGCATAAAGGGAGAGGTTTTTAAGCGATGAATGTTTTTGAGGGTATCAGCGTACTTATCGAACAATTGAGTATAGAGATACCCTCGAACATTTTTTAGAAAGAAATCGGCCCAGCGTTCAGGCATCGGCATCGATAAAAAAGTATGGGTAAAGTCAAAGAGACATTCCGGTTGCCCTTGGAATTTCAACTCAATATCGGAACGACAGATGTGGCCAGCACCGGGGTCAAAGCGTTGACCGGCGGTTTAGGCGGGATGCTTAAAGCCGGTGCCAAGTTGGCGATGGGATCTGATCGCAAGGATGACCCGGTGGTCATCACCAAAGAATCCGATGGGAATCTGGTCGTGAGAGGAAAACAGCATCTGTTGGCCTTTGATTCGAAAACGGAAGAGATTATCTGGTCTGATTATTTCGCGGCCCCGGGCGTTTCAGGGTTGGGCGTGGCCGCGATGGTCGCTTTAACCGCTATGTCGGTGACCGCTTCTCAGATTAGCTATGCGGCGGGGCAGTCTTCGTTGTCGAATCACATCTCCATTTCAGAGTATGGATAAATATCTTGATCAACGATACAGCAAAAGCCAGAGCGGTGAAGAATACGCCTATATTTTAACCACCGTCCAGGAGGGCAGGACAAAGGGATCGGTCTTGTGGTCATCAATATGGAAAACGGCGAGACGGCTCAACAGATCATCTTTGATGAGCAAGATCCGGAATATCTGGTTGATGAACGCTCTGGTCGGGTTTATTTTTATCCCCAAAAATCGGTTATTAAGACGTTAAATCTGGGATCGGCAGAATAAATCTGAACCGAAAAGAAAAATTTTTAATTTTTTTTAGGAATTATTTTATGGCTTGATCGCCCTGGTGATTTGCGATATGATGGGAACCATTATGAAGGATCAATTAAAAATCGTGGTCGTTTTTGTTCTTGCCTTCGCGATCCCCCTTTCGATGATCTGCTGTTGCCTGCATAATTCATTCGTTAAGAATCTCCAACCAGCCGGCGGACATTGTCCCTTCCATCCGGAACGTTCTGCTCAAAAGCAAAAAGAACCTGTCAATTCTAAAGATTGTCTATGCCTTAAAATATTAAACACGGGCGATAAACCTTATATCTTTACGCAATCATTCCTGAACTTTCATCAGAGAAAATCACCTGATATATCGATGGAAGTTCCCATATCTTTACAAAACATCATTTCTTTTCCTTTTTCTATTATCCAAAATAGACCGCCGCCATTGATTGCGACCGCTGATCAACCGGTCTATTTAAAACTGGCTGTCCTGCGAATTTAATGATCTTCGAATTTTATCTTTTTGGTTTTTGAATTTATTTTCGTTTTTAACTAACAGCATAAGGAGAGTTTGATGAAACTAAAATTGATTTTTTCTGTTGTGACGCTTTTTTTAATGAACGGTTATTTTTTGGCCTATGGAGAAGAGGTCGCTTCCGCCCCTGCCGTAACCGCTCCGGCGATGACCGCTCCTACCGAGGAGAATGGCCAACCCATCGTTGAAAATGAAAAATCTGATTTGGTCGAAGTCGGTAATAAAATTTGTCCGGTCAGCGGCAATTCCGTCCATGATGAAAGTATGGGAGAGCCTGTCAAATTGGAATATCAAGGTAAGGCGTACACTCTTTGCTGTACAATGTGCATCAAGGATTTTAATAAAGATCCTGAAAAATACAGCAAAAAAGCTTTAGAGGAAGTGGCCGCTCAAGAAAAGACCGAGAAATAATGGGATTTCTTTCCCATTGGGACTTGCATTTGTTGCATCCTAAAGTCGTTCATTTCCCGATCGCGCTGTTTTTGAGCGCGGTCGGGATTGAAGCATTGAGTTTGATTTTTAAAAACGATTCTATGCACCGGAGTGCTTGGCATCTTTATGTCTTAGCCGTCATGCTCACCCCGTTTGTCGTCTTAACAGGCTTGAACGAAGCAAACCATTTAAAATTACATCATCCGGTTCTGGATTTGCACCAAAGGTTCGCCTTCTTGACGATGTATGGATCGGGGATCAGTTTTGTGATCCTTAAAATCATTCAAAGAAAAAAACCTGTCATTTTTAGATTCGCCTTCTTGGCTGTCGTTTTTATCACAGCCATTTTTGTATCGACCGCTGCTTATTACGGCGGAGAAATGGTGTATGAATATGGAGTTGGTGTCGAGGGGTAAAAGGATTAAATAGAATTTTTAGAGGAGGAAATCATGAAGAGAGCACTATGGTTAGCGGTTGTGATCGTTGGAGTCTTTTCTTTATCTTTGGCATCGGCAGAGGAGAAGAACCCCCCGATGATGGAAAAAAAAGATATGAGGATGGAGGGAGATCAGTCGGGTAAGATAAGAGATAAAATGATGAGACGACATCTGATGATGAGTGCCATGATGCCAAAGTCAATGGTGACGACCTCTGACGGTGGTATTGTCGTCTTGGCCGGTAATAAATTGACCAAATACGACAAAGATCTGAATGTTATCAAGGAAGTGGAGATCAAAATGGACATGGAAAAGATGCAGGAGATGATGGGCAAAGGGATGCGGGGAGAGGGAATGAAAGGTCCTAGACCAGAGCCCGATGAAGACGATTGGGATGATCTGTCGGAAGAATCTAAGCATGACAGCCATCATTGACTTGATGTATGGAACAAAGGTTGGTGACGATAAGGCCATTTGAGTTAAAAAGGATGGCCTTATTTTTTTGAAGTTGTGCGGTAAACTGGTGATGGCCTCTCGAAATACCCTCTTTTTTTGACGATCATGTCAACCTGCCGTTTTGAGATTTTCCATCTTTCAATAAAATAAAACCCATATCTGTAAATTATTAAGATGGTATACTTTAATCATAGTATTGATACTAATAAAATAAAAATTTTACTGCCATGTTTATCTCTTTTGTCCAGCATAGAAGAAGTCCCTGGGTTCGATGGATCACGCTTTATTTGTTTTTGTGTTTCGTCGGATTAAGTCTTTTTCCCATCCTCAATTATTCTGCTGTTGTTTACGCTCAGCCCAATCTTGATCTACCCAAACCCGGGACGATGGTCGCTCCAACGACCGCTTTTAATCCCCCGATTCTAAGAGGTCTGGCTCTTCATCCCGAAAATCCTCTGAGATTTGATTTCATCGTTGACCGCGGGCAGACAACTTCTCCCAAAAAAGAGTTAAAAGCGGAATACGAAAAATTGATAAAATATTTTCTCGCCACCTTGGCGATCCCCGAAGATGATCTTTGGGTGAATCTATCTCCGTATGAAAAAGACCGGATCGTTCCGGACGCTTTCGGTCAAACGGAGATGGGGCGAGATCTTTTGGCCCAGGATTATATCCTGAAACAATTGATGTCTTCATTGACTTATCCGGAGACCGGCCTCGGAAAAAGATTCTGGGATCAGGTGTATCAAAAAGCCTATGAGTTGTATGGGACGACAAATATTCCCTTGAATACGTTTAACAAGGTTTGGATTGTGCCTGATAAAGCCGTTGTTTATGAAAATAAGGGGAAAGCCTTCGTCATCGAAAGTCATTTAAGCGTGATGCTGGAGGAAGATTATCTCTCGCGTAAGAAAAATTTGAGCAACGAACAATTGGGAACTCAACAGCAGAACGAGGGGGATGTCGAGCAAATCAGTAATTTATCATCGCAGATCGCCAAAAATATTTTAATTCCCGAGATCGAGCGCGAGGTGAACGAAAACAAAAATTTCGCACAGTTGCGCCAGATTTACAATTCGATGATCCTGGCTGTTTGGTACAAGCAGGCGTTACAGAATAATTTTTTGAATAAAGTCTATTCCAATCAAAAGAAGATCAACGGCGTCAATGCCGACGATCCGCAAGTCAAAGAGAAGATTTACCAGCAGTATATCGACGCCTTCAAGATGGGAGTTTACAACTACATCAAAGAAGATTTTGATACCCAGATGAAAGAGACGATTCCGCGGAAATATTTTTCGGGAGGGTTCGACGGCCCGGTCATCCAAACGCTGTTGACGAGGAGAACCGCACTCCCGGAGGGTTTTGTCCCCTGGACCCAGGAGAACATGGAATATCTTTTAACGGATTTTCAATCTCCGAACCCGCAAGTTCAGATCAGCGAGTCTCCTCAAGAATTATTAGAGGATCAACTAAAACATTGGATCGAACAGCATAATTTAGGCGAGGCGTTCGCGGTTGATTTCGATCGTCTTGCGCAGGAATTGAACCATTCTTCCCCCGAGATCAAGACGGCCTGGGAATCTTTGAGCGAAGCGTCGCTTGAGACCGTCCAGCCGGTTATGGAATATGATGACGATGGCAATGTCCTTCCCTGGGATGGAACAACCTGGGACAGGCCGGTCCCGGTTGAGTCGATCAGCGGATCGGACGTACAGAAGTTGACTGAGAATCCCGAGGGGAAAGATCAATTGACGTCCGTTGATGGTGACAAGGCGATGCTTTTTTCAAGTAAGCTATCTGAATTGCCCGGAAAGTTATCGATCGGCGTCCGAAGATTGTTGGCTAGATTTAATGTGCGCAATTGGTCGAGAGTAAGAAAACCACCAGTGCCCACGGTTGACCCAAGGTTCGCCGGAATCACTCAGCCGACCTGGTTGCCATCGGCATCTGATTCGGAGCGGATCAGAAAAGGTTTCAACGCATTTGAATACATTGATCCTTCTCAAAATTTCCGCGGCGTCGATCTGGAACATTTTGTGCACGCGCAGGCCCGTTTGGCAGAAGGCCGTCTGGCCCCGCAGATTTTATCGAATCTTCTTAAAAATCTAAATCTTAATCAGAATCTTACGACCGAAGAAGCTTATCGGGAAATCTATAGGGCTTTGGTGCGCGGCAATTACCAGCGAGAGATTATCGATATGATTAACACTCTTCCCGATGGTCGGAGCACTTACACTGATCCCAGATTAGACGTCACCATTGTTGGCCAGCATCCTAATCCCCGTGCGCAAGGGATCAACGAGGCTGTTTCAAACAGTTTCGATGCCATTCTTGAGCGGTTAGGGTTAAGCGATTTTAAGATCGGACAATTTGGGATGGGTGTGAAACAGATTATCGACTGGCTTGAATCAACGGGAGGCGACCGGATTGATATTGTGACCCGTCAGGCTAACAGCCTAAAAGGGGATTGGTATCATCTCACGATCCTTAAAGACACGAATGGGCAAGCCTATATTCAGATCGTGCAGTTGGAGTCCCCGCAAGAGTTTGAACAGGTTTTAGGATTCCCTCCAGTCTCGAACCAGGGGACGGTTGTGCAGATTAAAGTGAAGACCCCGATCCTGCGAACCAAGGCGGAAGGGGAGGCCCAATTCCAGAATAGTCAAGAATCCATGGTGGAAGATATTCATCGCCGGTTTGCGTATGTTTGGTTTGCGAATATTACAACTCAGATTGAAGATGAAGCCCCTGTTCATGTCAATGGGGTGGAAGATAAACGATTGATCGTCGGAAATCCATTGCCGGTTTCTGTTGAACGCGGCGATATTCATATTGCTTTCAGTGCTCATGCAGTGACCATTATTGATAATGGGACAGGGATGAACGAACAGACCGTCAGCCGTATGTTTGTCCCGAAAGAAGGAGATAAACTTGCCGAAGTGTTATCCAAAGAAGATAAGATCGAAGAACTGAACAATAAAGTCAAAATGGTCCATGTCCCGTCTTTGCCGCACCGTGTTTCTTTTGCCAGAAACGAAGAGGTGATTTTGGCGGTTGAGATTCCGCCGTCTATTATTGATTCTTCCACGGTGGAGGGAGGATTGATGGTCGAATTCGGCCGGTTAATGGAAGTCTCCGAGAAACGCAAGGATGTCCGCATCCAGGTCGATTTCTCCAAGGATGGGGCGTTGCAAACTTTTCAATCCGCCATCGACCATGTTTTCACCAAAATCATTGCCAACGTCAGTTTGACCGATATCCAAAAAATTGCTTATGTCAATACTTTGATCGTTGGGCTGGAGCAATTAGGAACGGGAAATCCAAATTATGAATGGGTGATCGCCAGCAGCAAAACGAAGGCCAAGGAAGTTTTGTCTCCGGTCATTGAACGGGTGGAAGCTAATAACGGAGTCATCCTTCCTCACGAAAGGAAATTTCAGAAGCTGGCTGTTCCCGAAGGCAAGAAGGTCATTTATCTTCATCAGGATTTGTTTGACTGGTCAGGTGTTTCAAGTTTAAGACGTCTGGGGGGAGAGATTATTCAAGGTGTCACCGTGGGGGCGCAAAAACGTTTGCCGTTGATCGTTGTTCCGTTCACCCAAGAAAGTTTACGCGGGGTTGAAACGTTTCATCCGGACTGGCATACCTGGACGGAAGAAGATCGGCTCCCGATCATTAAAACCGACCGCTTTACGGCCATTCCCCAGCGGTGGGGAAAAAGATTGCAGGAATTGGCCGCCAAGAGAATCTATGAAGGATTGAATGACAACGAAAAGAGAGAATTCGCGAAGCTGACGGAATTGCTGAACATCATCACCGGCGAAGAGACCACCACCGGTTACGAAACGGCCGCGGTTCCAAAACAAATGGAGATCGAGGAGATCGAGGAGATTAAACGAAGCGCCGGTCAACCGGACTCGGACGCGGTGAATGAATTTAATTCGGCCATTGTTCGTACGCCGACGCTCGCTCAATCTAAAAGAGCGATGGGTTCTGTTGCTGTGCCACAAAATGCCAATCAACGGCACATCCTGTCCCAGGGGAGTATTTTTGAAATTGCCACCGGGAAAAAGGTCCCGTTCGCCGGCAATATTCTGGCCTTAAGGGCTCTGAGGAATGGTTATTACGAAATTATAGAGGACATCGCAAACATCAATTATTATAAATTGATCAGATTGCAAGAAGGATCGAAACCCGAAGAGGTCTACTACGCCAACCAATTCAAAGCGCGGCTGCGTATGTCACCGGATGAAAAATTCGTTTATATCTCACGCAATGGAGATGTTGATGAAATTTTCAACTTGGAAAATGGTTCACGGTTTATCTTAGGAGCAAATTTTTTTGAGGTGCCTGCGGTAATAACTCAGGCGTATAAAATGCAGTTTCAGGCACCGGTTGTTCCTCCGGAGATCAAGATGTCCAACCTCCAATTTACGGCCGATGGTAAGTATCTTGTCTATGTGGTAAAAAATAATAAGACGAATGAGGAGACCTTTGTCGCGATCGATTTAGAAAAGAAAAAGCCTATCATTCAACATCCTATCCTTCCAGGAGAAGAAATGGAATTGACTCTCTCTAATTTTGGCGATATCGTTGCTCTTCAAGTAAAAGGTGATGATGAGATCGATTTTTTTAGTCTGGCTGCGGGCAAGTTTATCCCGGATCAAGCGCGCTTGGCTTTTCGCAGCGATTCTTCCGGGACTTATACGGCGTTTAGAAATATCGCCAGTACATTCGTGATTTATTTCCATCACAATGGGAACATGGTCAATGCCTCTCAATTAAACGTCAATTTGATTCAGTCGGTGTCGACCGTTTGGTCTGAAGGCGATGCCTATTATGAAGTCCGGGTGAATAAAGCGGGAACGGAACAAATCCTCTTTTTGGACCAGGACGGACAGGACGTCACCGGTGTCGTTGATCCGGATAAATTAAAAGACAAGTTCAGAGAAACGTTTGACGGGAATCAACTTACTTTATTCTCTCCGGGGCTTCCCGGTATGCTCCCGAGTTGGAATTCTTTTGATTTTTCGAATTTTAGCCCTGAGCAGAATAATTTGATCTTTAAACAGCCCGGTCTTGAATATTTTATGAATCTAGTTGGTCCGAGTCATCCGGAGGCGATTGACGCTTTAAGCGGAATAAAATATCCGTTTGAGTCCGGTAACGAGGTTGTTCATTTCTTCCGACGTGAATCGTTGATATTTATCGATGGGAATAATAATCTCGTCAGAAGATTGAACACAGGTGACCGTATTGAACAAGGGAAGGTCGTGGCCAAAGGTAAAAGTGATCCGACCCGTTCGTTAAATGGACTGGTTGTCGTATTGGATTCCAATTCCAATTACGTTTTTTATAATTTTGAAAAAGATATTCCTATTGAGACGATCCTTGCCAGTGTCTCTTCAACGGAATTTACGAATGTTTTTTGGGACGGTCAGTATTTTGTTTTTGTTAATCCTGCCTCGAAAGAGGTCGTTTATGTGAGTCCGGACGATCCTGAACATCCGATCCGTCCGGGCCAATCTCAGGCCGCGCAAAGTCAACCGACGGCAACTGTTTTTGCCCCGACCAACGCCAGCCTGAAGCATGTGGTGGTGAACGGCGTTTTGAAACCGGTGGGATCGACAGCGGAAATTTTAAGCGGTGTCACAGAGTTCGAACATCTGGGAGGGAACAGTTATCTCCTCACGCGCAGCATCAAGAACACTGCCGAAGCCAAGGCCGAATCACCCTTAACCCCCGATGAGGATTCTCAGAATATTTTACAGGAAGTTGTCCATCTGGAAGGCACCAACATCGTCGTTTTGTTGTCAACTTCCAACGCCCAGGGAAAGATTATGTCGTCGCCCAATAAGAAATATGCTTTTATCGAGGAAAGAACCGCCGGTTTAACCGACAGTATCGTTAATGTCGAGACCGGCGCCAGATTTTTGTTGAAAAATAATTTTATGGACATCACCGGTTTTCTCCCGGAGGACGTTCTTCCAAATTTTACCGCCGACATTCAGAACACCAAAAATCGAGATTTGCGATTTAGCCATGACGGAAGATATTTGATGTACCGCGAAATCTCTGCTTCAAATGAGTTGTCGTTTGTCATCGTGGATCTGGAGAGTCCGGATCCGCGCAAGATCGTGCGAAAATTACCGCAAGGAATCACGGATTCAGTTAATATTGAATATGATATGAATCCCTTCGCCAATGTGGCCTTCGTTTATTTTCATCAGAATCAAACGATGAGTCTGGTGGATTTGACCGATGGGGCCATATTTACCGGCGATTTTTTAAACGGTAGTGTCATTGAATCCAAACTGTTTAATAACAACACAACGGCCTATCAATATCTGCACACCGATTCGACCGGAACTTACACCGCGATGATCAAGCATAATGGCGAGATGGAAGTTTATGTTCATCATGGATTTGAAATTATTGATTCCACCAAGGTGGGTGGAAAAATTTCGATCGTTGATACAAGTTATGCTGGTGGTCAGCAATATTTTACGATATGGACGGAAACAGGCAACCCGGTTCGCTTTGATCAAGATGGCCAACTTTATCAATACCAACCGATCAATACGGATTATTATTATGAGCGTGTTGACACCCAGGGAATATTGAAGGGAGTCCGAGTCGTAAATAACTTAGGCCAAACCTCGCCTGTCTCCGTTGAAAACATTTTTGAGGTTAACTTAGCTGATTTGGATCTTTTGCAAGTAGCCAAAAACATCTATCACCACCCCCGATACGATCTTGTTGTTGACACCCGTGATCTTTCTCAGCCCGTTGCGATTGATCCGATGACGAAAAATAGTTATAAATTTAAAGGAGATATTACTTATTTCGATCAAGCTTCGCAAAAATTTGCTTCGTATCAGGAAGGGCGGTTTAGCCGGCAGGAATATTCGGGTACGACGAGTTTCCCGCAACTTTATATTGATATGCGGGGGATTCTGGATTCCTCCAAACGTTATTTGCTGGATACGTCTTTCGGATTAAGTCTCAGTCTGAGCGATGTATCAAATTATTCAAGTTCGAATATACCGACAACGCTATCGCAATTGGAGAAAGGCAGCTATAAACCTGTGAGCTTTGATGGAAAGTATTTTGTCCTGCTTAACCCCGCGACCGGCGATGTGATTTATCTTGACCCGCAAGATTCGCAAAATCCTGTTCGCGTCCCAGCGGATGGAATCGCTCCGGCGCCTGGACTTGTTTTCACCCCACCGAGCACCGTCACCGCGGTCCCTGGGGACGCCAAGCAGAAATATATTTTAATCAATCATCAATTGATCGAGGCGGGGACCGGTAAAGTTGTTTTCAAAAATGCTGAGTCCGCGGAATTGTTAAGTAACGGCTTTTATAAAATCACCACTCAAGATGAGATTTATATTTCCTATCCAGAGCGATCTTGGAATCCCCTATTTATCGACAAAAACGACGGCGATATCGCAATTTCTCCGGATAAGCGGTTTGCTTATATCGTGAGGAAGGACGCCAATGTCGCGGCCTTGATCGATCTTCAAACCATGGTGAAATATGAGTTGAATTCGTTTGCGAAGGTAGCCGATCTTAATGTTTCTCCCAATGCGATTACCCCTTTGAGTGACGACTGGGCTTATCGCAGTCATGGACTCCGTTTTAGTCAAAGCGGCAAGTATTTGATGTACCGACAACTAACCCAGGGCATAGACTATAATCTGGTTATTGTCGATTTCCAGAAGGGGGATGTTGTTAAGAAAATCCCTTATGACGCTAATAGTGATCTCTTCTCTGCCGCTGAGAGTATAAATCCATTTGCCGATGTGGCATTTATACAACTCAAACCCGGAAATATGGCCTTGCTCGATTTAAGTACAGGGGAAATGTATGACGGCTATAAATATCTTCGCACGGATTCAACCGGCACCTACACGGTCATGGTGCGGAATAACGATGAGATAGAGATCTTTTTTCATAAGAGTAAAGAGGTCAAGAAAAGGGCTGATTATGGCGTTCGGATTGCTGAAATTTCTACCATTTACAAAGGAGATGAAGTCTATTTTCGTTTAACATCAGATTCGGGAGATTTATATGAATTAGATCAGGACGGAAATCTGACTCCGTGGCAAAAAAGTTTAACTGGCATCCATTTAGAATATTATACGGCCTTCGGTATAACCCTGGGCGGAATCAACGGCCAAGTTGGCGCCGACCCAAATCAGCAGATCTTCCCGCCTCTGTTTTTGGACTTTGTGAATGCATCTCCATTACAGCATTTGAATCAACGCGGCATTTATTTCGATCGGACTTTAGGCCTGATCATTGACCACAGGTATCCGAATAATTCCAATGCAATTGATCCGGTGAACGGTTATGCATTTACAGTTTCGGTCTCCGACGAAATTGCCGGGTACAATGCTAATCCCGGTTTGATTGTTTTTCGTACCCCTAAGGGAGAGGTGGTCCAACAAGGATGGTTTAACGGTCATCCGACAGTTGCTACGATCATTCAGGGGGCTATTGACGCGGTTCCCGCGACGTATCGTGTCATTCATGATACATCCGTAGGGACTTATAACTTCCAATCGCTGGCTCAATTAAATGATATCAAAATGATTCCAGGTGTTTCTCCGGATATTTACACGCAGATTTTATTCGATGGGACCTATTTTCTCCTGATTAACCCGCAAACCGGCGATCTTTATTATGTTAACCCAAGCGCACCGGAGAATCCGATTTTCGTCAAAGCCGGATCGGGGGCAACCCAGATTTTTCCCACGATGCAGTTGACGTTAGACGACGTCAAACCAAATGATGCCCCTTATCGCTGGACGATCGAGTGGGATGATCAGGGGATCCCGGCCTTGAAGGACAATCAGGGAAATCTCACCGCGCGTCATCCTGATATCGTCAACTATGTTCGACTTAATTCCGATACTTTTTTGGCTTACGATCAGAACGGCCAAGTGATCGAGATCATCCGGATGGCTGATCCGGTCTTGGCCCGGTATGATTTAAAATCGTTGAATCAAACGTTGCTGACTTATAACGATCATCTGGCCGTGCTGACAGATGGTGTCCATCAATTTGTGGTTGATCTTTTGACTTTAAAGCGGATCAACGCGATCGATTCCGATGCCAACCGTTACCCCAATTTAAAAGCCGGTGAGCCGAATAGTCAAGAAATCCATCTTTCGCCGTCGGGAAGATTCACCGTGCACCGTACCGAAACCGGCCAGCTGGTTTATTATGATCATGATGATCCTCATCCGACGCCTAAGATCATTCTTACGGATTTGATCAATAAAGAATATACCGTGCTTGATAATGCCGATGTGGTTGTTATAAAAACCAATGCGGGGTATAGTCTCCTTAATTTGTTCACAAAGGATTATGTGGGATGGGGGGATACCAAGCATGTTGAAGTTGACTCCTCCGGAACGATCCTGGTGGGCAAAGTTGAAACACCATCTTCAGGCAATCTGGTCCCTTCATTATATGTGGTCAATCTGAAGGACAATCAGCAGGCTAATATTTTTGTGAATCTGAATGAGGTCAGGATCTCCTCTGATCAAAAATATATTTACGTGATGGTGGCCTCGGGATTAATTCATTCTTTTGATAGAAAGACAGGAAAGGCATTGCCTTCGCTTCCGGTTGCCCCGGAGGATTTGCCGCGTTATTGGGAAAATTACGATACTCAGCAAAAAACCATCTGGGACCGGACGTCTCAAGGCGTTCCGGCGACCTGGCCCGCCGGGATGAGAGATTCTTTGAAATACGACGATGAAACACCATTTAATAAGGGACGAGATAGCATCCGGTTGTCGGGGACCGATGTGATGGTTTTTAATCGGTTTGATTCGGGTAACGGTCGAAGTCTCATGTCTGGGGCAGGTATTTATGATTTAAAGACTGGAAACGATTTCATGGGCTCGACGCTTTTAGAATCAATTCCAGAACACAGCGCCGTGAGTTCTTTAAAAGGAGGGAACGTCCGGTATTTTAATTCCAAAGAAGGAATTTCCAAAGTCAAAGTGGGCAATCAGGCGTTCGATTTTGATCCACATTTAACCTTTGTGAATCAAAGCAAGACTTATCTTCTGGGCCAACAGATTTTTACTATTCAAGGGACAGGGGGCGGTCCGATTAAAGGCTTTTGGATGCTGATTGATTCCGCAGAAAAACAATATCCTTTGCTCGGCGGTATCCCGGCCGGTTTTGCCGTGGTGGATGTGAACGGGGATTATTTTGTTTTGCATAATGCGGACACGGGGGAGACAAAATATTTTGATCCCAAGACGATCGTCAACGCCAAGGTTACGCAAGGGATCCCCGCGCAGCAGGATGCGGGAACGCGCGTGAAATGGAATCAAGAGGTGGTCACACGAAGAGAGGCTTGGGTCAAGCGGGTTCAATCGATTTATCAACCCATCCTGGAATTAATCAATTCCGGTTACGGCGAATATAACGCCCGGGGAGAGATTAACCGGAGACTAGCGCCTCTGTTTGATGAACTGTACCGGGCCCAACTCCGGGAGGTCCGGGCGCGTTTTGAACGAGCGGTCAGAGAAGGAAAGGATTTCGATGCGACGGCGTCGTTGCCTTTCGACCGGTTTGCCGGACGGATGGCCCGGTTGAAAATTTTTCTGGACGGGTTTCTTAACAACACGACGATCAGGGACTTCATCCGTAAAGAAGAATATAGTTATCAGCGGGATTTTTATGTCAACCTGTTCAGCGGGCTATTTGAATTAGCCGTTCATTGGGATTTGTCTTTCGAGACCGTGATGGAAAAGTTGGTTAAAGATTCTGAATTAGGTGAAGAGGTTTTGTATCGTTATCTTTTTGAATTGCTGGGATACGGATTTAAAGTCGGCAGCCAGGAACAATTATCTTTGATCCCTAAGTTCGGAGAATTGATTGACCGGTTAAACCAGATCACGAATAAACAGATGAAGTTGGTTGATTTGAAAAAGATTTTGGATTTTCTCTTTTTTGTCGCGGATAAAGGGCCGCAGAACATCGAGACGATGAATAAACAGTTGGATAAGATTTTACGGGCCAGGCCGCAGACGATGGAACGGTTTCTTGCGAAATGGCTGACTTCTTTTGCGTCGGTTGAATTGGCCGATTTGACAGATTTCATCAATCATCCGGATTCAACACGCGCCTTGGGCGATGCGAGATCTTTTGCCAGCTTTTTGACCAGTGACGGAGATCAGGTCCGGGAAGAATCTTCGGAAGAGAAAGCTATGTTTCTTCCGGAGGGTGAAGATGTTGATCTTGAGCGGGGAGGGACCAGTTTAGCCCGGATCGCGGAGGAAGAGGAGCGGCGCCCCAAGGACGATCAGTACGGCAATATTGTGAAAAAAAGTTTCAGCAAAATCGGTGTCGAGGATGTGGACGGACTTTGGCAGGATTTGGTGGCCCGCGGGTATATTGATGAGACTCAAAGCAAGGTCATCAAGAAATTGGAAAAAGAATCCGACGTGGTCTTGCAGTACCGGTTTATGCCCTATCAATCCGCGGTCTACCGGGTCTTGCAGGAAGCGAGGAAGATCGTTATGGATGTCGATTATTTTATCGAACATCGTCATCAATTGCCCGGCGCGCCCCAGAACGCCCAAATGGATTTGGTCCGGGATAGCAAAGTCCAACGGGAATCCGGCGCCTACACAGCGGAATTGACTCAAAACAGTAAAGATGCCCGTGCCTCAAAATTAGAGATCAGTTATTACCTGCGGACCAATCAAGAGACCGGCAAAAGGGAATTTGTTGAGGAGATTGCGGATGACGGGACGGGGTTGTTGCAGGAATTTGCCATGTGGGTCGCCCGTAAATCAACTAAAGAGTTCGGCGCACAGCAAGGGACGACCGGTTTTTTTGGGACGGGAGGTTTGACCACCTTCGAAGGGGTCGACCGGCTGGAGTTGATCAACAATAACGGTATTCGCCGTTATATGTTTGTCGTAGATGTCATCAAAGATGAGAATGGAAATTTTATCGATTTTAAATTGGTCCGTATGCGCAAGATCACTAATCCCAACATCCGGGAAGGCGTGACTGTTCGCAGGGTTAAAGCAGAGGAAAATACAATCCCCGAATTGGACCAGATGCTCTCCCAGCGGACATGGAAAATATTTACCGGCTTGGCCCAGACGGATGATTTCAAGATCTATTTCGTCAATTATACCGATAACGTTCGACGGTTACGGCAATTAAACGTGGACAGTAAGGTCGTGAGTGAGATTGATTTTACAATCCCTCGATTCGGGGATGCCCAGATGACAACCTTTGGTCAGTTCAGGCTCATTGCCACCAAGGACATGCCGTTACAGGTGGTAGATCGCGTTGGGTTGAGAGTGTCGGAGATTCCGGAGCCTTACCTTAAATTGGTTCCACCTGGATTACGGCGACATATCAAAGAGCTGGGGCTCAATCTCCAGATCCCACTTCCGATGATTAGAGGAAGAAGCGACTTTGAACACGGCGATACCTATTATCTCCCGTATGTCCAGAAATATGTGGCCATTGAACTTTTTAAATTAATCGCTCAAAAGACCTTGAGCGAGACAGATCCCCAGTTTACATTTTTAAATTTTCCGACGGAATGGAGATCGAACGATCATTATTGGAAAAGTATTGATTTTAACGATGCCCCGGTTGTTCGCCTGGCCCAGCGGATTAACGACGGTCAATATAATGAGATCACACCCCAGGAATTATTAAATTTGATTTCTTCTCAGCCGGGGTTGGATTATGAGAAGAAAGTTCTCAAATTGATTCTGATGTTAAAGGCCCCGGTTCAAGGCAAGACGACCAGTCTTTTGCTGGAACGCATCGCGATTCAAGAGGAATTGGACAGGAATAGACAAGGCCGGGATTTAGCCCGACGGAATATTGAGATGCTGGAAGATATTGGCTTAAGAGTGAACAGGGCGGATATCCCGGATGTCAGGACGATCGCGGGATATCAAGAGATATTAAGACAAGCGAGTGGCATTGAAACCGGTCATGAACAAATGAAAAATCCTGCCGCCTATCTGGTCAACCCGGATGAATACACGAATTTGGAGAAAGAATTGATTGCTTCGGCCTTGCAGCCGGGGAAACTGGTCGGAATCGAACGTGTCTTACTGACGGACAATCGTGTTTTTTTTGAAGGCGCGTTTAGTACTTATGAAAATCGAAAGACGATGTTTTTGCGAAGAGGGCTCGCCAGCCATATAGGACGCAGTGATCCGAGGTTATCTATTCTGGATGAAGCTACCAATACAATCGATCACGAACTAGCCCACTTACTGGAACAGTATATGGTCGATTTTTTTGTATCTTCTGATTTGTGGACGACCGGCTTGCCTGTGCATTTGAGCAATTTTACCCATGATCGTGTCGGGACATTTGCCGAATCGATGAAATACATGGCCGCCATCTGGCTGACGAATAGCAGTGACTGGGAAGAAGAAGCGTATCAAGGGGCGGATAGGGCATTGTTGAAGTCGTCGGATGATTTGAATGAGCGATTCCTCACCAATTTGGAGATGCAGCTTCCTTTAGCGAACGTGGCCGGACGGATGCCTGTCCACGCTATTTCGCAAGCCGCCAAATCGATAGGCTTGGATCATCGGCCGGATCAGCGCGGTTCGATAATGGATATGGCTGGACAAAACAAACGATCTCCCCCCGGTGGTATTGATTTGAATCCTGCTCATTTTAACCTTCAGGTTCAAGGCCAGGGAACAGATGGCGCTGCTGTGCCTAATGAACAAAATTTAGAAATCATCCCCATAAACGGGTTGACCCCCGTGATCCTGCAGATTACTCCGGTGACAGATCTCCCGTTTTTACTCGGGCTCAGCCAGCCAGCACGAGAACAATTGAGTTATTCTGCGCGATAATATTTTTGGCATTGATGATGCTCAGAATCAAAAAAACCTCTTTTTTTCTTGATAAATTAAACTGACAACATACAATAAAAAGCATAATGAATTGAATGTATTGGCCTCTTAAGAGGCCTTTTGTTTGCATAGGGGATTGAGAAAGATCAGATGAAATGGAAGGGGGTGAAAATCTAATCTTCGATTCTTTGATTGAGAATTAAAAATTCATTTTTAAAAAATTTATCTATTATTTAGATTTTAGTCTCTTGAAGCAATTAAAGAGAAGGAGGATTATTGAATGAGAAAGTTAGTTATGGCGATGATTGCATTGATGTTTGCTATCGGAATAGCGTCCGTTGGTTTTGCTGCAGAATCGGCTGATCAAGGCGCTAGTGGGGCTGTCCCATCGGCGCTGATGACGCCGCCGATGCCTGATATGGGAACGGGGGGCGACGGTACCGCTATGGAAATGCCAGCACCATCCATAGATGCTGTCAAGGTCGCGATTGATAATTATATTAAGGCAAAATCAGAAGAAGGAACGTTACCAATTGAAGATACGGGAACAGGAAGTGTTCGCAAGTTAACTTTGGCAACAGTCCAGGACAAAGTTGGAAAAACGGAGACGAGTTACTTCGCTTGTGCTATTTTCAAAGACACAACAACTGGTGATAGCGTGGATCTGGATTTTGATTTGGCTGATCAGGGCGGCATTGTATTGGTGATTAATGTTCAAATTCATAAGGTCAACGATCACGAGCGTTATTCTTATGACGCGAACAATAATCGCGTGCCTGCGGGAGCAGGAGCCGCCGCAGGTGCTGGATCTTCGATCATGAACGCCCCCAAGACCGAAGAGAGTAAATAACAGCGATATCGAATTATGAGGCTTGCTGGATAGGTCAGTAATTTTGAATATAATGGGGACGGTTATTCATAACCGTCCCCATTATATTTTTGCTACAAGGGATACCTTGAACCCGGATTTTGCAATGGGCCCTGCCGTTTTGCGTTTCACATGAACCCAATTAAAAATTTGACGAAAAATATTTTCGTGATATAGTAACTACGACTTTTTTGAACTTGTTTTATTAAAAAATAGGAGCGTTGATGGTTCCATTCGTCTTTATAGTTTTAGGTTTCCTCTCGAGAGTTATTATTCATATCCCCAATTTTACCCCGATTATTGCCATTGCTTTATTCAGTGGTATTTATTTTAAGAAAACATATTCGGTCTTATTGCCGGTTTTGATTTTAATTGTCAGCGATCTTTTTCTGGGTGTTCATGCAACAATGCCTTTCACCTGGGGAAGTGTTTTGTTGATTGCTTGGATAGGCGACCGAATGCGAGGGAAGAATAATTTTCAAAATACCTTTTGGGTCAGCGTGGCCTCTTCTTTGTTGTTTTTCTTTATCACGAATTTAGGCGTCTGGTTGGTTTCCGGATTATATCCGCTCGGTTGGAACGGTTTATCTGAATGTTTTATCCTGGCTTTGCCGTTCTTTAGAAATGAACTTTTGGCGACATTGATTTATACATTTATTTTCTTTAGCGCTTATGAGGCGATCAAAAATCGTCTTGCAGGCACGCGCTTTGCGCATGTTCTTTAATACACTATATTTCTTTGTATTGGCTTCCGTTTATTGAGTTTTTTATTCAATAAAGGAATTCGGTACCGAATGTTCTGGCAAAAATATCCATCGAACATTTTGGTCCGAAAGGAAATCCGTTGAGAATACGGAGCGGTCCCGCCGCTGTAACTGGAAACGAAACCTATTCTATAAGATCATGTTCATTACGATCAAATAGAGAAAGCCCTGAAACAGGGTATCACCATTGTCCCGTTTATTCGGATTGAGGGATGAGAAGGTTAGGGAGTAGGCTTGCCACTGAACGTCACAAACATCAGTGGGGATTGTGAGTCCAGAAGTCAGAATACTGCCAGTATAATTAAAACTATTTTTACTGCGAGAGACAGTAATCAATAGGATAGATTTTGGGAAGAAGAGAACTGGGTGCACTCCCAATCGAGGTAGGATCGATTGGGAGTTTTTTATTTATGGAGGGAAAATGAAAAGAGCAAGAATTCAGGTTATTGAGTTATTAGGTTTTTTATTGTTGAGTTTTTCTCTGATAATAAATTTGACAACGGGCTCAGGAATTGTCTTTGCCCAAGACAACGAAATGGACGATGAAGATACCATCCCATTAGGGAGAATTGTGATCACCGCCAGCCGGATGGCCCAACATGATTATAGGGTCACGGGGAATGTGATGGTGATCGATTCAGAGGATATTGAAGAATCAAACGCCCGAAGTATTCCGGACATCTTGACCGAGGCCTTGAATGTCCATGTCGTCAACAACAGTACAAATAAGACCTCTGTTTTGGATATCCGCGGATTTGGCGACTCAGCGTCAAGGAATGTTCTGGTCTTGGTCAATGACCGTGTTTTAAATACGGTCGATATTTCCTCTCCGGATTTATTGCAAATTCCGTTAAGCGCTGTTGAACGCATTGAGATTGTCCGCGGGGCCGGATCGGTTCTTTACGGCGATCGGGCGGTTGGCGGGGTTGTTAATATTATTACAAAAAAAGGAGAAGGAAATCTTTCCGGCCGGGTGGGATTTCACGGGGGAAGTTTTGATGCCCGCGGAACGGATCTGGAAGTGTCTGGATCGAAGAATCAACTTTCTTATTTTTTTTATTCCAGTTACGACGACGATCACGGTTATCGCCAGAACAGTGATGTGTTGGCCAAAGATTTCAGCACTCATCTGGCTTATGAAGTATCGAAGAAAATGACCGGAGACGTCGAATTTTCGTATCATAAAGATGATTATGGTTTGCCCGGGGCTTTAAGCGGTGCCAATCTATCGGCGATGGGGCCGCGGGCCAGCACCAGACCGGAAGATTTTGCCAACAGCCGGGACCAAAATTTAAAGTTAGGGTTCAATGTGGCCCCGTGGCCGGAAGATCTTTATCTGGGGTCGCTCGCGCTTGATTTGTATTTTCGCGACCGGGATGTTTTCGATAGTTTCGGCGGATTCGATACGAGCCGTTCGATCAATACAACCGGCATCACCGCAAAATATATGTTTGATCATACGGTTTTTGATAAAGAGGTGAATTTCGTGACCGGGCTGGATTTTTATGACACGGAGAATAATATTATTGGCAGCGGCTTTAATTCCGACGACCTGACGGTTTCGCGAAGTGATATCGGTATTTATGGTTTTGCGGAATATGAAGCCCTGACGGATATTTTTATTAACGGAGGCCTCCGGTATTATAAGGCGGATTATGCCTTCAGCCAGAGAAACGGCGTCAACGTGGACGAAAAGCAAGATCCGGATGTTCTGGTTTATATGGGAGGGCTCAAGTATGAATACGCCAAAGGTTCGAATCTTCATGCGAGCGTCCAGAGAACTTTCCGGTTTTTGGCGACCGATGAGTGGTACAGTTCGTTCACCGGAACATTGGATACAACCCTTGAACAACAAAAAGGAATTCAGTATGAAGTCGGGGTAAAGCATTCGATCAACGATGCCTTGCAGATCAGCGTGACGCCGTATTTGATGGATATCCATGATGAAATCTTTTTTGATCCGACGACCTTCACGAACAGCAATTATGACGAGACGCGGCGTGCGGGCGTTGAAATCGGACAGGAAACGGATTTGTCAAAATTCATCAAGGGAAATGTCTTGAAGAAGTTTAAAATCACGACCAATTATACTTATCAGAAACCGCTTTTTATCGGTGGCGTTAATGATGATAAACAAATTCCGTTGGTCCCCCGCCAGCAGGTCAGCAGCGGGATCGTAACGCAGTTATGGGATGAATACAATTTTTCTTTATTCGGTAATTATGTCGGTTCTCAATTTGCCATTAATGATCTGACGAATGAGGCCCCGAAAGTCGAACCTTATTTTACGGTCGATGCGAAGATCGCGTATAAGAAACCGAATTACGAGATCTATGGTGCGATTAATAATTTGTTTAATCAACTTTATTCGACTACGGTGACTAAGTCGGCCTTTTCTAGCGCTGAAAGTTTTTATCCGGCTCCGGGGAGAAATTTTGATTTGGGGGTGAATATTAAATTTTAGGACAGTCTGGGAATTCGTAGGAAACCCGGGCAGAAATTTTGTTTCGAATTATTCTGCTACGCAAAACGGATAGAATCTCTTAGTTTTGCTTCGCAGGAATGTTTTCTCGCAGAATAATTCCTCCGCAGCAAAAAGAGTCGGTATTATTATTTTTGTGAAGGAGAACAAATCCTCGGCAAAATGTCTGCCCGGGTTTCGTTTTGGTTCCTTTCATGCGATACCCACACGCGAGAAATTTTACTTCTCGTGGAATGGATTAAGGATATAATAATTCAACTTGATATTATTTTTTAATCTCGAAAATTTTTTCATAAATAACGTAACAAGTCTTTTTCATAAGAAAACGAAAGTGAGGCAACATGAAAAATTTTTTTTGGGTCATATTTTTTCTTTTGATGTCTACTTACGCGCAGGCCGAGCTGGTGGGAGAAGTGGTGGAATACGGAAAAGACCTCCAAGGTTATCTTGTTTATGATGACAGCTTTAAAGAGAGACGTCCTGGGATCCTCGTTGTTCACGAATGGTGGGGACATAACGCTTATGCTCGTAAGCGCGCGGATATGTTAGCCGAACTTGGGTATGTTGCTTTGGCTGTGGATATGTATGGGAACGGTAAAACAGCCGGTCACCCCGATCAGGCCGGAGAATTTTCCTCAGCGGTGATGCAGCATATGGATACGGTCGGCAAGGAGCGTTTTGAAGCGGCCATGGGTATTTTAAAAAAACATTATAAGGTTAATTCAAAGCAAATCGCTGCCATTGGTTATTGTTTTGGGGGCGCGACGGTTTTACATATGGCCCGTCTGGGCGTTGATTTAAAAGGGGTCGCCAGCTTTCATGGGAGCTATGCAACGCAGACGCCGGCCCAGCCCGGAGAAGTGAAGGCGAAGGTATTGGTCTGTCATGGCGCGGATGATTCGTTTTCTTCTCCTGAACAGATTACGGCGTTTAAGAAGGAAATGGATGATGCTCAAGTCAATTATAAGTTTATCACTTATGAAGGCGCCAAACATAGTTTCACGAACCCCGACGCGGATGAATACGCCAAAGAATTTAATCTCGATATAGGTTATAACGCCGAGGCCGATGCAAAATCCTGGCAGGAATTGCAGACGTTTTTGAAGGAGATCTTTCAGAAATAATTTTCAGTCATGTGTTTGTTCAAATCTGTTTTTAATTGAATTTTTTCCCATCTTTATATCTATTTGGATCAGAAAAATGGTTTTATGTCCTCCAGAATAAAAAAGAAATCTTATCCTCCCCGTTTGATCGATATTCATGCCATCGCCGATCAGGCCATGATCAATTACGGGTTTATTCCGCATTTTCCTTCCGGTGTGATCGAAGAAGTTAAATCTTTAAATGAATCTCAAAGGAAGCGCCGTTTAGATCCGTCGGTTCGGGATTTGCGTTCTTTGCTTTGGTCTTCAATCGATAATCTGGAATCGCGGGATTTAGATCAATTGGAAGTCTGCGAATCAAAAACCAATCAAGAGATCCGGGTTTTGGTGGCGATCGCTGATGTTGATGAATACGTTATGCAAGATTCTTGGACCGATCGTCACGCGTTTCATAATGGGACATCGGTCTACACCGGGGCTGTCACGTATCCTATGCTGCCCGAGCGTTTGTCCACCGATTTGTCTTCTTTGAACCCGAACGAAGACCGGTCCGCGATTATCCTGGATTTTATCGTCGGTAAAGATGGCCGTGTGTTGAACGGCGATGTGTATCGCGCGCTGGTCCGCAATAAAGCCAAATTGGTTTATGAATCGGTCGGGGATTGGCTGGAGAATAAAACGCCGTTGCCGGAGGCGGTCGCTCAGGTCAATGGTTTGAAAGAACAAATCATTTTACAAAATGAAGCGGCCGAGCGGTTGCGCCGTTTCCGGATGGAGCAGGGCTCGATGGAATTCGATACGATCGAAGCCAGTCCGGTCATGGCCGAAGGAAAAGTCGTTGATTTAATAGTGAAAAGAAAGAATCAGGCACGTTATTTGATTGAAAATTTTATGGTCGCGGCGAACGGTGTTATGGTTCAATTTTTGGAAAAGAAGGGCGTTCCTTATATTCAGCGGGTCGTCCGTACTCCGGAACGATGGGACAGGATTGCCGCAATCGCTGCTTCCCTTGAGGAGACTTTGCCGGTTGAGCCGGATCCCCGCGCGCTGTCCGCATTTTTATCCAAAAGAAACCGGATTGATCCGGATCATTTCGCGGATCTTTCTCTGGTGATTGTCAAATTATTAGGCCCGGGCGAATATGTTTTAGCCGAGGGACCGAAGACAAAATTAGGACATTTTGGTTTGTCTGTCCGGGATTATACACATTCAACCGCCCCCAATCGCAGATACCCTGACTTAGTGATTCAGCGTTTGCTTAAGGCTCAATCGTCCGGATCGAAAAATCCTTATACGGTTCAACAATTGAGTGATCTTGCTCAAGTGTGTACCGAACGCGAGAAAGCGGCCAAGAAAGTGGAACGGTTTATGCGCAAAGTGGCCGGGGCTGTCTTGTTAATCGATCGGATTGGAGAAATTTTTGATGCCATTGTGACCGGTGCCTCTGCAAAAGGAACATATGTCCGTCTTTTATCCCCGCCTGTCGAAGGGCGGGTCTTGCAAGGAGAACAAGGGATGGATGTCGGGGAAAAAGTGCGTGTCCGGTTAATCGGTATGGAGCCGGAAAAAGGATATATCAATTTTGCCGGTGTCGGTTCACGATAGATGGTGATGATCAGAACATATGAACGGTGAAAAAAAGAGATGGCATGGGATTGTCATTCTTGGAAATTTAATGATCATGATTTCCTTGATTCAGCTGGGCGGACTGCTGGCCAATTACGAACAATATCGATCGTATTTTCAATTTCTTGCCGAGCGTTTGTTGACGCTGCGTTATCTCATCTCATTGCTTGGGCGAATCGCTACCTCGATCATGGGCATTTTATACCGCAATGATTTTCTACGCCGGTTAGCCATCATGAATTCTTGGCTTATTATCCTCATCCTTTACTGGAAACATCCGTACCCCGTAATCTATGCCCACGTGCAGGCCATCAGCCGGAATTTTGAACCGTTGATGCGGGGCTTGCATGCAACGGATTCATTTATTCCAACGGTAACCCTGGGTGTTTTGATTGTGATTTATCTGTCGGATTTGCTGTTTAACGGCTGGGTGATTTATTATCTGACTCGGCCGCGGGTCAAAGCGCAGTTTCAACCAGCTTAAGGAATATCAAGTCTAAATCTTTTCGCAAATGGTGATCAAAGATTGTCCGCAAGGAGGTCTCCAATAATGTTCGATCGCTTTGAGGCCTGGCACCATCCTGTCCAACCGTCAACAAGCTTTCGCTGAAAATTTTTTATGTTTCAAGATCCTTCCGGCGATCAACCACGTCAAGATTCCAAAGAAGTTCATGTAATATTGATCCCGGATTATAAATTTCGCTTGCCGTAATTTTTGACTTAATGAGATTTTCGTGTAGCGTCGGTAGTGGCCGACAAGCGCATCCAGAGATCCATAAAGGGTTGGCAGGGCCGGGACCATCAGGATCAGTTTTCCCCCCGGTCTCAGCAATTTTTTCATCCGTAAAAGAGCATTAAGATCATCATCAATATGTTCTAAAACATTAATGCAAGTCATTGTATCCAGCGAGTCCTCAGGGATGCTCTGATTCGGCCTGAGGATGTCCATCCAAAGAACCTTGTATTTGGATTGATGATCAAATTTAACTTTAAGATATTTGATCATGCCTTCGCCATGGTCGGTCAAAATCACTTGATCGACAGGACTCTCGATATAATGTTGAGCGATATCACCGGTGCCGCTTCCAAGATCCATCACCGTTCCCGATAAATGTTCTTTGAGGTTTTGATAAATCCATAAATGATATTGTTGGGAAGCGCTCAGTGTTTGCAACGTTTTTAAGATTTTATGCTGCGTTCGGTTGTGATCCGATAAGTTTTGTCCCGGTTTCATAGTTTCATCCGTTCTTGATCCTTGCGAATCACCTTATGCTAACATCGAAATATTTATTCTTCCAAATTTTTATTCTCTTGTTGGTGTCTCATAGCTGCGAAAACATCATTTACCGTTGGAAGGATATCTGGTACACTTAATTTCAAAACTATATTAGTGAAAAATCTATGGCTGAACAATTTGATTCCCGGAAAATATCTGTATTGCCTCATGTTCTCTCGGTCAACATCTCCCCGGGAGGGATCCCCAAATTACCCGTCGATTCGGTTTGGATCGTGAGTGATGGCCTGAAAGGCGACGGGCATAACCACGAAAAACATCGAACGCCGCTGCAAGCGGTCTGTCTTCAGGATATAGAAACGCTGGAGGAACTGCAATCAGATGGATTTGAACTGGATTGCGGTGAAATCGGAGAGAATATTACCGTCAAGAATTTATTCATCAATCAATTGCCCGTGGGAACGATCCTGGAGTTCTCGGGCGGGGTCGTGATTGAAATGACGAAAGTCCGGAAACCTTGTTATGTCCTGGATCAGATTGATCCCCGGCTTAAAGATCTATTGATGGGGCGTTGTGGCATTTATGCGAAAGTTTTAAAAGAAGGGTTATTGCAAAAAGGCGAAACGATTCGGGTTCAAATGCATTCCGCATAATTGACACAATTGATTTGTTCTGTTATTCTAATTTTCCATAAAAAAAGATTCCTATGCTCAAGACAAAATTAAAAATTTGGCAGATTGTTGTTTTGGGATTCGCTCTCGGCGGATTCCTTTTATTTTCCAACCTTGGTGAATTTTTGCATAATCAGATTCACCATCATCAGAACCGAACCGCGCAACAGGAATGTTTTTTCTCTCAGGTGCAATCCCAACAGATTCTGGTTGCGATTGTTTTTACTGCATTCTTATTCTCCAGAATCGATTTTTTCCTCTTTAGAAGATTTCGCCCGGTTATTTTCCTGGCTTGGCGGATTCTTCTTCTTTTACGCGCCCCGCCAATTTCTCTCTTATAAAATTTAATTTTTTCTAAAGTTCATCCCATGGGTGAACTAAATTTATTTTATTGAGAGAGGATTTTTATGAGTACATCCAAAATATTGTTTTCCATAATTGTGTTTTTGTTTTGTTGGTTTCTGAATATTTCTTCGGGGAGGGCTGAAACGAATGTTGAAGAAGAGCTCAAAGCCCTGAAAATTCAATTTGAGTTAATGCAAAAAAAGTTTAGCGCTTTGGAAGAGACCGTGGCCAAGCAACAATCGCAGATTACGGTCCAGGAAGAAACTAAACAGGTTTATGAAGAACGGATCAAAGATTTAGAGGGACAATTGGCTCAGAAAGAAAATGGGCCTGTTGTCATACCCTCTGCCCGCACGCCGGCGAGCAAATGGATTCCGGAGATCGGTGTCGTGGCCGATGCGGTCGCGACGTTGGACAGCGCGAAAACGGATGAGGATGGATCGGATCGCTTGAGTTTGAGAGAACTCGAACTTGTCCTGGGCAGTGCAGTTGATCCTTTTTCCCGTTTAGATGTCACGATTTCCTTTTCTGATATAGAAGATCCATCATTAGAGGAAGCTTATTTAACGCGTTTTGGTCTGCCGCTTGATACAACGGCCCGGTTGGGGAAATTCAAACCCAAAGTCGGCAAAGTCCTCGGTGTTCACCGGGATAGTTTGGATACGGTTGATGAACCGCTCGTGATTCAAAGATATTTCGGTGTTGAGGGAATGAATAAAAGCGGCCTGGATTTTTCCAAAACGCTTACACTGCCCTGGCCCATCACCCAACAGATCAGTTTCGGTATTCTCGAAGGAGGGAACGGAGAAGAAGGCACAGCGTTCGGGGAAAATGATGCCCCGGGCATCCGCCGCCGGCCGACGCTGTACAGTCATTTAAAAAATTATTTCGATCTGAACGATACGACCGGATTCGAATTAGGTTTTTCTCGCCTGATCGGTTCGCGTGATGAGGACGCGAGTTTCGAAGTCCAGGTCCTCGCGGCCGATACCACGTTGACGCACAGCTTCAACGCGAATCAGAATCTGAAACTTCAGGGAGAAGTTTTTAATCTGAACCGTAAAGAATCATTTCTGGACGTTGAGGAAGACGATGGTTTCGGAAATCCGATCACGGTCCGTCATGATATCGATGGAAACTTGTGGGGCTGGTATGGATTGGCCGACCTTCGTTTCCATCCGCAATGGTCGATGGGATTTCGTTATGACAACGTCCAGCTTGTGGATAATCCTTTGGAAAATCCGGAAAGGATAGATATCGGTTATACCGGTTATCTGACGTTTTATCAAAGCGAATTGGCCCGCTGGAGAGTCCAGTTCACGCACAAGGATTTAGCCACCGGCAAAGACGATAATGCCGTTTATCTGCAAGGCACATTTGCCATCGGCGAACATAAACATAAATTACAATAATTTTTTTAAACGATCTAAAAAAGGAACGGATATGTTGAATAAATTTAGAAATATATTTTTCCTATCGCTGCTTGGCGGGGCGATAGGAATCTTCAGCCTTTCGAATGTCTATGCCAAAGAACAGTTGCAAATCGTCACGACTCAAACCATCTTCGCCGATCTGGTCAAACAAATCGGTCAAGATAAGGTTAGTGTCAAGGCGGTGGCTTCCCCCAAATATAATATCCATTTCATCCAACCTAAACCCAGTGATGTGCGGGCTGTGTCGAACGCAGATCTTTATGTGAACGGAGGGTTGGATCTGGAAGCCTGGTCTGATCCGTTCTTGGAAGCCGCGGGGAAGCCGCAGCTGTTTCGTAACGGTGAAAAGAATGTGGACCTCTCCCAAGGGATCAGGCTTCTGAAAATTCCAGACCATCCCTTGTCCAGGGCTGAAGGAGATATGCATATCTTTGGAAATCCGCATTTTCAGATGAGTCCGGACAACGCGAAAGTTATGGTTCATACAATATTAGAGAAGCTGAAAGAGGCTGATCCGGCCAATGTGTCTTTTTATGAACAGAACGCGAAATCGTTTTTGACGAAGTTGGATGAAAAGATCAGCGAATGGAAAAAACTCTGTGCCCATTGTTCAGGGCAGGAAATTATTAACTATCACGATGATATCGAATATTTTGCCGATTTCCTGGGGTTAAAGGCCGAACAATTTCTCGAGCCCAAACCCGGAATTCCTCCGACGCCGAAACATCTGGCGTTTTTGGAAGATTACATCAAGGAGCATCATGTGAAAGCTATTGTTTTGCCGACGTATTATTCTCGTGCGGAGGCCGAGAAGCTGGCGAATAAAATCGGGATCAAAGCGGTCACCATCTGCCAAGGCGTCGGTGAACTTCCCGGCACGGATGATTTTTTTAGTTTCTTTGATTATAACTTTCAACAAATCAGTGGAGCCTTGCAATGAATGAGTTTATTCATATTATGGGTTTTCCTCTCTTGGCCTGTTTGATTTTGACCGGGATTCACGCGTATCTGGGATTGCATGTCATCGAGCGTCAGGTCATTTTTGTAGACCTGGCGCTCGCGCAGATTGCCGTCCTAGGATCGGGCTTTGCGCTGCTTTTTGGATACGACATGGACACCATACAGTCTTATTGGTTATCGTTAGGGTTCACGGTCCTGGGGGCGTTTTTATTTTCTTTATTTCGTTTTAAAAAACAAAGGATCCCGCAAGAGGCACTGATCGGGATTTCCTATGCCGTCTCATCGGCCTTGTTGATTATTTTATTAAGCCGGTTTGGAGAAGGAGATGAACACATCCGGCAAGCCTTGGCCGGGAATGTGTTGTTGGTGAGTCCTCAAGAAGTCTTAAAAGTTGCGCTGATTTATGCATTGATCGGGATTGTGCATTATGTTTGTCATCGTCCATTTTTTATGATCACCCAAGGGCATGGTGAGGGTTTGAGTGTGCAATCCATTAGTAAGAAATCCTTGAATGTCCGCTGGTGGGACTTTTTGTTTTATGTCTCTTTCGGGATGGTGGTCACGAGTTCGGTGAGGATCGTTGGGGTTTTACTAGAATTTATCTCATAAATAACTTTTAACGAAGTTCATCTCCGATAAAATATTTCTAGGAGGTGAGCTTATGGATCTTAAAGACGAGCAATGGGCAATCATAGAACCATTAATACCAA
>JAHFFY010000052.1:16357-18250 GCA_023247705.1 Candidatus Omnitrophota bacterium | reverse complement strand
TGATTGAGAAATTTTTTTTGATCGCGGCGATCACGGTGTCTCTGTGTTCATTGTGGCCGACGATCATTAACACTGCGCAGGGGGTCTCTTCGGTGGACCGGGATATGATCAATGTCTCTCGTGTTTTGCAGCTGGGGTGGTTTACGCATGTTTTTAAAATTATTATTCCATCGTCGTTGCCGTTGATCTTCACGGGATTGCGGATTTCGCTGGGGGTCGGGTGGATGGTTTTGATTGCTTCCGAAATGCTCGCGCAAAATCCGGGCTTGGGAAAATTCGTGTGGGATGAATTTCAAAACGGCAGCAGCGATTCCATCGCACGGATCATGGTGGCGGTCTTTACCATAGGCCTGATCGGGTTTCTCTTGGACCGCATGATGGTGGGGTTGCAGAGGATGGTTAATTTTGGAAAATAAATTAAGAAAATAATCCGAAGATGGTTCTTCAGTCCCCTGTGCCTCAGCGTCCCCGTTCTTTAAACTGGGGACTGGGGTACTGGAGATCAGCATTATTAAAGGAGTCGTTCAATGAATTTTTTAGAATTAATCAATGTTTCTAAATCCTACGGCCAGGGAAGAGAACGCACTGAGGTCTTGAAAGATATCAATTTAAAAGTCGACGAAGGGGAGTTTGTGGCCATTATCGGTTTCTCGGGTAGCGGCAAGACGACTTTGATGTCGTTGATCGGCGGATTGATTCCCGCGGATGACGGCGTGATTTTATTGAAAGGAGAACATATCGTCTCCCCTGGACCGGATCGGGGCATGGTGTTTCAAAATTATTCGCTATTGCCATGGCTGAATGTTTATGAAAATATCGCGTTGGCTGTCGATCATTTGTTTCCCCGATGGACGGACAAAGAACGTCGGGCGCATATCGAGAAATATATCGAGATGGTTCATTTGACCCCGGCGCGCAATAAACGTCCGGCGGAACTTTCCGGCGGCATGCGTCAGCGGGTGTCGGTCGCGCGCGCCTTGGCGATGAATCCCAAGATCCTTCTTCTTGATGAACCGCTCAGCGCCCTCGATGCCTTGACCCGGGCCACGCTTCAACGCGAAATCGAGAAAATCTGGTCGCAGAACCGGAAAACGGTAGTGCTCATTACCAACGATGTCGATGAGGGATTGCTTTTGGCAGATCGGATCATTCCCCTGACGCCCGGCCCCGGCGCGACACTCGGCCCGGTTTTCCCGGTGAATTTCAAAAGACCGCGCGATCGGGTGTTGATGAATCATAATCCGGAATATAAGAAATTGCGCAACACGATTATTAATTATTTGATGGATGTCGGATCAAAGCGAAATATCGATCCAGATCAGAATCGATGGGCCTTGCCGAATTTGCAGCCGTTGACGATTGTTCCCAGAAGAACGCAGTTATTTAATTTGAGATTCAGTAAGAATTAACTTATCGATACAGAAAGGCAAAATGAAACCAGCTTATTTAGAAATTAAATCCCTGTGTAAGGAATATATCAATACAAATGGACCTTGTCTGGTCGTTGAAGATTTCGATCTGACGATGACTCAGGGCGAATTCGTTGCCATTATCGGCCACTCGGGTTGCGGGAAGTCGACTGTTTTGTCGATGGTCGCCGGGCTGAATGATGTGACCGCGGGAAGCATTCATCTGGCCGGGCAGCCGGTTGTGGGGCCGGGTCCGGACCGCGGGGTTGTTTTTCAGTCGCCGAGTTTGTTTCCATGGATGACGGCTTTAGAGAATGTGATGCTGGCCGTCGAGCGGGTCTTTCCGCATGGGACGAAAAAACAACGCGAGGACATTTGCAAATATTATTTGAACCGGGTGGGATTAAGCGATTCGTTTCATAAAAAAGCGTCTGCGTTATCCAATGGGATGAAACAGCGTGTCGGGATCGCGCGGGCCTTCGCG
>JAHFFY010000052.1:0-16347 GCA_023247705.1 Candidatus Omnitrophota bacterium | reverse complement strand
CTTCGCGATCAAGCCGAAACTTTTGCTTCTGGACGAGCCATTCGGGATGTTGGATTCCCTGACCCGGACCGAGTTGCAGGAAGTTCTCCTGGAGGTCTGGTATAAAGAAAAAATTACAGCGATGATCATTACGCATGATGTGGATGAGGCCATCTTTCTTTCCGACCGTGTCGTAATGATGACCAATGGCCCCCGTGCGAAGGTGGGGGACATTTTGGCCGTCGATTTCAGCCGCCCAAGGATCAGAAAGGATGTGATCGAACATCCTAACTATTATGACTGCCGCGCGCGGCTCATTGATTTTCTAGAAGGAAAATATGCAACAAAAGAAACAAAATTAAGAAAACAAACCGCTTTTCAAAAATCCTTTATTTTTAGTAAGCCGCTGGACCGATTGAATATCCCCAGAGAAACTCAGGAGGACAATTTGATATTGGCTCCTGAGAGTTAAGTAATTCATTGTCATTGACGACAATCAACGCCGAAGCTGGCTAACTACAATAATAATATGGCTTTGAAACACCGCAGGAGGACCATTTATGCGAAAGTTGCTTTTCATTTTCTTGTTTTTGATTGGATGGAGTTCAATCAGTTGGGCCGGTGAATATATCAACAAACATCTTCCCAAATATTTGAAAGCCGATCTGCAGTACAGGTACCGTCTGGAGTATCGGGACAATTTTGATTTTAACGACACACACGACGACCAGGACGCCTTTGATCTCTATCAGACACGTTTGAATTTAAGTTATATCCCGATCAAACAGTTGACGCTTTTTCTTCAGGGTCAGGACGCCCGCATCGGTTATGATGAGTTCGTCGATAAATCGGGCTTTGAAAACTTTATGGATCTTCGGCAGTTTTATGTGAATTACGAAGACCGGTTCATGTTTGATCCGTTAGGATTGAATAAAATATCGCTGCGGCTGGGGCGCCAGGAATTTGCTTACGGCGTTGAACGGTTGATCGGCGGATTTAACTGGTCGAACGTGGCGCAGACCTTCGACGGAGGGAAGATTGGTTTTCATTTCACCCCTTTGCATCTGCAACTGGATGTTTTCGGCGGCGATAAAGTCTCGATCAAAAGTCCGCGGGAGGCCGACGATCTTTTTGACGGCTCATCGAAAGACCGTTTGTGGGCGTATTACGCGATAACCAAGCCGTATCAGGATTTGATCGTCGAAAATTATTTTATCCGGCGTAAAACCGGTAAGAATGTTTCCTACGGGCCCAATGGCTCCGGTGCGATCAATGATTTTACCTTCGGCGGGCGCGTTTTAAAGCCGACCAGTTCGGGCCGTATCGATTATGAATTGGAGACCGCCGGTCAGTGGGGCGATTTTAACGATAAAGATGTACGAGCGATGATGACTGTGGGGATTGTCGGATATACCTTTCATCATAAATGGTTTCCGCGGGGGGCGTTTGAATTCGATTACGCGACCGGGGATTCAGACCCAACCGATGGGACCCACCGGACATTCGATAATCTTTATCCGACGAATCATCCTTTTTATGGCTTCATGGATTTGATTAGTTTGCAGAATATTAATGATTACCGGTATCAGTTCAGCATTAAACCAACCGCGAAATTAAAATTGCAGTCAGATTATCATCTGATTTATCTGGATACGCCGAAAGATTCTTTTTACTCCGCGGGCCGGGCCGTAACGCGTACGGCTTCTACGTCATTGAGTCATGTGAATCCGCACGTGGGCGATGAAATCGATTTGACCGCCGAGTATAAGGCGAACAAGGTTTTGAATGTGTTAGCCGGTTATTCGCATTTTTTTGCAGACAAATATTTGCTGCAAACCGGTGCTAATGACGATGCGGATTTTTTTTATACGCAGCTGACATTTTCATTATAGACGAGAAAGTGTTGATTGATAAACAATGTCACATCGCCTCATAGACGAATATTTGGAAAAGCAGCAGCAGTTTTCAGCGGTTGAGAAATTCGCTTTGCAGTATGACTTTCATCAACTTTCTGCGAACCAGCAGATCTATGAAGATCTGATTCCGAAAAATACACCCAGTGAAGGAGAGCAATACGCTTTTAGCGTCGATCTCGATAAATGCACCGGCTGCAAGGCCTGTGTTAGCGCCTGTCATCATGAAAATGGTTTGGATGAAGACGAATCGTGGCGGTCGGTGGGGTTGGTGTACGGCGGAACAGCAGCGGAGCCGGCGGTGCAACATGTCACCACCGCCTGCCATCACTGCCTGGATCCGGCCTGTTTGAACGGCTGCCCGGTCAACGCGTATGAGAAAAGCCCGATCACCGGCATCGTAAAACATTTGGACGATCAGTGCATCGGTTGTCAATATTGCACGCTGACCTGTCCGTATGATGTTCCCAAATACAGCAAGAAAAAAGGGATCGTGCATAAATGCGACATGTGCATCGGTCGTCTGGAAGCCGGCCAGGCCCCGGCGTGCGTACGCGCCTGTCCTAGCGGCGCGATCCGGATTACAACGGTCAAAGTGGATCAGGTACAAAAGAATCCGGATGACTTTGTCGCGATTTCCAATGCGCCTTCTTCCCGTCTGACACAACCGACGACGCGTTATTTGAGTCAGAAAAAAGAACCGCCGCATATGGTGTCCGCTGATTTTTATTCGGTCAAGCCGGCGCATTCGCATACGCCACTTATTTTCATGCTGACGCTGACGCAGTTATCCGTCGGGGCGTTTGTGGTTATTTTTATGTTAAATCATTATCTGGATCAAAATTTCAAGAATTATTTGATGCCTTATTATGTGCTCATTGCTTTCTTGGCCGGCGCGTTGGCTTTGGGCGTAAGTGTTCTGCATTTAGGCCGTCCTTTTTATGCATTTCGCGCGGTGATTGGAATTAAAAAATCCTGGTTAAGCCGTGAGATCGTGATGTTCGGAGTTTTTGCGAGTCTGGCCATGTGTTATGCCTTGATGTACTGGATCGGTCCGGTTAAGGATTTATTGAATAACTTTTTGGGAGAACAATTTTTAACCGGACGATTCAGCAATATCCTTTTATCGGCAACGACCGTCTTCGGTCTTTTAGGGGTGTATTGTTCGGTGATGGTGTATCAGAAAACCAAACGCCCGTTTTGGGATCATCCGATGACGTTTATGAAATTTTTCTTAACCACCGCCATATTGGGGATCGTTACGATTGTGTTGGCCTCGGTCATTTTTATTCAAATGGTTCCCAACGGGAACACCGATCTATTTATGTCGACATTGACCCGGATGAGTTTGTGGGGGATCATCGTGTTAACTCTGATCAAGCTGGTTATAGAATCCACGATCCTTTTTAATCTGTTTGATCGTGACATGACTTTTTTCAAAAAAACGGCTTACCTGATGATTTATCCTTTGCGCAAAATCACGATTGGGCGATACGTCAGTTCATTGTTGGGGGCCGTGTGTTTTCCTGCAATTATTTTATTTCAGGATCATCCGTTGAGCCGGGGATGGATTGTGACTTTATACGGCGCGATTTTTCTTTTGTCTTTAACCGCCGAGTTTTTGGAACGGTATCTTTTTTTCCGGACGGTTGTCCCCTTTAAGATGCCGGGAAGGAGCGGGGTTTGATTAAAAAAGCTAAGGATAAAAATTTTTTTGGGACCGAATATCTGGCCCAGTTGCTCCATCAAAAGGACGGCCCTTTGATGCAGGAGCTGGCGTTGGTTTCTTCTCCGTTGGGCAAACTGCCTAAACGGCTGCTCCCGGACACCATGACGAATATGGTCTGCGGGTTTTGTTCAACCGGATGCAGTTTAAAAGTCCATCTGAAGAACAATCAACCCGTCAATTTGACTCCTGATTTAGAATATCCGGTCAATTTCGGAGAGGCCTGTCCGAAAGGATGGGAAGCGTTGACGCCTTTGTTTGCCCCGGACCGGGCCGTTAGCCCATATATTAGAGAAAGGACTTCAGGAAAATTGACCGCGGTCGATTGGGATACCGCGCTCAAAACATTTGTGCAACGGTTTAAATTCATTCAGGAGAGGTATGGGAAAGAGAGTTTGGCTTTTTTAAGTACCGGACAGTTTTGTACCGAAGAAATGGCGTTGCTGGGGGCGTTGGCAAAATTCGGGATGGGGATTGTTCACGGTGATAGTAATACCCGTCAATGTATGGCCAGCGCCGCAGTGGCATATAAACAATCCTTCGGCTTTGACGCGCCGCCGTATACGTATAAGGATTTTGAGGAATCGGATGTTTTGGTTTTTGTCGGAGCGAACCCCTGTATCGCCCACCCAATTATGTGGCAGCGGGTGTGCCTCAATCCTCATCAGCCGAAAATCCTGGTGATCGATCCGCGCAAGACCGAGACCGCCATGGCGGCAACACGGCATTATAGTATTCATCCTAAAAGTGATTTGGTTTTACTTTATGGTCTGGCCCGGATTTTGATTGAAAACAATTGGATCGACCGGAAATTTATAGAAGCTCATACCATTGATTTTGAAAAATTCAAAGCGCATGTGATGCGTTTTACTCCGGATTTTGTCAGTCCGTCGACGGGTTTGAGCGTTGAAGCGATTGAAGAATTCGCCAGAATCATTCATGAGGGGCAAAGGGTTTCGTTTTGGTGGACCATGGGGGTCAATCAAAGTCATGAAGGCGTGCGCACAGCACAGGCCTTGATTAATTTGGCCTTGATGACCGGGAATATCGGCCGCCCCGGAACAGGCGCGAATTCCATTACGGGGCAGTGCAATGCGATGGGGTCCAGACTATTCAGCAACACAACAAACCTTTTAGGCGGACGGGATTTTCTTAATCCGGATAACCGCAATAAAGTTGCGTCTCTCTTGGGGATTGATGTACATTCTATTCCCGCGCAAAATAGCTGGCCGTACGATCAGATCATTGAAGGGATCATTGCCGGAAAGATCAAAGGATTATGGGTGATTGCCACCAATCCGGCTCACTCCTGGATCAATCAAAGTGAATTCCGTGAGGTGATCAAGAAGTTAGAGTTTTTGGTCGTGCAGGATATGTATTATTCAACGGAAACCGCTCAATTTGCCGATCTAATTTTGCCGGCGGCCGGTTGGGGCGAGAAAGAAGGCACGGTGATCAATTCTGAACGGCGCGTTGGGCTTTTTAAAAAAGTTTCCGCAGCTCCGGGCCTGGCGTTGGCGGATTTTTATATTTTTAAGCTCATTGCCCAATATTGGGGATGCGCGAGGATGTTTGAAGGATGGTTTTCTCCACAAACGGTCTTTCAGATTTTGAAAAAACTCTCTCAAGGTCAGCCCTGTGATATTACGGGGATTGAAGACTATGCGATGATTGATCGGATGGGAGGGATTCAATGGCCGTTTCTTTTGGGAAAGGAATTGCGGGACAAGGAACGGCGTTTGTTTGAAGACGGGAGGTTTTATTATCCGGATCAAAAAGCACGTTTTATTTTTGAAGATGAACGGCCTTTGCCCGAACCGCTGGATGAACAGTTTTCGTTTATGCTGTTAACGGGTCGGGGGACCTCGGCCCAGTGGCACACGCAGACCCGAACCGAAAAATCGCCGATCTTAAGGCAGCTTTATCCGAAAAATATTTATGTCGAGATTAATCAGGAGGATGCGGCAGGCTTAAATATTAAACAAGACCAATGGGTTATGGTGGAAACGAAGCGCGCCCGGATTAAAGCGCAAGCGATGATTGTTCAAACCGTCCGAAAAGGCCAGATCTTCATGCCCATGCATTATGTGGAAACGAATAAACTGACCTTCGCGGCCTTTGATTCTTATTCCAGGCAGCCTTCCTATAAAATTTGCGCGGCGCGCGTGGCTCATTTGCCCGAATATCGGATTTAGAATAACGAAAATTCTTAAACCAAAAATTTGCAGCGGATTTTGTATTTACAAAATCCGGCTTAAAAAAAACTTGACAATATATTAATGAAAATTTATACTTGGGGATGTTTAAAGGCACTGATGTCTTTAAGTAATTCTGGAAAGATGATAAAAATCGTAGTATTCTGGGCAACGATGTCCGACTGAACCCTAAGGGGTGTTGTCGGATTTTTTTATTTTTAAGGTCTTTCTGGAAAGTTATGGGCAACGGAGTCCGCTGTGAATAAAAGGATGACAACTTTTGTTTTATCTCTTCGGTTTAAATATTTCTAAGGTGTAAAGTAAGTACAAAAACAAAGGGAGGATTAAGTCATGGATCAAATTAATAGTGGAGATACAGCCTGGGTTCTTGTTTCTTCAGCCTTGGTTATGTTGATGACGCCTGGATTGGCTTTTTTCTACGGCGGAATGGTTCGTCGTAAAAATATTTTAGGCGTTTTGATGCAATGCTTTACAATTTTGTGCATTATAAGTTTACAGTGGGTACTTTTTGGTTATAGTCTTTCCTTCGGACCAGGCAACCCGTTTATCGGCGGGTTAGATTGGGCTGGCTTAAAAGGTGTCGGCCTCGAACCTTACGCCGATTATTCGGCAACGATTCCTCATCAAGCGTTTATGATTTTCCAGGCGATGTTCGCGGTCATTACGCCGGCGTTGATCATTGGCGCGTTTGCCGAGAGAATGAAATTTTCATCTTTTATTGTGTTTAGTTTACTTTGGGCGACATTTGTCTATGCCCCGATTTGTCATATGGTTTGGGGGGTTGGCGGATGGGTGAGAAGCATGGGTGCGTTGGATTTTGCTGGTGGTACCGTCGTTCATATCAATGCGGGTATTGCTGCGTTGGTGACCGCTTTATTTATCGGAAAAAGAGTTGGCTACGAAAACAAATCTTTCCCGATTCACAACCTTCCTTTCACTGTATTGGGTGCTGCCCTGTTGTGGTTTGGATGGTTTGGTTTCAATGCGGGAAGCGCTTTGGCTGCAAACGGGTTAGCTGCGAACGCATTTGTCACGACAAATACGGCGACCGCGGCGGCCGGTTTAAGCTGGGCATTATTAGAATGGAAACTTAGCGGAAAACCAACGATGTTCGGTATGGCGACAGGTGCGGTGGCCGGGTTGGTTGCCATTACTCCAGCGGCAGGTTTTGTCAATGTTTGCGGAGCGATTATTATTGGCTTGTTAGTTAGCGTATTTTGCTTTATTGCCGTTGGGATTTTAAAACCAAAATTTGGTTATGATGATTCTTTGGATGCCTTCGGCGTTCATTGTGTGGGTGGGGCGTGGGGCGCGATTGCAACAGGGTTGTTTGCAACCAAATCTGTTAATTCCGCCGGAGCGGATGGGTTTTTTTATGGAAATCCTGCTCAATTGATTATTCAGTTAAAGGCTGTGGCTGTTACAGTTATTTATACGTTTGTCGTAACTGCGATCATTTTTAAAGTTGTCGATATGATTATGGGGATGAGAGTCACCAGCGAAGATGAAGTGATGGGACTCGATTTAACCCAGCATCATGAACGAGCTTATACAATATTAGAATAAAATCTTTTTTAAGAATATTCTGATAGATAAAATAATATAACATGTAAAAGCCTAAGTTTTTTCTGGAAAAGAAATCAATGTGTTAAGGAGGAAATAACAATGAAATTGATTATAGCAATCATCCAACCGCATAGATTGGAGGAAGTAAAAAAGGAGTTGTACTCTGTTGATGTGAATTTGATTACCGTAACCGAGGTTTTAGGGCACGGGCGTCAAAAGGGTGTTGATGAGTTTTATCGCGGAAGCAAAGAATCGGGTAACTTATTAAGAAAGATCCAATTGGAAATTGCCGTTAACGAAAATTTTGTCGAACCCACGATCAAGGCCATTATTAAAGGGGCCCGCACAGGTAAGATCGGGGACGGAAAGATTTTTGTCCTGGATCTTCCGCGCTGTATCCGTATCCGCACAGGAGATGAAGGTCCTCAGGCGATTGGTTAACGCCTAGTAAATTTTCGCAGGCCCATTTCTTAAGACGAGTTTCGTTTTAACGAGAAGAAATGCAGCCATCGGGATTAAAATAGTCAAACCGCCTGCCTTGTTTTACGAACAGTAAATAGAGGCAGGCGAACGACTTTTTCATTTTGAGCGAGAAAAATATTTTTTTGACGTTCTGAAAAAAGATTGTTACAACAGCGTCTCTCAAATTTTTTAAAGGCAACTACAATAAACATTAAAAATTTTATCAAAAAAGGATCGTTGATTTTCTTCAAATGGGAGGAGAGGTATGGCTGAAAAGGCAGAAGGTAAAAAAAGACAAGTCGTCCAAGATTTTGTCGACAATCAGAATAATTTGTTGAAGGAGCTTATGATGAGCGATAAAGAAGGATGCAGTAACGGGAGTATTCCGGATTATTATGGCGAAAATGTTTTTAATTTAAAGACGATGCGGACGTATCTTTCCGAAAAAGCCTATAATTCGATACTCACCACAATTAAAGAAGGCGGAAAGTTAGATCCAAACATCGCCGATGAAGTTGCTGAGGCTATGAAGAAATGGGCGGTTGCCAAAGGCGCTACGCATTTTACTCATTGGTTCCAGCCATTGACCGGAACAACCGCAGAAAAACATGATTCATTTATTTCTCCGGAAGAAAACGGTAGCGTTTCTTTGAAATTCTCCGGAAAAGAATTGATCCAGGGAGAACCCGATGCGTCCAGTTTTCCTTCAGGAGGTTTGAGAGCTACGTTCGAAGCCCGCGGATATACCGCTTGGGATCCGACCAGCCCGGCCTTTATTAAGGAAGGCCCGGAAGGCGCCACTCTTTGTATTCCAACTGTTTTCTGCGGATATCACGGAGAAGCATTGGATAAAAAGACGCCGCTTTTGCGTTCCATGGCTGCTTTGTCCAAACAAGTTTGCCGTCTCGGATCATTATTCGGGATTGATGTGAAGGGCAAACGCGCCTACGCTACGTTAGGCCCGGAGCAGGAATATTTTTTAATCGATAAAGCTTATTATGAAGCCCGTTTGGATTTGGTTCAAACCGGCCGAACTCTTTTTGGTCTAAAACCGGCGAAGCATCAACAGCAGGAAGATCATTATTTCGGCGCGATCAAACCGCGCGTGATTGCGTTCATGGAAGATCTGGATCGCACGTTGTGGAAATTAGGGATGCCATCCAAGACGCGTCATAATGAAGTCGCTCCTGCGCAATATGAGATCGCTCCTGTTTTTGAAGATCTTAATCTTGCCGTTGATCATAACATGATCGCCATGGAAATTATGCGTCAACTCGCCGATAAACACGGTTTGGTTTGTTTATTGCATGAAAAACCGTTTGCTGGCATCAATGGATCTGGAAAACATAACAACTGGGCCATTGTCGGTCCTGATGGAAAAAATTGGTTGTATCCGGGAAAGACTCCGCATGAAAATGCAAAATTCTTGACGATGCTTTGCGCGGTCATTAAAGCCGTCGATTCTTATGCCGGGCTGTTAAGAGCTTCGGTCGCGACTGCAGGCAACGATCATCGTTTGGGAGCTAATGAAGCTCCACCGGCGATTGTTTCCATTTTTTTAGGGGAACAATTGTATGATATTATCGAACAAATCGAAAAGGGCGAGGCGAAATCCTCTAAAGACGGCGGATCGATCCATATCGGGGTCGATTCTTTACCCGTTCTTCCTCGGGATGCAACCGATCGCAACAGAACCTCACCGTTCGCTTTTACCGGAGCCAAATTCGAATTCCGTGCCGTCGGCTCCAATATGAGTCCGGCCGGCCCGAATGTCATTCTCAATACCATTGTCGCTGAGGCGCTGGATGAGATTTGTTCTGGTTTGGAATCGGCCGTGAAATCCAAAAAAGATTTCAATTCTTCGTTACAAAAGATTCTTCAGGATATCATTAAGAAACACAAGAGAGTTCTTTTTAACGGGGATAATTATACGGATGAATGGCATGCCGACGCCAAAAAGCGTGGTCTGCCGAACATGAAAACGACCCCGGAATCTTTGGGAGTCCTCAAGGACGAAAAGAATATCCGTGTTTTTGAGAAACATGGCGTTTTGAGCCGCAAAGAACTCGCGTCACGGTATGAAATTTATAAACATGCCTATGACACGACGATCCAGATCGAAGGAAATTGTTCTTTGACGATCGCCCGTACGCAGATTCTTCCGGCCGCGATCGCTTTTCAGAGAGAATTAGCCGAAACGATCAAGACCGTCGGGACCGCAGGCAAGACCGTTGCGGCCAAAAAGTTGCTTAAAGAAATCTCGGGATTGATTGACGAGGCTTTGAATTGTTGTGATAGTTTAGAAGCAGCCGTGCATAAGCATGATTCAGCAAAAACCAATGCGGGTATGCTTAAATTGCGTGCTGCGATCGATAACTTGGAAGCTTTGGTACCGTCGGATCGTTGGCCACTTCCTTCCTACGCGGAGATGTTGTTAATGAATAATTAAGCAGGACACCAAGCTTGTTACTCTGATTGACCAAGAAACCCAGGTATCTTAACAAGATGGCCTGGGTTTTTTGGTATTCGCGATCAAGCGAGAGGAGAGTGCCGAATGATTTTAATCATCAAACATATCGATATCGAAGGGCCGGGAACATTGGGCGATTTCCTGAATGAACAAAAGCGTCTTTTTAAAATTATTGAATTGGGCGCGGGAGAAATTCTCCCTCAAGATTTAACCGGTGTTGAGGCGGTTGTTGTGTTGGGTGGGCCCATGAATGTTTACGAGGAGGATAAATATCCGTTTTTAAAAGAGGAGAATATTTTTATTCAAAGAATTCTGAAAGAAGGCATTCCTTATTTGGGAATCTGTTTAGGTTCACAACTTCTCGCAAAAGCGGCCCGGGCTAAGGTCGTTAAATCTCCGATCAAAGAGATCGGCTGGTATCAAATTCAATTAACGCCCGAGGGGAAGAAAGATCTTTTTTTAAATGGATTTGATCCGCATATTGAAATTTATCATTGGCATGAAGATATGTTCCAAATTCCCAAGGATGGTGTATTATTAGCTACTGCCCCAGGCTGTCTGCACCAGGCTTTTCGCGTGGGTGCGAATGCATACGGGATCCAGTTTCATATTGAGGGGACCGATCAAAGCATCCAGGAATGGTCGGATGAATATTGCCAAAAAGATTTGCCCGGCAGAGATCAAAAACGCAAAGAAATGCTGGAAGGATATAAAAAAAATCAACAGGCTTTTAAAAAGCAGGCTTACCAAATTTATAAGAATTTTTTGAGCATCATTAATGCGGGTTCATTGACCGCAAAATAGTTGTTTATAGAAACCATAAATGATCATTTATGAAATCGATTAGTCGGTGATCTGGTAACTCGGGAGATCAAGAGACTAAGAGATTGGAAAATCCGGAGATCGGGGATGTCTCTGATCCCCTCGATCTCCTAATTCCTTAGTCTCCGATGCCCTGATCTCCGGAGCATCTCATGAGATTAAGTGACGATTTATGTTATCAAAATAGGTTAATCTATGCGCATTGCCATTGCCCAAATTAACGTGACCGTTGGAGATTTCATCGGGAATCAAAACAAGATCCTTGATTTCATCAATCAAGCCCGCGCGAATCATTGTGATCTTGTTGTTTTTCCGGAACTGGTTCTTTGCGGCTATCCTCCGGAAGATTTGCTTTACAAAGAGCATTTTGTCCGCGACAACCTGCACGCGCTTCAATTGTTGATCAAGAAAACAAAAAATATAACCGCGATTATTGGTTGTGTCGATCAGGACAAAAAGATTTTGTACAACGCGGCGGCGGTGATTGAGAACGGGCAGTTAAAAGGAATCAGTCACAAAGAAGATCTTCCTAATTACGGTGTTTTTGATGAGAAGAGATATTTTTCTCCCGGAAAAAATAAACAGCTTTTGTTTTCCTTGGGCAAAATTCCTTTTGCGGTGAATATTTGCGAGGACATCTGGCGGGATGACGGATTATCCGTCCAACAAGCCAAGAACGGGGCAAGGCTGCTGATTAATATTTCGAGCTCTCCTTATTATGAAGGGAAAGCGGAATTACGTTGGCAGATGTTAAAACGCCGTGCCCGACAAACCCAATCGTTTATTTGTTATGCGAATCTGATCGGCGGACAGGATGAACTTGTTTTTGACGGGACCAGCATGATCCTTGATCCGCAAGGAAAGATTTTGGCCCAGGCCAAGCAATTTCGGGAAGATTTGCTGATTTATGATTTAGACGTCTCATCTTTGACTACAACTAAAAACTCGGTCAAGAAATTGACCAAGACCATTGCTTTAGCGCAGAATATTAAAAATCAAACGACGCCCAAGACACATTTCTATCCGACGCTCGCATTAAAAGAGCAGGTTTATCAGGCTTTAGTTCTGGGAACGCGGGATTATGTGCGGAAAAACGGATTTGAAAAAGTGGTCATCGGGTTAAGCGGGGGGATCGATTCGGCTTTGGTCGCTTTGATTGCTTGTGATGCGATCGGGAAAGAAAATGTCGTTGGGATCAGCATGCCTTCGAGGTTTTCTTCGGCTGAAACACAGTCAGACGCCAAACAATTAGCCCAAAATTTAGGCATTCGGTTCATTGAAGTGCCCATTGATCATGTTTTTAATGCCTATCTTTCGATGTTGAAAGAAGATTTTCAGGGAACGCATTTTAATATCACAGAAGAAAACCTCCAAGCTCGCATCAGGGGGAACATCCTGATGGCTTTTTCTAATAAATTCGGATGGCTTGTTTTGACGACAGGGAACAAAAGTGAAATCGCAGTCGGTTATTGCACTTTGTACGGAGATATGTCGGGAGGTTTTGCCGTCATTAAAGATGTTCCCAAGGTTAAAGTCTATGAACTGGCGGGTTTTAGAAATAATCAGGAGCAGGGGGCTGTTTTGATCCCGAAAAGCATCTTTGATCGCGCGCCCACCGCGGAATTGAGGGCGAACCAAAAAGACCAGGATTCTTTACCTTTATATGAAACGCTGGATCCGATCCTTAAAAGTTATGTCGAAGAACACCGGTCGTTTGATTATATTTTAAAGCACAATAAAAACACGGAAGAAGTCAAAAAAGTTATTAAATTAGTGGATAAAAGTGAATATAAACGCCGCCAAGCCCCACCGGGAGTCAAGATTTCTCCTTTGGCGTTTGGAAAGGATTGGCGGCTGCCGATTACCAACCGCTACAAGGAATTTTAAGTTGCATATTTAAAAAAAGACGTTAAAATGTAACGAATGGAACAGGATACATTAAACATAAAAATCGTAGAATCGTTTTCGACTGTCAAACCAGGACAGATTTATCGATCGGTCATTGACCATGCCGAACGGATTTTGATTGAAACCGCACTGGAACAGGCCGCGGGCAATCAGATTGTCGCTGCTAGGGTTTTAGGGCTTAATCGCAACACATTAAGGTCCAAGATTAAGAAATTAAATATTGTTATAAATAAATATAAATAAAATGAACAGTTCCCCACAGCATAATTCGAAGAAGACTTTTCAATTCCTGCCTCCCAAGCAAGGTCTCTATGATCCCGTTTGGGAACATGATAGCTGCGGGGTCGGGTTTATCGTGAACATCAAGGGGATCAAAAGCCATGATATCGTCCGCAACGGGATCCAGATCCTCGAGAATTTAACTCACAGGGGCGCTTGCGGTTGTGATCCGGAAACCGGAGACGGTGCCGGTATTATGATTCAAATGCCGGATAGTTTTTTACGCAAAGAGTGCGCTAAGATTAATATTTCTTTACCTAAAGAAGGCGAATATGGCGCTGGTATTGTCTTTCTGCCTCCCAATTCCTCTGAACGCAACACGATCGAAGAGTGGACCGAGCATATTATTTATGAAGAAGGGCTGAAATTCCTGGGATGGCGGGAAGTGCCACATGATAGTTCCAAAATCGGGAAGGTCGCCCGATCGGTTGAGCCTGAATTTAAGCAGCTTTTTATCGGACTGGGTGCTAAAACCTCAGCAGTTGACTTGGAAAAGAAATTATACGTGATCCGTAAAAGACTTTACAACAAAGTCCAAGCTTCCACATTAAGTCAGAGAAACTACTATTATTTCTGCAGTCTTTCAACGAAGACATTGGTCTATAAAGGACAGCTGATGAGCGAACAGCTGGACCGTTTCTTTTTGGATCTCTCGGATCCTGCGATGGTGTCCGCGCTGGCCATGATTCATTCACGCTATAGCACCAACACATTTCCGTCCTGGTCGCTGGCGCATCCCTACCGCACGATCGCCCATAACGGCGAGATCAATACATTGCGCGGAAACATCAATTGGATGCATGCCCGGGAAAAACAATTTATGTCCGAGATATTTAAAGATGATATCAAGAAAATCCTTCCGATCGTCGTTCCGCATGGGAGCGATACCGCGACGTTCGATAATGTTTTGGAGATGCTGGTCTTGTCCGGCCGTTCTCTGCCTCACGCCATGATGATGATGATTCCGGAGGCCTGGAGCGGACATGAAAGCATGTCGCAGGAAAAGAAAGATTTTTATCAGTATCATGCTTGTTTGATGGAGCCGTGGGATGGTCCGGCCTCGATCGCTTTTATGGACGGTCGGTATATCGGGGCTGTCTTGGATCGAAACGGGTTAAGACCGTCGCGTTTTTGTATCACGAAAGACGATACCGTGATCATGGCTTCGGAGACCGGTGTTTTGCCGATCCCACCGGAACAGATTGTGAAGAAAGGCCGTCTGGAGCCGGGCAAAATGTTTTTGATTGATACCCAAGAAGGCCGTATCATCGATGATAAAGAATTAAAACATACATATGCGACGAGGCAACCTTATGGCCAATGGCTTAAAGAAAACATGTTGGATTTAAGCGCGTTACCCGAACCGAAAAAAGTCCACGATCTCAATGAAAAAACGTTGTTAGTCCGTCAGAAAGCCTTCGGTTATTCTTTAGAGGATTTAAAAATTTTATTAGCCCCGATCATTATCAGCGGAGAAGAGGCCGTGGGATCCATGGGGACGGATACGCCTTTGGCTGTGTTAAGTTATCGTCCGCAATTGATGTTCAATTATTTTAAACAATTATTCGCGCAGGTGACCAATCCTCCGGTCGATGCGATCCGTGAGGAAGTGATTATGGCCGAAGATGTGATTTTAGGGGCAGAGGCGAATCTTCTGGAGGAAACCCCGGAACACTGCCGCCGGCTTAAGCTGCCGCATCCGATTATCACCAACGAAGAATTGGAAAAAATTTCCCATCTGAAACGCGGATCGTTGAAGGCTAGGACCCTTTCAATTGTCTTTAAACGCGATGAGGGAATGGGTGGATTACAGAAGGCATTGGAGGATCTTTTTAAAGAAGCCGATGACGCGATTGTAAAGGGGTATACCATTCTGATTCTGTCTGATCGCGACGTGAATTCTAAAAATGTTCCGATCCCTTCGTTGCTGGCTTGCGCCGGGTTGCACCATCATTTGATCCGCGAGGGAACACGAACGAAAGTGAGCCTGGTCCTTGAGACGGGAGAGGCGCGAGAGATGCATCATTTCGCGGTCCTGATTGGATATGGCGCGAACGTAGTTAATCCGTATCTGGCGTTTGAAACGATTGAAAATGAAATCCTCAAGGGAGATTTCCCCGCGGATATTACTTATAGACAGGCTCAAAAGAATTTTATCAAATCGACACGCAAAGGGCTTTTTAAAATTATCTCGAAGATGGGGATTTCGACCATTCAATCGTATTGCGGGGCGCAAATTTTCGAGGCGGTTGGATTGGGGGAGGCGTTGATTGAAAAATATTTTACCGCGACCCCGTCACGCATCGGCGGCATCGGCATTGAAACCATTGCCGAGGAAGCCTTGCGCCGTCATCACGTGGCTTATCCGGCGCATGATCATAATGGAAAGATGCTCGATGAAGGCGGCGATTACCATTGGCGTAAAGAAGGCGAGCACCATCAGTTTAATCCTCAGACGGTCGCGTTGCTGCAGCATTCGGTGCGAACGGGAGATTACAATCTTTTCAAGAAATACACACAATTGATTAACAGTCAAAATACGAATTTGGCGAATATTCGAGGCCTTTTGAAGTTTAAAAAAGGAAATCCGATTCCCATTGATCAGGTCGAGCCGGCTTCCGAGATCGTGAGACGTTTTGCGACGGGTGCGATGAGTTACGGTTCTATTTCGAAAGAGACCCATGAGACATTGGCGATTGCGATGAATCGTTTGGGCGGATTTTCCAATACCGGTGAAGGGGGGGAGGATCCAGATCGGTTTCCAAAAGATCCCAACGGCGATTGGCGCCGCAGCCGGATCAAGCAAGTCGCGCAGGGCAGATTCGGCGTGACGATTGAGTATCTGGTCAATGCCGATCAATTGCAAATCAAAATGGCCCAAGGGGCGAAACCCGGCGAGGGCGGACAGCTTCCCGGATACAAGGTCAGCAAAGAAATCGCGAAACCGCGTTACACGACACCGGGTGTCGGGTTGATTTCACCGCCACCGCATCATGATATTTATTC
>JAHFFY010000051.1 GCA_023247705.1 Candidatus Omnitrophota bacterium | reverse complement strand
GAAATTTTTCCCGCGGTTCAGAGAGCGGTGGCTCTTTCATTTCGGCCAACGTGAATTCTTTTTTCACGAGAGTAGAAAATTTCTTTTTGAGGGTATCCCGGACGGCCTCCTGATTGAAATCGCCAAAAACTGAAATCACCATATTGTTGGGAAGGCACAGTTGGCGCAACATTGCGGACAGATCTTCATAGCGAATTTTATTGATGGACTCCTCGGTCCCTAAGATTTCCAGACGGAATGGATGGGTTTTAAAAAGTGTTTGTTTAAGATTCATTCCGGTGAAGGCCATGATATTATCATCACGCGCGTGGATCGAGGATTTAATCGAATCTTTAAGATCCATAAATTCTTTTTGGTCGAATACCGGATTTTTAATCAGCTGTTCGACCAGGTCGATTCCGAAACTAAGATCCTGAGACAACAGATTCACCGTGACCCCGAAACTATTTTTGCCCGAGAAACCTCGGAGAGCGGCCCCTTTGAGTTCGGCTTTTTTCAAAAGCTCGCCTGCCGCCCCCTTGATCCAGACATCGGAAAGCAACTCAAAGATCCCGTTGTTTGCCTCAGTCTCCTGCCGCGTGCCGCCGTTCATGATCACATTGACGGCCGCCGAAGGAAACGTATGGTTTTCGCGAAGCAACACGACCAATCCGTTATCCAGCGTAATCTTCTCGATTTCGCCGGCGGGTTGCTCTTGCGTGCTTGAAACGGTTGGGCCGGATTCATTTTTTGGTTTTAATATAACAATCGAGAGATGTCGATCCTGCAGATATCTATTGGCCACCCGTTTGACATCCTCGCTGTTAATCTGATCAACCAGTTCAAGATATTTTTTAGAGAAATCCGCATCTCCCAGATAAGCTTCATTGATGGCGGCGTCATAAGCGACATCGGAAGAAGTTTGATAGCCGAGGACATGTTCGCTTAAAACCTGCCGTTTGGCCCGTTCCAGTTCCTGCGGCCTCACCCCCTGCTTTTGCAAAATCAAGATTTGCTCTTTGATCGCGGTGATGGTTGGTTCGATATTCTCTTCATCAAGAAGCGTTTCGATTTCAAAGAGCCCTTGGTCGATCGGCGTAAAATTCCCGGTCGAAATCGAATGCACCAGACCTTTTTTCTTATACACTTCTTGGACCAACCGCGAACTTTCCCCTTGGCCTAAAACCATCGCCAAAACATCCAGCGCCACAACATCCTGGTTCAAAACACTGACCCCCTGATAGGCCAGCGACATCCTAGTCTGATCCGTGGGATATTCTTCTTGTGCCCGACGCAATGCGATCTGGTCCGGTTCGGGCTGAAAATTACGATCAGGATAAGCCGCAGATTTAAAATCTTTAAAGATTGCCTGTGCTTTCTTTAAAACCTGCGCGTCCTTGATATGACCCGCGATCGAAAGCACGATATTATTTGGGATGTATCGGGAATGATAATATTCCAAAAGATCTTCCCGGGAAATCTGTTCGAATAAATTCTTATATCCGATCACCGGATGACGATAAGGATGACGCAGATAAACATTTTCATAAATCATCTCGCTTAATTTGCGGTCCGGATTATCGTCATGAAGCCGCATTTCGCCGAAAATGACCGCGCGTTCTTTTTCCAGCTGCTCGGAATCGAATTGTGAATTCATCAGCATATCGCCTAAGATATCCAATCCTTTTTCAAATGTCTCCGAGGGAACATCCAGCGTATAAATCGTATAATCAAAACTGGTCGAGGCATTGATCAACCCTCCCAGACTGCGGACTTCCTGGGAAATTTGTCCCGGGCCTCGGCGCTTGGTCCCTTTAAAGAGCATATGCTCGACAAAATGGGAAATTCCGCTGCCGAGATATTTTCCTTCCACCGCTGAGCCTGTTTTCACGTAAGCATAGAGCGCGACGGTCGAGCTGGAGGGCATTTCATTAACAATGAGTGTCAGTCCGTTCTCCAGGACATGTTTGATCGGGGTTGGACCGGATTGTTTTTGCCGGTCGACCTGAGTTGAAGGGTTGGCTTTCTTTTTTTCCTGCGAAAAAAGTTCCTGGGCGGTTTGAACGGGCCGGGCCGAGTCTGCCCACGGCGTGGCTTTAGGTTCTGCGTTGACTCCGGAGGCAAATAAAACACATCCCGCAAAAAAGATTCCCACAAAAAAAACAACGAAAAAAACTGATTTTTTTTTAACCATAACGCCTTTCTTCCCTCAAATTTTATTTCTCAAATTTCTTTTTTTTATATTCTTCCAACAACCGTTTCACATCGCTGTCCGCATTCTTGACAATCTGTCCGCTGATAAAAATCAACAAAGAAAACTGCCAGTACTCTTCGGGACCGATGAGTAACCCCGTTTGAATATTTTCTTCTTTTTCAAGCTGATCGAGATAGTGCAGCACCGCGTCTTTCAATTTCCCTTCATAAATATCCAAGGATAATGTTTTATTATTATATTTTAACGAAGGGAGGGTCACCCCGCGGACAAGAAAAAAATTGACAATGGCACTATTTCCGGGATTGTCCAGCTCTTTATGATGGTCAGAATCCTCTTCGAATTCAAAGCCTTCAAATTGCGGGATATTCGGGGGAAGAATCAAGGAAGGTTTTTCAACGAGGATCTCACCTTTTCTCACAACGGTATCGCCTTTATTGACGGTGGATTCAGACAGCAACATATAAGGTACCATCGTGTCCTTAAAAGTCAAAAGCCCCTGCACACGGGAACGAATGATTTCAGTATTGCTTAACGCCTTCGACCACGCGCTTTGCAGATCCATTGCATTGCTCCTCTTGATATTTCAATCAAAAAATTATGAAAAACGTATTTTGCAGGAAATCCCAACGAAGTCTGGCGGAGAGGTAGGGATTTGAACCCTAGAGCAACCTTTCGATCGCAACACGCTCTCCAGGCGTGCGCCTTAAACCACTCGGCCACCTCTCCTACATTAAAACTTTTTTAGAAAAGGCGAGGCATTGTCCTGAGCCACTTCCAGCAAAGGGCCGCCTCTCCTCAATACTTCAAATTTATTATGAAAACAAAGACGCAAACGTCTTTAAACTCGCCAAATAACCACTGTTCCTAACATAAACAACTATTTTATGGGATATGAAACTTGGCAGGCTACGAATGTGCTTACTTTAAATCGATAAATTTACTTATAGATCAGAAGCAAAAAAAACGAACACATCGCAATCAGTAAACCAGCTAACACCCTGTATTTTATTAAAACTCGATCAACGATATCGCTGGCGTCGTCTTCCAGTTTCGGAGCGATCCGGCGTTTCAAGCCAAATTCTTTCTGAAGATTTTTATGAAAAACCTGCATAGCCTCCTGCGAGACCATCAGCAAAATACCGACAAAGAACGCCAGTGAGAGCATTAATTTAAAGAGGAACTTTAAAGAGATATCTAAACTAAAAATTTCAACCATAATCCAAGTCCTCCGCACTGACAAAATACCAGAAATTTCGGATCCAAGATGAGGGGACCCCACCCCTTAAATCAATCTAAAAGTAGTTCAGTATAACAAACCATCCTTAGATTGACAATAAATAAAATGATCTTTTTGGTCTTTGTCTTCCCTGATCTCATGAAAATCAGTCGCCTTTCCGGGGAATTTTGATCTTCTGGCCGATATAAACTCTCGAATCCGGCAAATGGTTTAAGGCCATCAGTTCTTCCACCGTCACATCAAAGCGTTTCGCCAGGGTGTATAAGGTGTCGTGCGGTTGAATCACATAGCGATGGACCAGTCGGTCCTGGTCCCGGGGATCCGCAAGCGAGCGCCGATTTCCTGAAAGATTTTTTTTGTCCGAAGATGTCTTTCTGTGAAGATGACTGATTTGGGATTTGGCTAAAAGTTCTTTCGCGTAATTGATCGGGATCGCGAAATTCAGATTCTGTCCACCTTTCAGTGAGGCAGTCGTGATACCGATCACCTCTCCCTCCAGGTTGAATAACGGACCGCCGCTGCTACCGCTGGATAAAGGAACACTGATCTGAAAGAGATCAAACGTTTTGGTCATCGGACGGAGGGCGCTGATCAAGCCGTCGGACACCGTATTTTCCAAGCCTAACGGATTTCCGATCGCGACCACCCGTTGGCCGATTTCGATGTGCCGGCTGTCCCCCAATTTAACTGCAGGAAGAGATGCTCCATCCACCTGGATCAGGGCCAGATCTTTCGCCGGGTCGGTTTTAACAACTGTGATCCGCTGATAGCCGGTCCCGTTGAGGAGCTTGACATACATCTTCCTGGCATTCTTGACCAGATGATAGTTGGTCAAGATCAAGCCATCGGAGCGCACGATGAATCCGCTACCGATCTTCCCTTTTTTCTTATCCACCGTACCCACTAAAACGATCGAGTCGGATTGTTGTTTGACCAGGTTCGCAATCGAAAATTCCGGATCAACGGCGCAAAAACTCAACAAAGGATTTAAGAAAACCCCCAGACCAAGGACAAAAATAATTATTCTCATTTTATTCATGGAGATAAAAATGTTTTCAGCAAATTTTACAACGTGAGAATATTATACTATCAATTGATTTGGAATAACGGAGAAGGAAGGATTTCCCCGCTCTTCTCATTCTTTAATTGTCGTAAGCGGGATCCCGCATACAATAATAAACATCCAGAAAATGCGGGAGAACCCCTCTCGACTACCGACAAAATAACGGAGAAGGAAGGATTTGAACCCTCGACCCCGCTTGCGCAGGGTAACGGTTTTCGAGACCGCCGCATTCGGCCACTCTGCCACTTCTCCATGAATTGTTTTCATCATTTGAAAAAGACGGGGTTCATTATAATGAGCCCGTGGGAATTCGTCAAGCCAAGCGGAATTGTTTTGCAATCCCTCTCTTGTCTTGTCGTTATTTAGAAAAGATTATTAAACATGATCCGGTATGGATTTCACATAAATCATCATCTTGGCGATATCGTTTTCTCCAAAAAATTTATAGAGCGCGGAAAATCTCACGCCCTTTTGAATGAGGTTGACCGCGAAGGTGTGACGGATGGTCTGCCAGGTGATCCTCTTTGTGCTTCCGGAGGCCTTAAAAACAGCCTGCAGCATCTTCCAATAATCTTTAAATGCGTCCTGGTGCGCGTGAAGCCATCCGAAAATCAACGACGGGTCATGTTTTTTCATCTGTAATTCTTTGAGCATAGCCGTCACTTGCGGATGCAACGGGATCGTACGCACGCTCAGATGAAACCCGGCGGAAGACGGCAACGCGATGCTGAGACATTGATTGGACCAATCGACCTGATTCCATTTCAGTTGGGGCAATTCTTCCAACCGCATTCCGGTTAAAAGCAAAAATTCCGTGATGACACGCCAATCTTTGGGTAAAGACTTTTCCAGAACACGGATTTCCTCGTCGGTTAGAATCACCACCTGTTTAATGTTGTTCTGCGGGACCAGACGGATATGCAGCGCGGGATTATCGTTTAAATAGCCTAATTTGATGGCGTATTGAAAGATATCTGTTAACAAAATAATAGCTAAATTGATCGATCGGGAAACATTGTTTCTCTGGGTATTTTTGAGTAAGAAAAATTTATACTGTTCAATAATTTTGGGCGTGATCTCAGAAAGTTTTTTAAGGAGCGGGTGTTCGTTTTGAAGATAACGAACAAAGTGGTCCATCGTGACGGTGTATCGCTTGATTGTTTTGACGGTATGCTGATCTTGGACGAATTGCCGGTAGTCGTGAAAAAAAAGATCGTACTCCACGTCGCGCACGATCGTGGCTACCTCCCCTTGCGCCAGCTTGGCCTCGATGTCCTCCAACGTCTTTCGCGCGGCTTTTCCATCGGGCCCAGCCTTTTGCTGATATTTGAGGCCGCGGGCGTAGAACTCGATAAAATATTCGTTACCGATTTTATAGATTGAACCCATTGCTTTAACTCCTGAGCGAAACCCGGGCTGGCCCTTTCCATTGAGATCATCGGGGGGCCAGCCCGATCGTCACAATTCTCTTCTATTTCCTCTCGCGGAAATCCGCGTCTTCTACATCATCATTTTCTGTTAAAAAATCCGGCCCTTCCTTGGGCTTCGGTTGTGTCCCGGTCCCTGTTGAATTTGGTTTCCGCGGCTGAATCCTGATCATTGTCTGCCCCAAAAACAACAGCACGATCAAACTGATGAACATAAAAAGAAATACAAACAGCACAGCGTACCGGAAAAACGGAACCATCAACAAAAAAATAAGGATTAAGATTCCAACAGGCATTTTAAATGACCATCCAATTTATTGAGAAGTGGTTATACTATCTGCTTTGATTCTACTGTGCATCCAATGCCCGACACTCTTTAAAAACCTAAACAACACACCGGACTTTAGACCGCCGAGACGGCAGCAAGAACATTTCCAATTTATCTAATGGCACAGACATAGACTTTTTTATGATAACGTATTTGCATAATTTTTCCATTAGAGAAAAAAATTATACAAATTTTCACAAAGAAGCCACGAAGAAACATTAATCATTGCGGCTCAGTTGCGGCACTTTATGTTTCTCTTCTGTCAAAACTGGAAGGTTTCTGAGCGGGGCAATGTCTAAAATGACCGGATAAAGACCGTCGATGCGAAAATTCCGGATCACATCAGGTTGTTGCCGCATGGGAAGAGGGGTTCCGTGGACATCTTTTTTGATTTGGAGATCATACATCTCTGGAGACAAGTTGATCCCACCGACCGGGGAAACGGGGATTGCCTGTTCTTGCGCCGAAAAACGCAAAAGCGCTTTGTCGCCATCCGCACGCCCCGCTTCAAACGAATGAACAGCAGCATGATCCGACAGAAACTCATTCATTAACATCGTTCCTATCAAATAATACGCGATGGTATGTCGCCCGCTGAGATCCTTGTCCAATCGATTGACGGCATCGGCAAGAAAATGGGAAGCTTCCGCGAATAAAGCCTTTTCGAGCCAGTCAGGTTCATCCTTCAGCACTTCGATTAAGTCGGGATGAGATTTAAAAAGTTCAATCATTCTTCTGCGGACTTCCAGAAAGTTCAAAACGTTTTGGTTGTTAGAATCATATTCCAGGACAAAATCGAGATCATCACCGTGACGCGTAAGCTTTAGATCAAACAGATCATTCCGGATCACCTCTAAAAGGATCCCGTGCAGGAACTTTCCTAACTCATAAGGGATATCAATCCGCGATGGCGAATTGTCAGGCAAGATGACACCTCTCACATCAAAGACCTTGATCCCGCCATCCGGCATTTTCATGAAATTTCTAAGCAACCCGTCTCCATGCGCGAATTTAGGCAAAAATTTAGGCTGGAGCCACTGCAAAAAAGAAGAATCTGTTTCCAAGGACGACAGTAAAGTTGAGACGTTGGGGTACTTCTTGCCGTTAATGGAAACAAAGCCCGAACTCCAGATCTGATCAAACAACTCCGATATGTCGCGATAGCCCTCATTACTAAATTCAAAAGATCTGTTCTTGATCAACCGTTCATACACATCGCCTTCTTTTTTTCTTAAGAGTCCCAACCGATAGTTCAATCTGTTCAAGTGCACACGATCGATATAGCCATCAGGGACGTCCAATTTCCCCTGAGAATAAAACTGCTTGGACATCATGGTCAAAAGGGTATCCAGATCATCAAGAAACGACTCTGCATCCCCATCAGTCTTCTCCAAATGATAGATCGAAAGAGGTTTTCCTCCGTGCAAATACTCCAGCGTGTAATAAACTAGACCTTTCCCCTCGAAATAGTCATACACCTCCGGAATCCGCTCGGCCCCTTCCGCAGGAAGGTCTTGCTTTAACTCTCGTAGTCGGGCCGCCTGCGCTTTTAGCCAGGGAATTCCATTGGATCCGATCCCCGCCCAGTTGGCAAATTTAAGGACCACTTCTCTTCCGGAATGGTCTCTCACTAAAAATGTTCCTGCGCTGCTGCCGCCGCCTTGCAAGGGACGGATCATCTCATATCGGTCTCGAATTGCTTTAGGGACAATAACGGCACGGGAGATATCCTTTAGAGTCAACTTCGCGGCGACAATCTCCCGCTCCCAGTCCATTCGTGAACGTTCAATCCCTTTAGCGATCGTTTCAATCCGCTCCTCATCCAGACCTGCAAACCCCGGAGTTCCTTTCAGCGGAATCAACCCATCTTTTAAACCAGCCCTGATGGCCTGGATAAAAACATCGTCTTCTTCATCGCCGCTTTCCGCTACAGCAAATCTTTCTCCGATACTGCTGACTAAATCAATATGTTCAACCCATCGTTCCTGATAATAATGTTGCACCAGCGCTGCGAACGACTTCCCCAACTCCCGCCCCATTGTGACAACATACGCCCTAGCCGCCTCGTTTCCGGCGTTGACGGCCTTTGTGATCCCGATTAATAACGCCTCGATCGCCCTCGGCCTTAAATCTCTTAAGGATTCATCCAAATCTTCATTCTGAATCAACGCAAAAAGCTGATCAACGGTCTCAATCTCCGCTGGAAAATCCACAAAATGACCCGCCACCACCCTCGCCCCATTCAAATGGGTAAAACCTTTGGCCAGTCCCTCTCCGTTGAATAAATCAATATTATATTGATCGCCCGGCTGTTTGACCGGCCTATCACCTTTGGTATCAGGACCGGTAAAAATCCAGACATCCCCCAGATCCCGTTTGCGAATCAGGTTAAAACCAAGTTCCAGGAGTGAGTCATGATCCGTGTACAGGTCCCCATCGGACAGCGCGGCACCGTTGGTTCCCGTCCCTAATATAAAAGCCATCCCGTCTTTTCCTCTGGTTCCGCTCTTGTTGAATTCCCCCAATACCGCGGCATGACTATCGTTGTAGACCTGCACTTGAATCGGGACCTGCTTATCCGGACCATATTTCGATTTGATGAATTCGGCAAATTGTCGCTCGATCTCCTTCACCAAGTTATAATGATCAAAAGGAAGATTAGGTGTCGGAAACGGCGTCCCCACCACACCGCTTTGTGAATCAACCGGTCCGGCAAAAGCGATCCCGATTTTGACCACCCGGTGAATATCGTCAAGTCCTTCCAAGGCCTCTTCAATTTTCTGCATAACCCCGCGGACAATTTGCCCGGCGGTTGCTTCCTGCCCGTAGACCTCACGCCATTTCAGTTCCTCCAACCGTTTCGTCAGAATCCCTGCCCCGGAAATAAGCCCAACGCCAATCTTCGTTCCGCCGATACTGATTCCAATGGAAACCAAATCATTCGGGATCCGCTGGTCTCCTGCAAGCCCCATCTGTTTTAACATCTCCAGGGTTCCTTCTTCCACGCTCCTTGATTCCAAATCGTTCAGCATAAAACTGTCTTTCGGACGAGGTTCTTTGTATGTTGCTTTTTCGGGAAGAATCTGACTCGGATTGCCACCGGTGGCCTCTGACCAGACCGCCGCAATTTTTTGCGCCCATAAATATTTTGTCAACTTTTCCGGCCCATTCATCTGATGGACCCCTTGCGCTTGACCATCCAACAATTTCAATAAACCTTCCGCCACGTCATCAATCAAGATCGGCCCTTTCCAGCTTTCGGAATCTGCTTTGATAGATTGACCGGCCTCAAGCGCATTGATGACTCTCCGGCCAAAGGTCATCCGGTCTTCCACCCCGCTGAATCCATATAGTTCACCTAGACGTAAAATCAAAGGAGCGACCCGGGTAAATTGACTTAAGGTGATCTGTTCCCCCTGCAATTTGGAACGTCCATAATAGTTAGCTGGTTCCGTTTTCGATGTCACGGTATATGGCTCAATACTGTTGCCGTCAAAGACATTATCGGTCGAGATATAAACAAACTTACCCTGAAAGTACTTGGCAATCAGCCCCACCGCGTCGGCATTCACGGCATCGACTTTGGTTCTTTCAGCCAGAGCGTTATCAACATCAGTCCATCCGGCCGCATAAACGACCAGATCGTCTTCAGAAACATCTTGAAAATATCGTCTGACCGAATCTTCGGATGTCATGTCCAACTGGGGGAACCCTAGATCTTGCCCCTTTTGGAACCCTGTCCCGACCACTTCCCGGAACTGGCCTTTGAATACTTCATATAATTTTCGCCCCAGAAAAGAAGTCGCCCCAATAATATGGACTTTTTTGTTTCGTTGCCCAGAAAAAATCTTTTCCTCAGAAGCGTTTACCCCGGAGCTCTTGATGGTGATATCAAAATTATCTAAAGGTTTCTGCAATAACCGCGGACCGGCATACGCGCTGGCTTCTTGCGGTTTTCCTTCCGCTTTCAATCCCTCTCTATGGATTTCATTATCGTGGACAATAAGGCTATTCTGTCTCTTTAATCTTTCCGTCACCGACACAGACAGGTCATTAGACCACGCCCGCAAGCGCGTTCCCATCAGACCGGCTAACACCTCTTCTCGGGAAGCGATCCCTTGATCAACGACATACCCTTCCCACAACCTCAACTCCGCCAACTCATGTGCTGCTTTTTCCGGAGAACGGGCATAAACAGACCTCCTGTTTCGTCCGGCGTGATCCGTCGAAAACGCATCCAGATAAACACTAATTCCATCGTCTGAGACATAATCTGGGACCACTGCTAAATCCCTTTGAGCCTCTCTCGCTGATTTTATTTCAGTTTCAATATCGAAAGGGGCTCTTCCTTTGGCCAGTTCTTGTTTTCGGTAACGGGCCTCCATCACGTTGAGGAACCTTCCGTCCTGATGATACTCTTCATGATTGACCCGGGAAAAATCCACAGATACCTTATAGATTTTGGATCCTCCTTGAGTAATCTCCTGCATATGATGTTGAAAGTTGTTCCTAGTATCCTCATCCGGAATTTCGGAAATGTCCTTAATCACCTTGGTCCGTTCTTCCAAATTGCCTTCCGGGAGGAAAGTGGTGTATCCACCAGAAAAATATTTACGCGGGATCATCTCTCGAGAAACAGGATCATAATCTTCCTTAATATAATCGTAGACCCCTTTTTTAAACGCTTCGAGATATTTCGAATAAATTTTCTGTTTGACCTGCTTATCTCCCAATTCAATGCCTTTGATTTTATTCTGGTCCACATAAATATGTCCCAGCAGGCTTTCTTTGAGGGTCTTTTTGTACCAGATAGCCAAAAGGAGCGAATTCTGGATCTGTCTTAACGGCGCAAAATTCTTACCTTCATTAACTTCCTTTTCGATGGCCGGCAAAACGATCTCACGGACGATCTGCGAAGAAAGATCGCTGAGCTGTTGCACATCTCCTGTTTCGAGTCGGTTCGTCCCGATCTCTTTTACGCCTAGATTTTTCGTAAGAGTCAGATAGTCCTGTTCAAGCAGGACCTTGAGATGACTCTGGGCAACAAACGCGTACTCGCCCTGTTCATAAACAATCGCCTGGTCAGGGATGATCCAGACTTTGTTAAACGTATTGATCGGGATCTCCTGCGTTCCATACTGGGCGTAGGCCTTCGCGTAAACTTCTTCCCAGAATTGTTTTCCCAATTCATCCTCAGGATAGACCAGAGACGCAGTCAGCTGCTTTAGGATATAGTCCTGCCCCAACAGGTCCCGACCCATTTCGGTTTGACCAAAATCCTGCGGGATAATCCGCTCTTTCTCATAAGGAGAAAGATTCACCCAGAGTTCTTTTTCCGGAGTCGTCAAGGAGGAGAGGAAATATTTGATCAATTTTCTGGATTCGTTTTCTAATTCTTTACCCTGCAGATCGGCATCGGCGCTGTCGATGATAAAATCAAAACGAAACGGCTGTTGGTGGTCAATCTTAATGCCGCAGATCAAAGCCGGGGTAAACCCCGGGCTGGGACGGACCATCGTGCCGGGGACAGGCAAGTCATAAACGGTTTGAGCAGATAGAGGCAGAATACCATTCGCCCAAAAGGCGATTGTCATAAACAGGACAAAAATTTTATGGAAGATATTTTTAAAATTGACGATTGAGATATTTTTCATGGCTGCAATGAACGCAAAAAAAGAGATGAGATGTTTTGTTGATTCAGGCGGTCAGTCTACACCTAAACGATTTAGAGAAAATACATAAAAACAGTCAAACATTAAGCAAATCCAAAGCAATACGGAGAGGTCAGTCTTCGTTGAATACTTATCGTGTTCAACTTCGCCTGACTTCAAAGTTTATGCCAGGCTTTTCTTAGAAGCCAAGCGTAGTCCCACTGCGGTCTGTTAGTTCCCAAGACGAAGCCTGGCGGAGAGGTAGAGATTTCCCCTGCCATCTCTAATTTTTTCTTATGGTGGGCGGGGTCCCGCATACAATAATAAATATCCAGAAAATGCGGGAGAACTTTCGCCAACTTACGGAGAGGTTGGGATTCGAACCCAAGATGAACCTCACGGTCCATAACGGTTTTCAAGACCGCCGCTTTCAACCACTCAGCCACCTCTCCTACATCAAATCCATATATGCTTTCCGCCGAAGGCGGACGTTTTCCCCACAGGATCGTCGGGAAAAAACGTTCAATAGTAACATCCAAACCAACAGCTGTCAACCCATTCGATACTTGGCTCAAGGTTGACTCTCAACGTTTCATTCTTACATAAATCCGAAGAATTATTTAACAATCTTCTTCTGCCCGTTCATGTACGGCTGGAGGACCGTTGGGATTTCGACTTCGCCGTTTTCGGTTTGATAATTTTCCAGAATGGCCACCACCGCCCGCGCCAGCGCGATGCCGGAACCGTTTAAGGTGTGAACGAAGGTCGGCTTTTTGGTCTCTTTGCCTTTGAATTTGATATTGGCGCGCCGGGCCTGGAAATCTTCGAAGTTGGAACAGCTCGAGACCTCCAACCATTTATCAACGCCAGCGGCAAAGGCCTCGATATCGTAACACTTCGCAGCGGCGAAACTCAAATCCCCGCTGGCCAGCATGATCACGCGGTACGGCAATCCCAGCAGCTGAAAAACTTTTTCGGCGTTTCCAACGAGCGTTTCCAGTTCCGTGTAAGAGGTTTCCGGTTTGACAAATTTCACCAACTCGACTTTATCGAACTGATGGACCCTAATCAATCCGCGGGTGTCTTTTCCGTATGAACCGGCTTCCCGGCGGAAACACGCGGTGTAGGCGGTGTAATAAATCGGCAGTTCTTCTTCATTGAGAATTTCATCGCGATGGATGTTGGTGACCGGGACTTCGGCGGTGGGGATCAAAAACAAATCTTCTTCCGGCAGCTTGTACATATCCTCTTCCATTTTGGGAAGCTGTCCGGTGCCGGTCATCGAAGCGCGGTTGACCAAAAACGGCGGAAACACTTCCGTGTAGCCGTGTTCGCGGGTATGCAAATCCAGCATAAAATTAATCATGGCCCGCTCCAGACGCGCGCCGTCTTTTTTGTAAAGAATAAAATTCGACCCGGTGATCTTGGTGGCGCGTTTGAAATCGATGATATCGAGCGCCTCGGCGATTTCCCAATGGGTTTTGGGTTTAAAATTAAATTTGCGCGGCGTGCCCCAGCTACGGATTTCTTTGTTTAGGGTCGGCGCGCCGACCGGAACGCTCGCGTGCGGAATATTCGGAAGGCCCAAAAGGATCTTCTCGATCCGGGTTTCCAGGTACTTGATGACCGGTTCCATTTGACCAACTTCCTGGGCGATCGCTTTCATCGCCTGGATTTTATCTTTGGCGTCTTTCTTTTCACGCATGAGCCCGGCGATCTCATCGTTGGCCGCGTTTTGTTTGCTGCGTAACTCCTCGGCCTTGGTCAAATGGGCCCGCCGTTCTTTGTCCAGCGTGACCAATTCATCAAGATCGATCTTGACGTTTTTGGCCTTGAGCCCGGCCTGGACCAGATCAAAATTTTCCCGGATTAATTTAATATCTAACATCCTTCCTCCCTTATCTATACGTTATCATTCCTTATTGTCATTGCGTGATTAAATTTTATTTTAAATGTGTCTTAACTGACGAAAGATGAATAACCTATCCCTTCACCACCCCAATCGGCCGCATCCGGCACACCTTTTTGGAGAGTCCGGCCTGCGCCACGACATCCACGACCTCGGTTACATCTTTATAAACCCCCGAGGCTTCTTCCACGATCGTTGCTTTGGATTGGGCCTGGATGACCACTCCCCGGGACTCTAAATCGGCCAACACATCTTTCACGTTAAACATCTTGGTCGCCTTCGATCGGGACATGACCCGCCCGGCGCCATGACAACAAGAATAAAATGTTTCGTCGGCGCTTTCCACCCCGATCAATAAGTACGACGCCCGCCCCATGTCTCCGGGGATAATCACCGGCTGGCCGATCTTCTGAAACCGCGGGGCCAGCTCCGGATGTCCCGGAGGAAAGGCACGGGTCGCGCCCTTGCGATGCACGCACAGCGGACGTTCACGGCCGTTAGCGAGTTTATGTTTTTCAATTTTGGCGATATTGTGCGCGACGTCATAAATCAACTGCATCCCCATCGTTTCCCAATTCTTGCGGAACACCTTTTCAAATGATTTGCGCGTCTGATGCATGATGTACTGCCGGTTGGCAAAGGCGAAATTCGCCGCTGCGCGCATGGCCGAAAGATATTCCTGCCCTTCCAGGGATTCTACCGGCGCGCAGGCGAGCTGCCGATCAGGGACTTCAATATGATATTTCGTTAAACAATGACCAATCGAATGACAATAATCGTCGCAGACCTGATAACCCAACCCGCGCGATCCGCAATGGATCATCACCGCGACCTGTCCTTTAAAAAGATGCAGGTCCCGGGCAACGTCTTCATCAAAGATCTGATCAACCACCTGAACTTCCAGGAAATGATTTCCGGATCCAAGCGTTCCCACCTGACACTTGCCCCGTTCGTACGCGCGATCGGAAACCGCCTGCGGGTCGGCGCCGGCAATGGCCCCGTAATCTTCGGTGGCATCCAGATCATGGGCCGTCCCGAATCCTTCTTCAACAACCCAGCGCGATCCTTTCACCAGAACCTGCTTGACCTGATTTTGGTTCAAACGCAAACCGCTTTTGGACCCTAACCCAGAAGGAACAAAATCAAATAAAGTCGCGACCAAATCGTTAAGGCGATCCTGGATCTCCTCTTGTTTGAAATTGGTCCGGATAAACCGCACCCCGCAATTGATATCAAAACCGACACCTCCGGGCGAAATCACGCCGCCTTGTTTCGGATCGGTGGCGGCGACCCCGCCGATGGGAAAACCGTATCCCCAATGCATGTCCGGCATGGCCATGGATTGCCCGACGATCCCGGGCAGATGAGCGACATTCACGACCTGTTCCAACGCTTTATCTTTCAAAATATCGTTCAATAATCGATCGCTGGTATAAATCCGTCCCGGCACCCGCATCCCCTCTTTATAAGAGGAAGGGATTTGGTAGCGGTAGGGGTCGAGTTGTTCTAAAGGGATTTGAGTTGTTTCCATAGTTTATGGGTTGCGAGTTTTACGAGTTCAACGGGTTAGCGGGTTAAATGTTTTTTATTGGCCTTTTCCTTACCCAAGATAGTATGTAGGTCAATCGGACAACCAACTCGATAACTCGTTAAACTCGGAAACTCGCAAACGACTAAACATCAAATATAACCTGTGCCTCAAACCCATTCTTCTCTTCAATCATCAATTCATGATACGTCACGGCTTTGATTTCAACCTGCATGGCAAAATGTTTGCGGGCGATCCCCTGCGCCTGGGCTTCGAGACCAGTGTCAGAAAATTTTTTAAACTTCAGGTGCGAAAAAATGATCTTTTGGGTTTCAGATAAAAATAAAAGTTCGTTCAACCAGCGGATCAACAATTCGGTCCGGTCCTGGGCCTTGACCGTGATCCGGAAACGCTTCACGACGGCCTTAGCCGGGAGAGGAAACGGCTTGGCCATAATGTCAAACATCGCTACCGCCGCATTATTAAAAAGTTTTTCTAAGGTCTTCCCTCTCACCTTGATCCCGATATCGGCGGTATGATCGATCAATTCGTACGGTTTCATGCCGTAACATTATAAAGAGATCCCTATAAATGTCAACCGTTTGCCTTCCCATGGACAGGCTTCCGGGGACAATGAAGAGTCAATGCGTTCAACTCATTCACCGTGATGAAAAAAAAGAATTGCGGATGGGAAGTGGTCGAATTAGCCGCTGGTGGTGGCGTCGTGTTCCTGAAGGGTCAACTCGATCTGTTTAATCAAAAGTTTGGGCGGAATATTTTTATTCAGAAAATCTTCCGCGCCGTATTCATAACAATCAATCAGATTTTTAGGGGTGTCCATCCCGGTCAAAAAGATAACCGGGATGTGTTTGGTGGTGTCATCCTTTTTCAGGCGTTTGCACACCTCAATCCCGTTGATTCCGGGGAGAGAGATATCGAGCAGCACCAGATCAGGCTTTTCCTTGCGCGCCGTCTCCAAACCGGTTTCCCCATCGACCGACAAGATAACGCGGAAATTCCTTTTCGTGAGGATCTTCTCAACGACCTTACGGTCAATCTCGCTGTCATCAATGAAAAGGATCAACCGGTTCGCAAGAACCGGGTTCGGTTCTTTTTTAAAAAGTTTTAGGATTTTATCAAACATCTCGTTTGAAAAACAATGAAGGGAAATGAATCCCTGCGTCTTACCCCGCCCAATAGAGAATGCCGCAGTTTAAATCTATCAAAAAAAAATTGGCTCCTCTCAAAAATTGGTTTATCGTAACCTTAATTCTTAGCTTTGTCAAATTAAAAGTCAGAATAATACACAGATCATTGTCTCTTGATTGATCTGAAACCCTCTTGACATGGGCCTCTGTCAGACAAACGCTATCATTAATTTCCTGCGCAGGTAATAAATTCCGCCCCCCATGACAAACGACATCCATCCCGGAAGTTCCGGAACTGCGGTGGCCGTTTGAAATGCGGTCTCTCCGGTGATTTTTGTTCCGGGAGAAAAACGTTTTCCTTTAGCCTCGGGGATCGAAGCATGCAACGCAAACTGACTGCCGGTCCCTTCCGGAAAACGGACCAACGATTGATCTTTTCCGCCTTCAGCCCCATAAGAAACATGATCGATTAAATGACCGCCTTGATCATAAAGAAAAACCTGCTCATTCGTATTATTCAAACTCAATGTCCCGCTCGAGGCCAACTGAAAATTGATTCCCGGCAAATTAGGCGACCCGCCGCCAAAAATCGTCAGATATTGATAGGCCAACATGGTTGTGCCAACCGGAAACGTATGCCTTTTGCTGATGGCGTCATTAATGAACCATCCTGAAATATTAATCGGGCTGGAAGATAAATTAAGCAGTTCAACGAATTCGTCCTGCGTTGTCGATCCAACGCCGTCATGATTGGCATCACCGGTGATCCCGCTGGGTGGATCGGCTAACAGTTCGTTAATGATGACTGAGGCATTGGCGCTATTAAGGAAGGTTGATAAAAAAAATACACCTAATACAAAAATCTTACGTCTGAACTTCATTTCGGCTCCTTTTGTTTGGTTGATGAATGATCAACTTGTTTTTAGGGAAGCCGAGAATTTAAGAAATTTAAAGGGGAAATGACTCTATGATGACTGGAATAAACTTCAAAATTTTTGGAACATACGATTACAGACTTTTTAATAGTTCATCCTGTTTCCTTAGTCCTCTTCGATTTACACCTAACCCCTTCAAGCAGCTTTCTTTTTTTAAAAAACTTACGAGTCGTTACCTCGCTTGACTCTACTATGGGTTAGTCCGAACTCCAACACGCCTTACCATCTTCTTATCTCTTCGATTTGTTGATGGCTTCTCGGAAACGTATTGGATCCTCCCAAGTTCATACAAAACCCTTTGTATCATGCCGTCCTCTCCGACTCCGGCGGGTATCCTATGATTCACCTTTTCTTTTTTACCATAGGACATGCTGCCTTCAGCTTCTTTGAACAGCTAATTGTGATTTCGGAGCTCTATCGGTTCATTTACATTACAGCCTGATATATTCCTCCTTCTGGCTTCAGCTACTCTGTTGCCTTCGTAGCTGCAGAATTCAGTTCTATGCCGGTGGCTAGCCTTTACATAGTTCGGATTTTCACCGACCAGGTTTTGTACGCTTCTTGGCGCACTCAAAGATCACGCACCACTGATCGTTAAAAAGTAAAAGCCCCGAACAAAACAACCCCGGGGCTTGGCATTCGACTGCAAGGAGAATGCCCCCTGTGATGTTTCTCAAGCACAGGGACTTTTTAATAGACATGCTGTTTTGCAAAAAGGAAAAAGGATCGCTGTTTCGCTCGTCGCCTTTTTGTTTTTTGTAAAACAGCATAATAAAGACTTCCATCGACTTGGGGCCACTTCCATTGCAACTTCTATCATCACTATGGCTCTCGAGAAAACGGGCATTTCCTTTCTTTATTTGCCTGGCACCTTTTTTTTGCCCCCTGTGCTGTTTGATGAAAATTTGGGCCACTTCCATTGGAACATCTCTGATCGCAATGGCTCAGTAAGAAACGGTCCGTTCTTTCAAGCATGATCCATTTTCTTCAAAAATTTTACTTTAAAATATTAATATGCTGAACTTCAATGTCTTTTAAAACATCAT
>JAHFFY010000050.1 GCA_023247705.1 Candidatus Omnitrophota bacterium | reverse complement strand
GAACCGATGGGGCGGATAGTGATAAATTTAAAATAGGAACAACGGCGATCACGGCGAGCACACGATTGAGTATTGATGGGAATGGGAATGTGGGGATCGGGACAACAGCTTCGACGGGAATATTGGATGTGCGTGGTGATGAAGCGCGGATTTGGACGGGAGCGGGGACGGATTCGAATGCGTTGGCTTCGGGAGAATTATATGTGGAAGGGGACTTGGAAGTGGATGGAACGATTTACGGTGATGGGTCGCAGTTGACCGGAATCACCGCAGCCGGCGGGTGGACGGATGCCGGGACGAATGTGTATGTGACGATATCAACGGATAATGTGGGGGTGGGGACGACCCAGCCGAATTCATTGTTGAATATTTCGAGTACGGCGAGTCAGAATTTATTTAGAGTGGATGATAATGGGGTGGGTGATGCGTCTCCGTTTATTGTTGATGCAGGAGGAAATGTCGGAGTCGGGACAACGAACCCAAGCGTGCAAGTGGATCTAGAAAGTTCGGCATCGAGCGATGGGATTGACCTCAATAATACAGCGAGCGACGGTGATCCGCGGATCGCGTTTCAGTTGTCGGGGACAAGTACGTTTACGCTGGGGGTGGATGACGGGGACAGTGATAAGTTTAAGATCGGGACAACGGCGATTGATGCGAGTACCCGTGTGACGATAGATGGGAATGGGAATGTGGGGATCGGGACCGATGCGCCGACCGGCATTTTAGATGCGCGTAACGATGAGGTGCGGATCTGGACGGGGGCAGGCACCGACAGCAATGCGTTGGCTTCGGGAGAATTATATGTGGAGGGGGATTTGGAAGTCGACGGGACGGTGTATATGGGTTCCTGCAGTGGCGCAGGGTGTAGCGGTGGATCAACGGGCTGGACCGATGGCGGGACGAATGTATATGTAACAACCGTCGGTGATAATGTCGGAATCGGTACAACGACCTTAGCCTCCAATGCCAAATTGACGATTGCCGGCAACGGCTCCTCGACCGGCATCAACACGCAATGGCAGACTTCGGCGGGAAGCGCGAAGATAACTATTCTTGATAACGGCAATGTGGGGATCGGGACGATCAACCCGGATACACTGCTCGAGGTGAACACGACGACCTCTTTCACGCCTGCTTCGGCGACAAGTATTACCGCTGGCGGGGGGGTGACGGTCACCAATACCATCATGCGCATCCAGGGAAGCGGCGGGGCGGTTGACATCACCGCCAATCCGCAGATTGCCGATGGCAGTGGTGATGGGCAGATTGTGATTTTAAAAGGCGAGAGTGATACCAATACGGTGAAGTTCGAGGATGGGACGGGGCTGCAGTTGTCGGGGGGGGTGTCGTTTACCATGGGGCAATACGATACTTTGATGTTGATGTATGATTTAAACGATGATGTGTGGATTGAGTTGAGCAGAAGTGATAATTAGCGCAGGCGTGATGGGTTGAGGGTTCTATTGATGAGAAGGATTTTTTTTCTATTGGTTCTGTTCATTTTGATTGGCATCCCCGCCAAGATGATTCATGCGGTCCCCACCGGGACGGGCGGAGAAAATTTTCCTCTGGGGTCAGATGCGGGGGATGATTTTAATGTGGATTCGGGGGTGCTGGTGGAGGAAGGGGATAACAACAATGTGGGGATCGGATCGATATCCCCCCGCAGCAAGCTGGACGTGGTGGGGACTGTGACCGCCACTGCTTTTGTGGGAGACGGGTCGGCGTTAACGGGCCTATCCATTGGCGGGTGGACCGATGGCGGAACGAATGTGTATGTGACGACCTCGACGGATAATGTGGGGATCGGAACCACTCAGCCATCAACTCAGCTTGATATCGAGGGGACACTCTCGGCAGGGGCGATCGACATCAACAATACCGCAGCGGACGGGGATCCGGTGGTTATTTTTGCATTATCCGGAACATCCCAGTATGCGATGGGAGTGGATGATAGTGATGGAGATAAATTCAAGATCGGAACAACGGCCATTGGTACCAGTACGAGATTTGTGATTGATTCCAGCGGTAATGTGGGGGTCGGAACGGACAATCCGATTCAGGGATTTATCGCTTCGATGCCGGCCACCGAAACGGTCGGCTCAGGGGGAACGATTACCGCTAATGCCTGCGGCACCGTCAAGGGGATTAATTCTTCGGGCAGCATTACAACTGATACAACGAATACTTTTACCGCCCCTGATGGCACCTACGCCGGTTGCTGTATGGATGTGATCAACGTTGACAGTACCGACACAATCACCTTGGATGCGAATACGAATTTTAAGACAAATACAGGTGGTAATATCGCCTTAGGCCCCAATGACGGTATTTATATCTGTTCGGACGGGTCGTTTTGGTATCAGATAGCGCCATTTTCGAATAATTAGCGCAGCAGGTGTGCAGGGGAAGGGCGTGATGGATTGAGGGTTCTATTGATGAGAAGGATTTTTTTTCTATTGGTTTTATTCATCTTGATTGTCATCCCATCCAGGATGATTCATGCGGCCCCCACCGGGACCGGCGGAGAAAATTTTCCTCTGGGGTCAGATGCGGGGGATGATTTTAATGTGGATTCGGGGGTGCTGGTGGTGGAGGGGGATAATAACAATGTGGGGATCGGATCGATATCCCCCCGCAGCAAACTGGACGTGGTGGGAACAGTGACGGCTACGGCTTTTTCCGGAGATGGGTCGGGGTTAACGGGCATATCGGGCGGGGGCTGGACCGATGGAGGAACGAACGTGTATGTGACGACCTCGACGGATAATGTGGGGGTGGGGACAACCCAGCCCAGCACACAACTGGATGTGGAAAGCCCTACAAGCGGATCGATCGGCATTCTTATCGATAATACCGCAGCGGATGGCGACCCGAGGATCGCGTTTCAGCTGTCAGGAACCGCACAATTCACGATGGGGGTGGATGACGGTGATGGGGACAAATTCAAGATCGGGACAACTGCGGTGGATACCAGCACCTATTTTGTGATTGATGCAAATGGCAACGTGGGGATTGGAACGGATCAACCCCAGCAACGGGTTGTCGTTTTTCCCCCGGCTGCTGAAACGATTGCCTCCGGGGCAACGATCACCGCCAATGCCTGCGGAACCATTAAAAGAATCAATTCTTCGGGCAATGTCACAACCAGCACATCCAATACCTTCACGGCCCCCACGGGTAATTTAACCGGTTGTTGTATGATGGTGATCAACACCGACAGCACGGATACAATCACTTTGGATAAGAATAATAATTTTGTTACCGCCGATAATTTAGATGTGGGTCTAGACCCTAACGATGCCGTTCTGGTTTGCTGTAATGGGACGGCCTGGGATGCGATCGCTTTGAAATCAGCTAATTGAGGATGATTGCTTGATGAGAAAAATTTTTTATCTTTTGGTTTTAGGGTTGATGGGTGGGGTGATGATCTCAACCATTTATGCGATCCCGACCGGAACCGGCGGAGAGAATTTTCCTCTGGGGTCAGATGCGGGGGATGATTTTAATGTGGATTCGGGGGTGTTGGTGGAGGAAGGGGATAACAACAATGTGGGGATCGGATCGACATCCCCCCGCAGCAAACTGGATGTGGTGGGAACCGTCACGGCCACCGCTTTTGTGGGAGACGGGTCGGGGTTAACGGGTCTATCGGGCGGGTGGACCGATGGCGGAACGAATGTGTACCTCTCAACTTCAACGGATAATGTGGGGATCGGGACAACCCAGCCAGCTACCCACCCCCTTGTGATCCTGGGTTCTCCATCAGCAGGGGGGATGGACATCAATAATACGGCTTCCGATGGTGATCCGGCGATTGCGTTTCAGTTGTCGGGGACAAGTACGTTTACGCTGGGGGTGGATGACGGGGACAGTGATAAGTTTAAGATCGGGACAACGGCTGTTGATACCAGTACGAGATTTGTGATTGATTCCAGCGGCAATGTGGGGATCGGAACGAGCAATCCCATTCAAAAATTTATTGTCAGTCCTCCCGCTACAGAAACGATCTCGGCCGCGGCAACGATTACCGCCAATGCCTGCGGCACCATCAAACGGATCACCGCATCCAGCAGTGTCACAACCAATACGACCAATACCTTTACCAACGCCAGTGCCAATCAGGGCTGCTGTATGGTTGTCATCAATGTGGGTACCCTCAACGATATTACCCTGGATAACAACAGTAATTTTGCTTCCGAAGGAGCTGCTAATCTCAGGGTGAGGGGCGGCAAGGATGATAGTCTCCGTGTCTGTTCGGATGGCACCAAATGGTATCAGACAACCAGTTTTGTGGAGAATTAGAGATATTGGAGAGGTGTTTGAATGGGTGTTGGGGGGATATCGGGAGGACGAGTCCTTCCTCGACACTGCAGGTGGTGTCGAGGGGATCGCTCGCACCGGCCCAACGGTGAGCGCGGCAGGCCCAATCGCCGTTGATACAATCAACGATCAACTGATTTATTATGGCGGGGCAAAAAAGAATGATTGCTTATGAACCCCCGCGTTGTATTGTTATTGAGAACCTCACCGCGGCCAATGATGATTTTTCGAAGGGATTTTTTAATGATGCCGTGACCAGCGTTTGGTGTACCGGGACCTGCACGACCAAGGCGACGTTTACGCTGGGCAATGCGATGACCATCACCGGCACCAGCCCCACCTGCCAAAATATCGACACCACTCCGACGGCCGCGACAGTCCCCGCCGCTAATCAATTAACCGCCAGAGAATCCCTGCGTTTTGATGTTATCAATGCCGTCTTTCCGGAGACTGATCAATATGAACTGTACGTCAGTTATCCCCTGGATGCGCAGTCGGTGTTGATTGTGGTTAGCAGTGACGAAGGGCTTAGCGGGGATTTTCTTTTATCCTATCTCCGTCCCGCACCGACAGAAATCAAAAAAAAATAGTTCAGAAAAAATTTAAAGATTTATTGAATAAGCTTTTTATTCTTTTAATATATAGCTTAGTAAATATATATAATGGGTAGGATTATTGTTCATTTCTGAGACCCATTTTTGTCAGGCTGTTTTTCATAGAGGAGAAAAAGCAATTTACAATCCATTGATGAACTTTTGCCATCAAGGAATAGTTCGTTCAACGTCTTATTCCCGAGGAGTCTTCTTTTTTCTTTTGATCCTCAGTACAGAAATGGTTTATGCCGCAGGTTTAACAATTCCCAGTGGTTCAAGTTTGAAGGTTAACACGGGCACATTCGATGTCGCCGGCGATATCACGAATCAGGGGACGCTCCAAACAACAACCGGGACAATTAAACTTTCTGGAACTTGGGATAATTCAAGCGGGACCTATACCCCCAACACCGGGACGATTGATTTTAAGAAATCGAGCGGGACTCAAACCTTGAATTCCAGCGGAATCGCCGTTGGTAAGTTGTTTTATAACCTCACTCATTCCGGGGCCGGGACGCTGCAATTAACCGGCAATGCCGTAAACATTGATGGGAATTTTTCAAACACCACCGGAACTTTTGATGCGAACGGCCAGAACCTGACCGTTGCCGGCGATTGGAGCAATTCGGCAACCTTCACCCATGGGAGCGCCACGGTTACCTTCGATGGAACGAATCAAGATTTTTCCGGTTCGACGACTTTTTATAATTTCAGCAAGATCGTCACCGCTGCCGATACGCTCACATTTGATGACACCGGAGAGCAAACGATTGTCAATAGTTTGACGTTGCAGGGGGCCTCGAGTCAACTGCTTGCCATCCGCAGCGACAATCCTGGTACTCAGGCCAGGATCACTTTGCAGTCGGGAGGGTTGCAGACGATCTCTTATCTGGATGTCAAGGATTCCAATGCCGGAAATGGTGTCACGCTTGTCGCTGGAAGCACGTCGACTAATTCCGGAAATAACACGAACTGGATTTTTGGCGCGGGGACCTACACATGGGATGGATCCGCTTCCACCGACTGGAATACGCCGGCGAACTGGGATTTGGGGATTGTTCCGGGGGCATCGGATACCGTCGTGATTCCTAATGTGGCGACCCAGCCGACCTTAGCCACCAATGTGACCATCACGAATTTGACCGTGAACTCCGGCGCAACGGTCACGTTAAATGGTAAAAATCTGACCGTCTCTTCAACGCTTTCCAATCAAGGGACGATCCAGTTGTTCGGAAGCGAGACGGTGAGTATTACAACCATTGATTCTGATAGCGGGACTTTTAAATTCACCGGTGATAATGACGGGGTCAGTGAAAATTTTACAATACCTGATTTTGGGACCACTGATTATTATAATGTCGTCATAAATGATTCAAGTGCCGTTAAAGATACCTTCCGTTCCAATAACAACCTTACGATCGCTGGAACCCTTAATGTGACGGCCGGGACTTTGGACATTTCGACTAATACTAATACCCTCACCACCGCCGGCACGCTGACCGTTGACGGCGGTACACTCACGGCGACCAACGGCAATATCGACGCCAATGGTGCGGTGGTTATCAGTTCCGGAACGTTTACGGCACCGACACTTAACAAAACATTCACGGTGGCCGGAGACTTTACGCATTCCTCGGGGACATTCACCAGCTCCTCGGGGACGGTTACGCTGGATGGATTTAACCAAACATTGACGGGGAACACGACCTTTTACAATTTGAACAAAACCGTGACCGCGGCGGCGACGTTAACGTTTGATGATGCCACGACTCAAACGGTAACGAATAACCTGACTCTGCAGGGGGCTTCGGGCCAGTTGTTATCGTTACGCAGCGATAATCCCGGAACCCAGGCGGGACTGACCTTACAAGCCGGAGGAACGCAGAACCTGAATTATCTGGATGTGAAGGATAATAATGCCGGCGGCGGTCAAACACTTTATGCCCATTCAACATCAACAAATTCCCTCAATAACACCAATTGGAATTTCGCGGCGGCAACTGTTACGTGGGATGGTTCGGCCTCAACCGACTGGGATACCGCCTCCAACTGGGATCTCAACTTTGTTCCGGGATCTCTGGATACCGTTATTATTCCCAATGTGGCGACTCAACCGGTTTTAGCCACCGCGGTCACGATTGCTAACTTAACCGTTCAGGCCAGTGCAACGGTTACGTTAAACGGCAAAAATTTGACTGTTTCTGGAACGCTGAATAATTCAGGAACGGTCAGTTTGTTTGGCAGTGAATCCGTTTCGATTGCGACGATCGATTCGAATTCAGGAACGTTCTTGTTAACCGGCGACGGTGATGGAACCTCGGAGACCTTTACGATTCCTGATTTCGGCTCAACGGATTATTTCAATCTGACGGTGAACGATCCCAACGCCACCAAAGATGTATTCCAGACAAATAATGCCCTGACGATTGCCGGAGCCTTGACAGTAACCGCCGGGACGCTGGATATTTCGACGAATACCAACACGTTAACGACGACTGGAACATTAACGGTCAACGGCGGCACGTTGACCGCCACCAGTGGCAATATCGATGCCAATGGTTCAGTTGTGGTCAGTTCCGGGACGTTAACCGCTCCGGGAAGTTCGAACAGCTTTACGATTGCTGACGATTTTACTCATTCCGGGGGAACGTTTACTCACTCCAGCGGCACGGTCACGTTGGATACCACGACCACCGCGACGATTGCCGGCAACACGACATTCTATGACCTGAAAATTACCACCGCCGGCAAAGAGATCGATTTTACCGCTGGCACAACACAGACGGTTAATCATACCTTCACCGTCACCGGGGCGAGCGGAAATCTGGTGAAACTATTCTCTTCTTCAGCAACCAATGATTGGGATATTACCTTCCCGAATGGGTCCCAGCTTGTCAATTATGTAAATGTTCAGGATTCTAACGCGAATACCAACACGGTGACCTGCTTTAACTGTACGGATTCAGGAAATAATAATAATAATTGGATTTTTGCCAATGTTGCAATTAAGGTCCCGATTTCTGGGAAGACCGTTGGACAATTGCCAACCGTTATCGGAATCGGAAATTCAGGGGACACCGTCACTATCAAAGACAGTAGCAGTAATATCGTAGCGACCACGACGATTGATGCGAATGGAAATTTTAGAGTTCAGGTTTCAACCGCGTTGGCCCTGGGCGCTAATTCTCTGCGTCCTTTTGTGGGAGCGAATGGCGGGGCGACCGTCAGTGTGACGGTTGTGGCCGCTCCAACAACGAATCAGACCCCAACGATCACCTCCCATTCCAACGGCGACCGCGTTCATGGCGATCAACCAACTCTAACCGGACAAGGTCTGGCCGGACAATCGATCAACGTCCTGGCCAATGACGCCAACGGCAATATGCTTCTGCAAAGTGTTGGGACCGGCACGGTCGATGGCTCCGGAAATTATTCCGTGACGTTATCGACGGCATTACTCAAAGGAGTCAATTATTTGTCTGTTACGATTGACGATGTGGCCAGCAGTATTCTTAACGTGACGTTGACGGATCCGTTTGGTGTCGTTTTTGATTCGGTTACGAATAATCCGATCCAGGGAGCCGTGGTCACGCTGTATACGTCATCAGGCGCAATAGCTCAACCGGGTGTAGATATCGATGCAAGCGATACCAATCCGGTTACCACCGGCAGCGACGGGTTCTATAGTTTCTTGGCGGCGAACGGCAATTATTATTTCACGGTCAATGCGGCGGCGTATGATTATCCTTCGGAGTTGACCTCTTTCCCGTCCGGCCGAAGTGTGGTGACTGGTTCCAAAGGCGAGACATTTACCGTCGCGGGTGTCGTACTGGAAATCGATCAGCCGGTGGACGGGGGAAATCAAGCGATTCGTCTTGAAAAGGACGCGAATAAGTCGCAAGTTCGTGTGGGGGATGTCGTAACCTATACAATCACCATTCAGAATTTGACCAGTCAAAATTTGTTTGATGTGATGCTGGAGGACCGTATTCCGCCAGGATTTAAATATCTCGAAAATCGGGTGATCCTGGATGGGGTCCCGATTGCCGGACCGGCGAATCACCGGCCCTTGCAATTTAATCTGGGAACGCTCTTAGCCTCGACGACAAAAACCCTGAAGTATCAACTGGTCGTAGGCAGCGGTGCGACCGTCGGTAATTATGAAAACGTCGCGGTTGCCAAGAATAGCGGTGGCCTGAAGATGTCGAATGAAGCGACGGAAACGGTTAAGGTCGTTCTTGATCCGCTTTTTGATATGGGAACGGTTCTCGGGAAAGTCTTCTGGGACAAAAACGAGAATGGGATTCAAGATTCACCGGAATATTTTTATATGGATCGGGAAACGATCACCGAAGATCCGATTCCTTATGCCCGCGTTGTGATGGAAGACGGAACGATTGTCTCAACGGATAAAAACGGCCAGTTCAGTCTCCCGGGGCTTGTCCCTGGACGGCATTTGTTTAGGTTGGATGAACGCTCTCTGCCCGAAGGAAGTTATTTGACGACGGATAAAGTGGTGATCGTTGATGTGACGCCCGGGATCCTGTCCAAAGTTAATTTCGGGGTGCAGCGAGAAGAAGGGCTCATTACCCATGAGCAGACCTATTTCGTCGAGAATGTCAATGTCATTCAAGATCAGTCGAAACCTCAACCGAGATTGAATGTCAGTTTGTTCAAAGAATCTTTGACCTTCACCGATGGCCAATTGCCGCAACCCGCCGAGTTCAGGATTTTTACGAATTACGCTCCTTTTATTAAAAAGTGGACAATCGAAGTTCTTGACCAGGACACCAAGCGGATTGTCAAACGATTTGAAGGCGATCAGGATACGATTAACGATCCGATCTTCTGGGATGGCCGCGATCAGAACAAACTGATGATCCGCGAAGACCGCCAATATGTGTATCGTTTGGTCGTCCAAGGGGCAGAAAAAGCAATCGATGAAACCGTTGAAAAACCAATTGCCATTCAATTCCTCGAGAAGGAAATTCCAGTCTCGCAGGAAGATCCGTTTCATAAAGTCGATAAGTTCAAAGAAGAGAAAGAAAAGAAGGAATCTCAGATCAATGATTATCGGCAATGGATTGGAAATGAATACCAACAAAATATTTTGGCTAAGCAAACCATCCCGGTCGAAGGAGAGACCGTTCGCTTGGTCAGATTGTCTTCCAATTTACGTTATGCCCGGATCGTTAAGTCGGGCAAAACCTATAGCGAGGTTTTCATCCCGGAATATCAAGGGTTGACTGCCCGGGACTTAATGACCGGAAAGGTGCAGTCCGAAGCCAAACAATTGGAGATTATCTTGCCGAAAGGCGATTACGAAGTGCAGCTTCAGGAAGGAGAACAGCCTTCTTCCGGCGCGCCTGGGGCCGATCTTCTCGCCTCAGGATCTGGCCTGCCCTCAAGGAGTCCTTCGCTGGTCAGCAACACTGTCGCGACCCAGACGTATTCCAAGAAACTAAAGATCGGCGAGAATTATTTATTTTTTGTAGCGATGGGAGATGCCAAGGTTGGGTATAACTTCAACCGGGATCAAGTGGAATCAGTCACCCAAGAAGATAAATACAAACAAGGCTTTTGGTCTGAAGGCAAGATGGCTTATTTCCTGAAAGGGAAGATTTTGGGCAAGTATTTGATCTCCTCGAGCTTTGATACTGATCGAGAAAAACAAGAATTGTTCCGTCAGTTGGATCCCAATAAATATTATCCGATTTACGGCGATCAATCATCGCGTGATTATTCGGCGACGGACACGCAAGGGATGCTCTATCTCTTGGTGGAATGGGATAAATCATCGGTGAAATGGGGGAATTATGACGTCGGGTTTACCGATACGGAATTGGCGCAATACAGTCGCACGCTCTACGGTGGTAAAATCGATTATCAGAGCCTTGCTTCGACGCAATTCGGCGAGCCGGAAACCAAGGTCGTTGTTTTCCGCGCCCGCGCCCAGCAGAAAGCCGCGCACAACGAATTCCTGGGAACCGGCGGATCGCTTTATTATCTAAAACATAAAGCGGTGATTGAAGGATCGGATAAACTCTCTGTTGAAATTCGAGACAAGGTCACCGGATTAGTGATTAGCAAAAAAGATATGAAGCATGGTGCCGATTATCAGATTGATTACAATGATGGACGGATCCTGTTCTGGCGTCCGGTTCAATTGATCGCCGAGTCAGCATCTATTATTTCCAGTCAGCTGTTGAACGGAAATCCTGTTTATGTAATTGCGGACTACGAATATGAACCAGAGAGCAAATTTGATGAGGGAACAGCCGGTGCGAGAGTCAAGCAGGCGATCACCGATTATGCAACCGTCGGCGCAACTTATGTGCGTGAAAGTCAGGAAAACGGAGAATATACGATTAAAGGGACCGACACCACCATTCACCTTGGAAAAGACGCCAAGGTCGTCGGGGAATACGCCCAGTCCAAATCCGAGGCCGGCGGAACATTTATTTCAACCGATGGAGGTCTTTCCTTTACCCAGCTTTCGACCGCCGCCGATGCCCAAGGAAAAGCCTACGGCCTGAAAGGCGACGCCCGTTTATTCAATCGATTGGGATTGAGCAGTTATTATAAATGGATTGACCATGAATTTTCCACCCAGGCCACGACGTCTCAACAAGGCAAAGAACTCACCGGCTTTGAGGCAACCTATGATCTAACGCCTGCGACTCGTCTGGCCATCCGTCAGGATATCCAGACTCTCATTGATGATGGCAACGACCAGACGAGATCTCAGGTCGGGGCAACTCAGACCACAACCTCTTCCATGCAGATTATTCATGAACTGAGACAATTGCGATTGACCGCTGAGTATCGTCATCAGGAAGTGAAAGAAAAGAAAGATCAATTCACCGGTGAGACAAACAAGGAGGAAGATATTATTGCGGCCAAAGCGGACTATCAATTAAACGACAAAGTCAATGTTTCCCTGGAACATCAACAGACAATCAAAGGCGAAGAAAATGATCAAACTTCCATCGGTGTGGAAGCCAAGGCGACGGATAAAATCACGTTAAGGGCTAAAGAAACCGTCGGAACCGCCGGCACGGCCACAAGTCTCGGCGCAACGGCCCAGGCCAACGATAAATTGGCTGTCACGGGAGATTACACGATCGTTAACGACGCCAAGGCCGGAGAAGTCGGCGGCATCGCATCCGTCGGATCGGAATTTGCGATCAGTGATAAGACGAAACTGCAGACATCCTTGGGGGTGACCGGAAAATCCGCAGGCGAGAAAATAACAACGATGACCGTCGGTGGCACGACACAGGTGGATGACCAAACCGCTGTGAAGACGACCCTGGGTTTGACCGAATCCACTCTTTCTGGACGGGGAACAATTGTGGGCATTGATGCGACCAAAGAGGTTGATGACAGAACGCGTCTGACCTCCGGGGTCAATGTTACCGAATCTCCCGGCTCAGGCAAGACAACGACCATCAGTGTGGGAAGCGAAAAACAATTGCGGGATGATTTGCGGCTCAGTTCGAGCAATGTGTTTGGAACATCAAGCAATAATACGATGACCGAGGGGAGTCGTTACGGTCTTATCCGGGAGAAAGACGGCAAGAAAATTGAAGGATCGTTGACCCGACAGCATGCGGAAGGCGGGTTAGAAATTTCCGATTCGAACATCTTCGCTCTGTCCGGAGATTTGAACGATCGTTTCGCTGCGACGGGATCGTTTGAACGGGGTGTAGTTCAAAGTCTTACTGGTGAACAAGCCGACCGAAACGCGTTAAGCCTGGGATTAGGGTATGTCGATAAGGACCGCGAAACCGGTTTAGAAAAACTAAAAGCCTCAAGCAAGATTGAATTACGTTCAGACTCCGGCTCGCAAGATAAAAATCAATATCTGGTTTATAACTCTGTCGAGGGCAGGCTCACTCCGAACGCCTCGGTCTATGTCAAAACCGAACTTTCCAAAGCGACGAATACAACAACCGATTCAGTAGAAGCTAAGTATAAACAAATTGTGATCGGCGGCGCCTATCGACCATTATCCCTCGATAAACTGAATTTATTGGCCCGTTACACGTACTTAACCGGACGATCCCCAAGCGGTCAAGTCGACAATGCTTCCCTCGGTGAACAAAGGGCCCATATCTTATCTGGTGAGGCCATCTATGATTTAACAGACCATTGGCAGATTTCAGAGAAAATCGCTTATCGCAAAGGCGAAGAGCAAGTCGAAGGATTTCCTTTCACCCAGACCCAAACTTGGTTGATGGTTCATCGGTTAAATTATAATATCGACCGCAATTGGCAGGTGAGCGGAGAGTATCGCCGCTTGACTCAAGTCGAAGCGCAGGATTCCCGTCAGGGATTTTTGATTGAAGCCGCAAGAAAGATTAACGATTTCACTCAATTGGGCGCGGGATATAATTTCACGAGTTTCAGCGACGATTTGACTGATCTGAGTTTTACCGCGCAAGGGCCGTTTTTAAGATTAACCGCCAAACTGTATGATCGTACACCCGAAGAGATCGAACGTGCCCAGCAAAGGATCTTGGATGAAAAGATTTTTTCGTGGGCATGGCAGATGGTCAATGACGAATTGGCCCGGCCGGATAGTCCGATCGTAGCTCAACTCAACGATTTTTTTGAGATGGCGCAATCGGCCCACGATTTAAAAAAATATGAATTATCCCAGCAGATTTACAAAGACATCATTGTCACCGGGCAGTTGATGTTTGAAGAGGTTTCTAATTTCATCCGGACACGCATCGCCTTCGAAGAAAAATTGCAAAAAGATTATGACCGCGCGATGGAATTTTACCGTCAAGGCGAATACGAAAAATCGAGAAAAATTTTGGAGAAAATACTAGATGATGCTCAAAAGGCCATGCTACAATAACCCAAATATGACAGATCAAAGTTGCAAAATAAAAATTTTTGGAAAAAGAATTTTACTTTCTTGGTTATGTGTTCTGATTTTTTCTTCAGTTGTTTTAGCTGAATCATCACCGGATGATTCTTCAAACAGCGAAAGCGTAACCTCGGGGGTTGCTTCTCAAAAAGGAGATTCCTCTCAGGTGGAAGGAACGGATCCCCGAGGGGATGCTTTGCCTTTCGAGAACACCCCAGAAGCTTCCGCTTCACTTAAATCAAACGACCAAGTCATGTCACCGGAAGATCGTGTCGAAATCCCAACCCCCAAGAATGTTCCTGCCAAGAAGAAGTACGGGTATACGGTTAATTTGAAAGAGTTGATCAAAAAATCCAGAGATAACATAAAGGAAGTCAACAAAAAAATCCATGAACAAGAAGTGAAACGGCGTAACCAATTGAGGGAAGAAAAGGCACGGCTATATTTCGAAAAGGCAAATCAACTTTTTGAGGAAGGAAAATTTAGAGAAGCCCAGTTGGAATGGGAAAAAGCGATTAAAATTACCTCACATCCAGAGATGTCTGATTATATACGGCAAAGTCCCGATCGGTTTAGCCGGCAGGAAACAGCTTTGCGCAAGGAAGAAACACTGCATCGTCAACAAGAAGAACAGAGTGAAGAGGGTCGGAATAGAGAAATTAAAAAGAGTTATGATGAGGGCGTGTCGCTTTATAAACAAAAGAAATATAGAGCAGCAAAAGAGGAATTTTTAAGCGTAGAAGAATTGCTCCCAGAGCATAAAGCAACCAGGAGTTATCTTAAAATTATCGAACAAGAATTAATTATTCAGAAAGATAAAGAAGCTCAGGAAGAACTCGAGCGTAAACGCAAGGAAGAAGAATTGGCCCGGCAGCAAGAGAAAGAAGAGTGGCAGAGACATATCGAAGAGAAGGAGCGTGAACGAGAACTGGTTGTTAAAGGGGAAGCGGAAGCAAATTATTCTAAAGCCATTGTTTTGTTTGAAAGTTCAAATTATGTACAGGCCAAAGAGAAATTTCAAGAGGTGGAATGGATTGTTCCGAATTATAAATTGACTCAGAAATATTTAAAAGATACTGATCAAAGCATCAAAAAGCAGGAAAAACGTATTATTGAAGAAAGGCAGAAAGAACTTGACGAAAAGAAAGCTCAAGAAGATTTAGCCCAAAAAAAACAGCTGGAAGATCGCAAAAAACAACTGGACACGGAACAGCGGGCGAGAATACGCGAATTAACCGATGTGGTCTACCCGATCTACGGGGACGCGGTGATTTTGTTTAAACAAAATAAATTCGCCGAGGCCAAAGAAAAATTTGTCCAGGTCTCGGGAATGTTGCCGGATTTTAAAGCGACGAAAGATTATCTCGCGCAGATTAATCTGAAGTTGAACGCCGACAAGATCAGGGAAGAGGAGGCCAAACGCGAGGAAGAGGAGCGTATCGCGCTGGAGGAAAAAAAGAAGAAGGAATCCGAGGCCGATGGGCTTTATGCGCAGGCGTTGGAGATGTATGGTGCGAAAAAATATGAAGACGCGCGCGGGAAATTTGAAGCGGTTAAGAATTTAATTCCGGATTTTAAATCGATCGGAAATTATTTAGGACGTATTGATGGGGATATGGCGGCGGAAAACGCGCGGCAGGCGAAATTGAAACAGGAGGAAGACGCACGAAAACAGAAGGAAGCTGAGATGGCACGCCTCAAGGCCGAAGATGAAAAGAGAAAAGAAGACGCCCGAAAACAAAAAGAAGCGCAGCTGGCGCAAATCAAGGCCGAGGAAGACAAGAAAAAGGAAGAAGCGCGTCAGGCGGCAGAAACGAAAAGGAAATTGGAAACGGACGCGGACGGATTATATCAAGAAGCGCTGGCGTTGCATCAGGCGAAGAAGTTTGAGGATGCGCGCGGGAAATTCGAAGCGGTCAAGAATTTGATTCCGGAATATAAGTCGACCGATAAGTATTTAAGCGGGATTGAGGGGGATATGGCGGCGGAAAACGCGCGGCAGGCGAAGTTGAAACAGGAGGAAGACGCCCGTCAACAAAAGGAAGAGGAGTTAGCGAGAATTAAAGCGCAAGAGGACAAAAAACGCGAAGAAGCCCAACAGGCCGCGGCGGCAAAAAAGAAATTGGAAACGGATGCAGAAGCGATCTATCAGCAGGGTTTAGCATTTTACCATATTAAGAAATTTGAAGAAGCGCGGGGTAAATTTGAAGAAGTCCAAAAGATGATCCCGGTTTATAAAGCGACCGTGATGTATCTCTCTCGCATCGATCATGATATTGCCGAAGAATCTGCGTGGCAGGAACAATTAAGAAAAGACGAGGATGTCCGCAAACAAAAAGGAGCGGAGTTGACGCGGATCAAAGTCGAAAAAGACCAGAAAAAAGAAGAAGCGCGTTTGGCGCTCGAGGCGAAGAAACGATTGGAGAACGATGCGGACGCGCTGTATCAAGAGGCGCTGGATTTGCATCAGACGAAAAAATTTGAAGAGGCCCGCGGGAAATTTGAAGCGGTGAATCAATTGATTCCGGACTATAAATTAACCGCTAAATATTTGAGCGGGCTCGATGGCGATATTGCGGCGCAAAAGGCTAGACAAGAAGAGTTGCGTCAACAGCAAGAGGCACGTCAACAAAAAGAGGTTGAACTCTCCAGGATTAAAGAAAAACACGTTCAGAAAAAGGACGAAAAAAACACACAAGAGGCAGAAGCGCGTCCTCAGGCTAAAGATATTCAGCCGAAATTGTCCGAGGAAGATGCAATCAAACAGATGAATCACGCCGAAACGATCTATACCCAGGCGACGGAGTTGTATCGAACCAAAAAGTTTCTGGAAGCTAAGAACAGATTTTTAGAAGTCGCGAAGGTTTTACCGGATTATAAAGCGACACAGGATTATCTAAAAAAGGTTGATCGGGAATTATCGCGTGAAGAAGAAAGAGCCCAGCAGGAAAGCATGAAAGACCTCGTCCAGCAAATGCGCGTTGAGCGCATGGAGCAAGAAAATGTTCAAGGAGAAAAAACGGCATTCGAATCCCTAAAGTCTTCTCTCAAAGAAAAAACGTCCCGCGGAGAAAAAAAAGATAAAGATTTAGAATTGAAATCCGATGGGATTTATCGTGAAGCGCTTGGATTATATAAAGCAAAAAAATATGCCGAAGCCAAAGATAAATTCCGTGAACTGGATTTGATCAATCCAGGATATCAATCGACGGCAACGTATTTAAGCCGCATTGACCGCGATATCCACGCTGCATCGGCCCAGCAGGAAAAATTAGCAAAAAAACAGCAGGAACGGCAACAAAAATCTGATGAGCAGGCCAGTCTCAAGGAAGAAGAATCGCAAAATAAAAAACTATCAAAGAATCAAGATGAGTTAAAACGGAAGATCGATCAGCAGGCCGAAACGACCTATCAAGAAGGCCAGGCTTTGTATTCAGAAAAAAAATATGAAGAAGCGAGGGGTAAATTTGAAGAAGTCCGGATGATTTCCCCTGATTATAAATCGACTATGATGTATTTAAAAAAAATCGATCTGAATATTGATACCACTCTAACGCAGAAGCAAAAGGCGATTGAAGAAGACGAACTGCGACAAAAAAAAGCCAAAGAGCTGGCTCAAATCAAAGCGGATGAAGAGATCAAGAAGAAAAAAGATGAACATCTGGACTTCATATATAGAGAAGCCATGGCCTTGTTCTTGGACAAAAAATATGAAGAAGCCAGGCAAAAATTTTCTGAAGTCAAGACAATGAATGCGGATTACAAATTAACGCTGGCTTATTTAGGGAAGATTGATCAGGCCATTGAAACCGATTTGACTCTGAGAGAAAAGTCGAGACAGCAAGAAGAAATACGCCAAAAGAAGGCGCAGGAATTTTCAAAGGCCAAGGCCGAAGAAGAAAAACAGGCCGAGCTTGCTCGTCAAAAACAAGAGATATTGAAGAAATTAGAAATCGAAGCGGAAGCGGTCTATAGCGAAGCGATCCGATTATATAAGGATAAACAATATGAAGAATCCAGACTCAAATTCGAAGAAGTGGAAAAAATCAAGCCCGATTATAAATCAACGGCTTTATACCTCGCCCAGCTCGAACGCGATATCAAAAAAGAATTGTCGCGACAGGATTTAATGCAGCAGGTCAAAGAAATCCAGGAACAAAAAGCCCAGGAGTTGGCCCAAAGCAGTGCCGTTGAACTCCAGGAAGCGTCGCTCAATAATATCGCCACGATCTACCAGTCCGCCATCAGCTTGTATCGGGAAAAGAAATATCCTGAATCAAAGGCTAGATTTGAACAGGTCAAAGCGCTTAACCCGGATTACAAACTCACGGCATTGTATCTGGGACGAATTGAACGCAAAGAGCTCGCGGCCCAGGAGGAGGAACAAACGACTGTTTCCGGTGATCAAATCGTTCAGAATACAAATGAAGAAGAAACGCTCAGACTTGCCCGGCAGAAACAGGAAGAACAAGCGGCTGTTTTGTACCAAGAAGGGGTGCGGTTATATTTAAATAAACAATATGCCCAGGCCAGATCCAAATTTGTCGAAATCCGCAAGATCAATTCGGAATACAAATCCATTTCATTATACTTAAGCCAGATCGACCGCGATATCGAGCAAGAGTTGCAGCAAATGGAAAAATCGCATCAGCAAGAGGATCAGCGCAAACAAAAAATGGAAGAGCTGGCTAGGATTAAAGAGGAAGAA
>JAHFFY010000006.1 GCA_023247705.1 Candidatus Omnitrophota bacterium | reverse complement strand
CGATCACCGGATTGATCTGCGTTTGAGTGATTCCCTTGATTTGATATTCAATCGGATCTTCGATGGTGATGATCTTTTGGTCGAATTTGTTGATACGCGATAAACAGGCGTAGAGGGTCGTTGTCTTTCCGCTTCCGGTCGGGCCGGTCACGAAAATAACGCCATGCGGTTTTTTGATCAAATGATCCAGTAAGTTTAAATCGTGCTTGGAAAGACCCAAATCCTCGAGGCTGTAAAGTTTTCTCGAACTCAAAATGCGGATAACCACCCCTTCCCCATGGGGGGTCGGCAAAAAAGAAACCCGAAGATCCAGATCGATTTCGTTGAGCTTGATCTTGAATCGTCCGTCCTGGGGAAGACGTTTTTCCGCGATGTTCAGATTAGAAAGGATTTTAACCCGGGAAACGATCGCATCGCGGAAATATCTGATATTCTGCGGGACCTTGGCGTCATAAAGAACTCCATCAATCCGGTAACGGATCATAACCTCGTTTTCGTACGGCTCGATATGAATATCCGTCGCCCTTTCCTTATAAGCTTCCAGCAGCAACTGATTCACGAACTTGCTGACCGAGGCCTCGGATTCGAGATTTTCCATTTCGGCGATGCTCGCTGGAAATTTTTCCTCAACGGTATCCATCATCTGTTCGATCGTCTCGGCCCCGACACCGTAATATTTACGGATCGCTTCCACGATGTCTTTCTCTCCGGCCAAAACCGGCTGCACCCTTGTTTGCACAATCTGGCCGATCCCGTCCAAGACATGGATGTCCAGTGGATTTCGCAAAGCGATCGTCAAGATATTGTCCTTAAACTCGATCGGGATCACTTTATAATAGTAAGCGAATTTCGGAGGAATCTTTTTGATCACATTTGGGTCGATGGTCACTTTTTTTAAATAAAGATACGGAACGCCGATTTGTTCGGCCAGAAACGGCAGATAAATGGCTTCTTCTTTCACAAAGCCCAGCCGCAGCAGCGTCTCTCCTAAAAGTTCATGTTCTTTGAGCTGTTCTTTCAGCGCCAAATCCAGCTGTTCCTCAGAAATAATATGATGCTTGATAAGAAATTGGCCTAATTTTTCGATTGGCTTCATGATGCTGTCCTGATTTTTTTAACAAACTGAATCTTTCCCATTTTTTTCCTTGTGAAAAAACCCCCTAATAAAATGACGGCAAAAACACCCGCTGTCAACAAACTTATTTTTAACAAAAAAAAGAATATCCGTGGTCGGAATTCAAAACGGACGGCATGCGTTCCCTCGGGAACTGGACAGGCCATAAAATTATAATTTGCGATATAAACCGGCGCTTCTTTCTCATCGACGAAAGCCTTCCAGTCTTGATGATAAGACTCGTTAAAAAGCAATAAGCCCGGCCTGGCGGCATGGACATCCGCTTGGATTAAATCCGTATCGCCTAAGTCTCCTTTGATTTTCAACGGGTGATAATCTGTCCCCTCTAAATCCCCCCTGCCCACGTGTGGATCGTCCGGTAATAATATTTCCTGCCGCGGATTGAAGGCCGGATTGTGCAGCTGATCCAACAACTGTTTTTCATCCGGGATCACTTGGTAAGAATAAAAAAGCGACAACTTCGACAGCGCTGTTGTCCGGACTGCGACATCCCCGCTGTCCGTAAAATCATATTTGACCGACGAAAGATCCAGAAAGCGCGGATCTTCCGTGGAGTCTTTGGGATAAATCAGCGTCGTTGTGGGGGGATATCCAAAACTTTTGACCAAGTCATGAAAACGTTTTGGCATATACCCCACAATCCCGGTATAGCTGGGAATATTAAAGATCAGACTTTTATTTGAGTTCAATCCTATTTTATCCAAAAAATTACACCGGTAATTGACGACATCCAGTTTTTCTCTTAACTCCTCCCCGATATTGCGATAAGGAAACGCGGCAGGATAAAATGCACGGTTATAGGGGGAGGGGGCCACAACATTGTCGAACCTCGCGTTAAACGCGATCAAATCAAAAACCGTGACCAAGATCAATAAATTAAGCTGATGCGGACGGGATAAATATTTGATTCGATTTAAAACAAACACCATGAGCCCAATGATGATCACCGCGACAAACCGCATCTCCCCCAACAAAAAGCTGATAAAATAATTCCGGTAATTGTCCGTCGATTCCAGCCACTCTTGGAAATGAGACGATGAAATTAAGAAGCAAATGACCGTCGGAAGCAATACCGCTCCAGCGCATAAAAAAAATGCCGCGGCCCTCTGATTTTTGATGCTGCGGCAACTCACAAAAACGCGAATCGCCATGACCAGAAGACACAGCACCATCAAGGACGGAAAAATAATGAAATGGAAATAATCTTCCTTCCGGGCGATCGGTTTCAGGACAACCAAGGCACTCAAGAGAAAAAACAAAACAAGGATTCCCGATTCCATCACCAGACTGCTTAAAGACAAATACCAGTGGTTCCATCTCTTCCATCGGACATTAATCATTCGATACATCAGATACCAAATGATCATCCCCCAGAAAATCCAGCGAACGACGGGTGTGATGGCGGGAATCATATACGTTATAATCGTCAACAGCAACGTTTGGATCAATAAAAAGCCGAACACAACCGGATGGGTCAGAGCATTGAAACTGATTTTCCTTTGCTCCAAAAGCATCCCGACGTGCCCGAACAACGCGCACAGTCCGACGGGCAGGATAATAATATGATAACTATAATGCACTAAAGGAAAAAACAGGATGCTGAAAAATCCCCAAACCGGCTGCAGCAGAAGCGCGACGCCCAAAACGGTCCAGGAATAAATTTTCCAAAATGCATACGGCCCCTTGGCGCGGATAAAAAGGCTCAAAAGTAAAAAGACCGCCGGCACAATCCCGAAGTAAACAAAAAAGGCATTCTGCGGATTCGATGGCATATCAATCGATTGAAAAACGATATTTGTATTCGATGAAGTTAACGGATTCAAATCAAAACTCGAAACGATCTCGGGGACAAAAAGACGGATCCATAAAAACAGCCGGTCATGCAGCGTATAATAATTATTAACGATGCGGTTGCTTTCCATGATCCCCATGGCGCAGGGGATGATCCGCACAGCGCTGATCAGGAATCCGGTGAGAACACTGCCCATCACTAAACTAAAACCGCGCATCTTTTCTTGCGCTGCGTTATATTGTGTCGATATCCGATAAATCGTGAAAACCACCAAAGCAATCCCGGTATAGAAAATAAAAACCATATTAGCCGACGTCAAAATAAGAACCACCGAACAGGTCAGCCAAAAATAATTAACGACCGCACGGCGTGAGGGCATGGACCACAGCGAATAAACATACAACGTCATGGCAAAATACAACGAAATCGCCGGAAAGACAGTCAAACAAAAGATCAACAAGGAACATAACTGATAAACAACGGAACAAAAAAACGCCCAGCGCTTAGAACGCAACTCACGCCAAAAAAATCCATACCCGACCAAACCAATCAAAAGAACTTCGATCAACGTCCTGAAGGTCAAAGCCGGCATGATATTCCCATCGGGAAATAAAAAGACAATCCAGTTCAAAGGATAAAAAATCATGTTCCAATGATTGGAAAAAAACGGGAGGCCATTATGCACATACGGATTCCAGAGCCCCCAGGAAGTCCCGTGAAGAATTTTCCAGAAATTGTGTTTGGAATAAAAAAACAACGGAAAAATTTCGCCAAAATTATCTCCGCTGGAGACCAAGACCTCTCCTTTAAGAATAAACGGCCAAAAAAGAACCAGCGTGATCAAAAGGTGCAGGCCAAAAATTCCGACTTTTTCTCTTCCAGTAAGGGTTTGTTCATCAGTTTCGATCACGCGCGTATGTTTTTGCTTAGCCGACAAACTCCTTCCATAACGCGCGTAAATATAGGCTATATATCCCGCCGAGATGAACATCAAAAAATAAAAAACAAAGATGATCGCCCATAAACCGACCATTGGTGGCCTTGAACTGTTTTCTTCTTGAATCGAAAGAGATTGCCCCGCGTCATCATGGCCTTCAATCGAAATTTGCTTGAAAAGAATTTTAGGCAAAGCGGCGTCTTTTAACATGAAGCCGATCTTTCCCTCCTGATAATCAACCGGGATCTCCGACACAACCTGACCGGCGACCATGAGCTGAGCTGTATGATTTTGCAATTTCAAAACGCACGGGATTTGCGGGCTGTCAATATAAGGCATTTTGCTGATTGGGGCGTAATTGCCGTCGCGGGTCACACCCCAGACAATAATTCCGGCTTCCTTGTTAAAATAAAGGAAATAATAATTCAGTTTATCCCGGTAATCGAAGATGATCCCGCCGTCTCTGGGGTTAATAAAAACAAACGACCACTCAAAATCACTCCAAGACTGATCGGATAAAAGCAGGGATTCGTAATCTTCTTTGGCATCGACCCGATAAATTCCCTGCGAAGAATTTTTCCAGGAAAAAGTTTTATCGGCGGAAAAAACACCCGTTTCAATCTGTCTGATGGTGCGAAGATACTGAGAATAGGCCGCGATCAAGGCGAAAAAAAGAACAAAGCCGATCACGGCCAGAGACAATTTGCTGGCCGTCCACCGATCGAGGCGAGATGTGAGTTCGGATAAATTCATCTTTAAATCCTGTGCCTTATCAGGGCATATGGCCCCGAGGGAAAAACGACAAAATAATCTTTGTTAATAATATCCTTTAATCCCAAATACGGTATTTCCAAAAAATAATTGTCTACATCCAGAATAATCCAATCCGGCAAGTGCTCCCGCAGATGCCGCGAGACCTCCTCCAGCTGTTTGCCCGGGACCGGCATGTGATTCTTGCGAAAAACAAAAAGAGGAATTCCCCGATAACTGTCCCGTCCGGTCAGCGCGTATAGAATCTGCAAATCAGAAAGCACCAGCAACGATTGATCCGCAGGAACATTGCTTTTAATAAAATTAGCGAATTGATCCAGGGCTTGTCCTTTGATCGGGTCGGTGTGCCATCCTTTGAATGGTTCTGTTTCGATGGCGTAAACGCCGACTGGTGTCTTGCCGGTGATATACGTCCACGCCTTCAGATCCAAACCAAACTTAACCGAAAAACCGATCAACACAAACGTAAAAATGATTAAAGCCCCCAGGGATGATCTCCACAACAAAACATGTTTCCCTCCCCGGATCAGATTTCTTTTTTTGAATAAAAGAATAAAAGCCAATCCCAGAAAAACCCCCCATAAACAAACATTCGCCTCAGGGATCATCTGTCCCGAGACAATGGAGATTATTGCGACGACAAATGTCCCGATAAATAAAATGATCCATTCCTTTAAAGGCTTTACAAAAGCACAGATGTTCAAACCAACGATCACGAGCGGAAACCAATAATAATTGCTCAGCCATTTTGAAATTTGCAGAAACCCCGATAAGCGCTGATCTCGTGTCAATTGCCCATAGGTGACGATTTGATCAATGTACGCTTTGGGATCCGTGATCAATAAGCGCATGACGATCAAGGCTGCGCCAAGGCCGATCCCGTAACCGAGCAAGGCGTTTTTTCTTTGGTCGGAGACCAAACAAACAAGCGCAAACAAGACGAGATAAGCCATTCCAATGTTTATTTTAGTCATAAAAGATAAAACAGCCATGACCCCGCAAAACAATCCGGTTTGAAATGCTTGAGATGGTTTTGTGAATGGAATCCTCCGGCTTAAATAAGCGATCCCCACAATGCCCCATAAATGCGTCGATTGATCGTGCCACGGATGCGAGACCGGCCAATAAAATGAGGTCGTCGTTAAAACCGCCACCAAAAAAGTTAAATAAAACGGCATCCACCGATACGTCAACAGATAGACAAAAACCACGACGATCGAGTTCACCATCCAAAGATGGACCCAGACTGCGGTCTTTCCAAAGCCAAATAATTTAAAGAACAGCGCGTGCAGATATAAATGAATCGGTCCGGAAAAATAAATGAAATCGATATACGGTTTCTGCCCTTTTAAAATCCGCCACCCGCCGTCCAAAGAAAAGCACATATCGTAAAAATGGAAATAACGAAACGCGTTATATTTCAAAAAGAAGAGGTTTCCGATTAAAAGAAGACACAGAACCGCGAATGATAAAATATTGCCCTGGCGAAACGAACATTCTCGATTCATCTTACTGTCTTCCCCTTCTGCCCTTATAGCCTGGTGCAAAAGTTCTGCAACATTTTTGAATATTTTCTAGAGGAGATACTTCCCCAAACTGTGTTGCAAAACTTTTGCACTGCGCTATACGATTATCGTTCCTTTTGATCACCGTATTGCTGAAACGATTCTTAAAATATAATTTAACGAGTAGATACCCATGGGCATGCCCGTGGAACTCAAAGCAGTTATTAGAACACCACCAACCGCATCGGTTCTTTGGTAAATCCCAACTCCTGCCGGTCCTTTTTGCCGAGGAGAACGGCTTCTTCAAAAAACTTTTTGGCGACGTCATTTTGTTTCAGCCGATTGAAACAAAGTCCCAGATAATAAAACGTTTCAGGATTTCTGGGATCATTCTTCAAGGATTCCTTAAAAAACTGCGCCGCATCGGAGACGCGGCCCAACTGATAAGTCAATATGCCGCTATAAAAATAAACCGCAGGATCCCCCGGATTTAATTCGAGAGATTTAACCGCGTATTCTAAAGCCGCCGGTCCGTCGTTGAGAAAATAAGCGCTTTTCATCAGCGCTTCATACGCCTTTTGATAACCTGTCTGCATCTTTGATCCAATCTGCTCCAGCGAAACCGGCTTGATGTACGGGTGGTATGAGTCGGTCAACTGGGGCGATTCGATCAGAGTAAAGATCCTGGAAGACCGCAGGAAATAAAAAGTTCCGGCGGGATCCATGATCACCGCTTTCTTGAATAATGCTGAGGCTCTCGTATAATCACCCAAATTAAAATAAATAGCACCCAGATTATAATAGAACCAAAAACAAGGCGGATTGGAATTGATAGCCTTGCTGAAAACCTCAATCGCCTTTTTAGTTTTTCCCAAAAAATAATAACAAACCCCTAAAGCGGCATACGCATCTAACGCACCGGGAACATTATCGATATATGTCTCATAAAACGCTGCGTAATCGGATAATTTCTTGGCATCAAATGCCTCTTGTTGATCGGCGAACAATACAAGATAATTGATCGGGAGAGCGAGATAATTGAGAATTTTTTTCTTGGCTTTCTTCTGGTCCAGTACTCCCCAAAACACAAAAAACGCCGCGAGGTATAAAATAAAAACTCTCGTGAAAAGATATTTTGAAATATCTTTGCCCCAAACCAAAAACATAAAAACCTCTGTCTGTTGTCTTGCCCAGCTACGCGGTCTTCATCTGAACATCTTTGATCCCTGTGTTGCCGCGGTAAAATAAAATCCACCGCCCAACAAGATAAAGAAAGAAACCATTAAAAAAGAACAAAAGAAAAAAATTAACAAAATGCCGCGGCCATGATCCGTATCGGAACTCAACCACATTCTTGCCCGGCTTAAGCCAAATTCCTTTAAACGCCAGATTGGCCCGCAAGATCTCTTCCCGTCGGCCATTAACAAAAACCTGCCAGGCCGGATCATAGTTGTCATTATAAACAAGAAATTTTTGTACCGGAAACATCGTTTTCACTTGAACGCGATTGATGTCGAAGACATCAAGCTGGAATTCAGACGAGTTTCCTTCCACAAATAAAGGTTCGCCTGAGATTGAATCAAGCGAAGACGCCGATGAAGAAGCGATCGGGCGCAATGGGTCCGGAAAGACAAAAGCGATGTTCTTTCTTTGTGCAAAAACCTTTTCCATTACTTTAAAATCAAATTGCTGTCCGTCCCGAGTTTGTGCGTTATCGTATACAACGAATTTGTGCCGGACATAAGTCTCCAGAATATCGTGATTAATGTGCTCATGCAACAGATAAGACGCCGGATAGCCCGAATATTTCCATGAAGCAAATCCCGACGCGTCCTGGACGTCCTGCGGACTTTTTCCTTTATAAAAATCGCCCTCGTCTTTTTTAAAAGGGCGCAGAAAAGAAAACCGCGGATAAAAACGGTCCTTCGGTTTCCAGTCAACGATCGAAAATCCGTTTTTAAGACAGGACCTGAAAACGTCCACCGGTGATAAAACCAGGAGAATGATCAGTGTAGCCGCGAACACAGGTCTTTCCCGCTTAATCCAGCCGAGATAATAGGAAGCAAAAAAAATAAAACTTAACCCCACCGTAATATAAAACGAAGGAATGATATCTTCCTGCCGGTAAAGAAACCACAAGAAACCCAAATGCAGCAGAAAAATGCCACCCAGCTTATAAATTTTCGTCTTCGTATCAATCGGCTGATTGTTGAATAACAAACGCAATTGTTCTACACAGAATAAAATGAAAACCGGAATCGCCATATAAAGAAAATAAAAAATGTTTCGAAAGAGCCGGAAAAAATAAACCGACTGATAAAGCAGCCGGTGCACCGGTGTCAAGTCCGCGAGGGTAATCAGGAAAATAATAAAACCGACCACAAATAAAATGATCGATACCCGGTTCAAACGATTAAGCACGGCTAACGCCAGAATGACAAAACAAACTCCGGGAATATAGAAAAAAAGATCCGCCTGATCTAAATGGGAAAACAATGATTTGAAAATATACGGCGCGATAATCCCGCCGGCATTGATGGTTTCAATATTCACGCTGGCCGCGTTAGGATCTTCTGCCCCGGCATGCCGCCATGAGAAAACAAAATCCCCCCGCTGCGCCGAACAATACCACAGGATGCCGGGGATCATGGCCAGACCAATCGCCAAGACACCGAACAGTACGATCAATTTATTTCGGACGATAAAATTCATCCAGCGCCCCAAAATCGTTTTGGTTTCCTTCGGATATAAAACGATAAAGCTGATCAGGAAAAATATCAAGACAGTCAACCAATAAAACGGCATGTAAGTGATCGCAAGGATCATCACCGAAAAGACCAACCCCAAAAAAAATTTCTGGTCCGGCTCCTGTGCGAAAGCGACCAGGAAATAAAAAAACCAAACCGCGGGAACAACCAATAACGCGATGCAAAAGTTATTAAAGATCGGGGCCACTTCCGAGGAAAACAAGAACAATACGAACGCGCAACATGCCAGAAGCCGATCCTTGAAAATTCTTTTAGCCAACAGATAGAACCCGATTAACCCGATGAAAAAATAACTGATTGCGTAAAAGATAAAGCTTTGCGGCGGGGCAAAACCAAGTTTTAAAAACAAAGGATATAGCCACAAGAACGGATTGAACTCGCCGATAAACCGCATATCCAGATCATCCGCCTTCCCCCAAAAAAGAAAGGGGTCCCACATCGGAAAAACGCCGCGAATCAAATTTTCCATATAATATTTTATGAGGAAATAATAATCCATGCCGTGGCGGGTCATGCAAGGTCCCCCCATCAGGGCTTTTCGATAAATAAAAAGCCACAAAAAAATAGGGATGAAAAAAATCAAGTGTTTTATAAAAAACCGTGTAAGGCGCATTTTTTTAAAAAAACTTGCCGGGCTCAAATAGTGAGATTTAATCGGATCGCCAACGCAACCACCTGATGACGACTATGTGAGATAGAGATAGAAAAATCGGCAAAGGACGGTTTACCGTTTTGATCGTGAACAATTTCCAGTTGGTGGAATGGAACTTTTTTATAAACATTATCCGCTTTGATAATCGCTTCTTTGGCGGCAAAGAGCCCGGCGAAACTCTGCAAAGGGTTCGGTTGGGCCAGACAATATTCGATCTCCTTCGCGCTAAAATTCCTGACGTAGAACGGATCTTTTCTGAAATCTTTCACGGTAGGCAGATGGTCGATGTCTTCCATGTCAATCCCGGCCTGGATCGGTTGACTGGTGTTCACCGGATCACTTCCTTGCGACGATAATAATCCGGAAAAATCTAGCTCCTCCTTGCACGATTCTTGTTTAATTGCTTCAGGCCCGCCGTTCAAACGATGCACCAGTTCACCGAACGTTTTAATCCGCTGATAATCCTGGATATCAACATTAAGATCCCTGGCCAAGACAGCATACATGCGATGGATCCAGATCGATCCGACGATCGTTGTGTTATCAATGATCGTATCTTCAGCGACACGCTCCGAAGTCGTCTTCAAGAATGTCGCCACGATCTCTTTGATTTTCTGAGTCTTATCCATTATTTTTAGACTAATATCCCTGTAAACAAGTTATACAAATCCACCGTTCCTGCCCGTCATGCGCCAGCACCTTGAGGAAACCGACACCCTGGTGTTCCTGATCTTCACTTAACGTTTTGAAACAGCGAAAGCACATCGGCGAAGGAGCATTCTGTTTCTTTGCGGACCGCGCGAGAAATCCTTGGGCTAGAACGCTGCGGGCCTCATGAGCTCGTTGCGGCACCGCCTTTTCGATGCGCGCTTTTAAATCGCTTAAAAAATCCGCAGCCGCTTTTCCATCCGCGACCCGGTGATCAAAACAAAGCGTCAGCCGGCATTGCTGGGTCAAGCGATCAACTTTCCCAATACCAAGGATCGCAGATTGTCTTTGCGCAACCAAAGGAATAAAAAAATCCACCCCCGACGAAGAAAGATCGGTCAACGTGAATGTGGTTTGACTTAAATTTTCCAGCGAAAGGGCTTTATCCAGATATTTATTGATCAGCGAAAAGACCGCCTCTTCCACATTTTTAATTTGCTGCTTGCTCAAATCGGGTAATCGTAAAAGCTTCAGTCCATCGTTGATATTCACGGCCAAGCCAAGATGAATTGCCTTGTAATACCCGACACGCTGGTCCTGATAAAACGCATTAAACTCCGGATATTGCGCGATCAGATCGTAGATTTCACAAATAATCCACGGCAACAAAGAATCTTTGAAAATTCTCAAAGATTTCATCCTCTCGCCGATCGAGAAAGTATCAACCAGAACACTGACCGTGCTGGTCAATCCTGACTGCTGGACATCCGAAAGAATTTCGATCTCTTTTCTTTTGCTCGGTGGAATTTCTTTATACTCAACGCCGTTGACCGCTGAATTTGCGGACCCCAAATCGTCTTGCGCTCGATCGACTGGAATATCTCTCGATTTGTTCCAATACGCCCGGACATCATCCAACGTCACAAAATCCTTGTGTTCAAAAACAAGTTCATTGATCGCATACTTTGAAATAAAATTCAGCGCAGCCTTCGAGAACTTGGCGGATAATTGGGAACGGGCAGCTGGTAAAACATTAAGACTACTTTTTCCAGAATCATTTCTTAAGGCAGCCAAATCTTTATAGATCTTGGCGATCGTCGCGCCGACCTTAACCTCCTCTCCTTCGCGGCACAGATATTTCACAAATCCAGAAGTAACGGCGTATAAATTTACCGTCGCCTTGGAAGTTTCGATGGCCAATAGCTTATCGTCTGTTTTCACCGGCGACTCATCTGCACAAAAAAAATCTACGATCTTAACGAATTCGTCGTTGAGGTTCTCTTGAGGGATTTTGATGTCTTCGAATTGGTTCATTGTAGTGATTGCGCGATCGCCTTTAAAATAGATTGTTGTGTCGGAAGGATTTGGCTCTCCAGTGATTTGGCCGAAGGAATCGGAACCGGCAACGCGGCGATTCTCCGGGCGACGATTTTTTCATTCATCATTTCCGTAACGCCGGCGATGATCTCGCTGCCTATACCGCCGGCCATGACACCTTCCTCAATGACGTATAACCGTTTTGTTTTTTCAACTGACGCGATGATTTCTCGCACATCAATTGGAGAAATTTGGGAGAGAACCAAGAGCTCCGGTTTTAAATCCAGTTCTTCGAACACAAGATCGATCGTCTCCAGCACGATCTCCACCATCCCGCCGTAACACACAATCGTCGCGGTCGGAAAAGAAGACACCGGCCGGATGCGGACCACCGGATAATCGCCGTCGGTTTCTTCATAAACATAATTCGCGATTCTCTTGGCGGCGATCTTGCGTCCGTAGTCCAGTTTATTCTCGATCACAATGACCGGATGTTCTTCCTCATCTAAAATCGTCTCATAAATCGATTGCGGATTGATCAGCGTGTTTAACGCAACGGTCTTGATATTCGGCAACCCCAGCACCAATTTATCCAGCGTCTGGGAATGAGTGGGCCCGTAACCGCGGCGGCCTCCCATTGGAAGCCGGATGACCAATGGACATTTCACCTGCTTATTGTACATGTGATAAAATTTCGACGCGTGATTAAGAAGCTGGTCCATACACAATGTGACAAAATCACCGAACATAATTTCCAAAAACGGCCTAAATCCTCCGAGGGCAAGCCCATTGGCCAATCCCGTGATCGCCGCTTCACTGATCGGTGTCGAAAAAACCTGACGGGGGAAAAGCTGCGACAAATCCCGCGCGACCTTGAAGGCGCCTCCGTAAGGAGAAAGTACGTCCTCACCGATAAACAAAATCTTCGGATCTTCCTTCATCTTTGTTTTGAAAAATCCGTTAATCAAATCCACTTGCCTGACATCCACGGTCTCAACCGCCTGCCAGGTTGTCGCCGGTGTTAATCTGGTGGGATGATCGCAATATTGATCAAGCGTCAATGCTTGCGCGTGGTCCGCGCGCGCAATGGCCGAATCGATTTGAAGATTGATCTCTTTTAAATACTCCTGATAAAGCGCAGGATTTTCCTGGGAAAAAATATTCAGCGGATCTTTTTTTCGATATCGTTCGATCTCCTGCGGGTCGCGGTCGTCATCGCCCTTGGAATGGGGATTGAGACGATACGCTTCGACACAATGAAAAAGCGGTTTGCGCTCCCGGCGCACATACGCGATCGATTCGCGCGCTTGTTCGAATAAACCGCCCGTGGTCCAAATATGACTCGTACAGGTTTTGATCCCGAACGCCCCGGCCCGTCTTAAAATATCTCCGGCAAAATTAATATCCTGAGGCGTCGATTGGGCATAATAATTATTTTCGCAAACAAATAAAAGCGGAATGTCCCACTTGGCCACAATATTCATCGTCTCATACACAATTCCTTCGCCCAACATCCCATCGCCTAAAAAAACCATGCCAATCTGACCAGTGCGATTCAGCTTTTGTGCCAACGTCATCCCGGCGCACACCGGAACGATTCCCCCCTGGATCCCGTTTGAATAAAAATTATTTTTACAAAGATGCTGGCTGCCTCCGATCCCAGCGCAAACGCCGGTGGATTTCCCCATCAACTCCGCCACCAGACCGTCGACATCTTTGGTGAAACTCAGATAATGCCCGTGGCAGCGGTGGTTCGAGAAAATAATATCGCGGGCGTCGGCCTGACCGGCAAACGCCAGCCCGACAAACTCCTGACCAACGCAAGTATGTATTGTGCCATTCAACTTTCCCTGCGAAAACAATTCCAAAAGCCGATTTTCAACGCAGCGGATCAAAAGAGCCTGCTTCATCAGCTCAAGGTCGATTGTATGTTCGGTGTCAATCGGTCCGGAGGAATTATTTCGTTCTCGATTCATCTTGATTCGCCATCCGCCAAGACTGCAGGTTCATTCAGAATGGATTCTTTTTCAAAAGAATTACTCTTTTCGAAAAACAATAAAACAATCCCCGCCATCGCAAACTGGATCAATCGCAGGAAAATATACGCGCTTAACACGACAGATTTTTCCACCCCCTGTAAAGAGAATAGATAAACCGCCGCCATTTCCGTGATGCCGATCCCGCTTAAAGAGATTGGAATATATCCCGCCAACGACGATAAAATAGGAATAATACCGATCGCCGGCCAATCGACCCATTTTTGAAACGCCAGGAAAGCGAAAAAATAACAAAGGCTCAGCACACCCCATTTCACCCAGGCCAGGATGAAGTTGACCGCCAAAATGTCCCAGCGTGTCTTCAAGATATCGAGTGTATCTTTCGCGCCTTCCAGCCATTGGTCCATTTTCTTAAAAATATTTAATCTCGCAAAAAAACTCAACGAACAATACGCCATCGTCCAAAAAAGAACAAATCCCGCCAATGGCACCATGACCAGCCAACGGATCCCGCGCAATGGTTCAAATAAAAGCCCCGCCCCCCACGCGCTCACCGACATGAAGATCAAAAATGTCATACTTTTATCCAAAATATAAACGACACTGCTTTGCCGGATTGGGATCCCTTCTTTCTTCAGAAATAACGTCAACGAAGCGTCCCCCATTTGCCCGGGTGCCACCAACGTCACAATAAAACCGTAAAGATAGTGCCGAAAAAATTTCTGATAGGCCAACGGCCGTAATCCTTTTAATAATATCCAAATATTGATGCTCGAGAGAAAAAAAAGCACAACAGAAGCAATGACAGCCAAGATTCCCCAAAAAGGCGTTATGAGCGTCATCGTCTTCCAAAATGCATTGAATCCGACGGAAGATAACAGAAAGAGGATTAAAACCAGCGTCACGCTCAAACGCAGAAGAAAAAAAACTTTTTTCCGGATCAAAGGATCAACCGATAAAAAGGAATTTGTTGAGGGACTAAGACTTTGCTGGTTTAAACTTTTCATGATTGGATGGCGGAATCTTTTGAATAAAGCGCGCTGGATTTCCGGAATAAAAACTATTCGCCGCGACATCGCTGCGAACTAAAGAACAAGCCCCGATCACACTGTTCTCACCGATCAATACCCCGGGTAAAATAACGACCTTGGAGCAGACCCAAATATTCCGGCTTAACACCACCGGGGCCTTGGGGATCGTGCGATTGGATAAAAACCGCCGATCGGCGGACAAATGATGATTCTGCGAATCGGTAATAAATGCGTCGGCCAGAGAACAATAATCACCGATCGCAATATTTTGATAACATTGCATGACCAGGCCATTTAATGTCACATGGTCCCCTAAACGGATCACCGCATCAGGAAACTCAGTATAAAAAACCGCCGGCCCTAAAATCGAACATTCAAACAAACAATGATCGCCGATCTCGACTTGCCCCGGCCCGATGACTCTGAATTTTCCGTAGACCCGAAAGCATTTTCCGATCTTGACCCTTTTGCCTGATAAAAAAAATTTTAACTTATGCCAATAGCCGTTTAACAAAGAAAGAACCCCCGGAACGACGTGGTAAGGTTCTTCTTTAACGCGCTGATTCAGGATTTTCCATGGATGCTCGTTCAACGCCAATCCCTCTAGACTATAAATAACGGAAGGTCTTGCGCACTATGAAGGCAAACAGGTCCCATTCCCAGGCCGCGGCGAACCATTTTTGGTTCCAGCGGATTTTAGCGGAAAGTAAAAGCGGTGAAACCAAAACCTTCAGCATCCTGACTTTCAGGTCATTATCATAACGGTCTTCCAAGCGTTTGAGATAATATTTAAACCGGACGATATAAAAAGCGATCTGCATCCAGCGTCTCTTTTTCTTGTCGAGCCAAGGATGGTCTGGGTCATATTGGAATTCCCATTTGCCCCATTCTTCTAAAGTTTTCGGGGCCTTAAAGCCTGCCTTAATCGCCGCGTGATATAACTCGGTCCCCGGATAAGGATTAAATGGAAAAATCCCGTTGACCGTGATCAACGGGTGCCCCTGCCATAATTTTTCAATGATTTCCAGCGTCTGCTTGAAATCGTCAAACGTTTCCGTTGGAAAACCGCTCATAAAACTCAAAACCGGCCGAATGCCGATCTTGCACACGCGGTTTGCGCCTTTGAGGATGTCTTCGGTTTTCAGGTCTTTTAAAATATCTTTTAAGATGGTCTCGGACCCGGATTCGGCCCCGAAAAAAATCTGCTTGACCCCGGCTTTTTTCATCGTATGCAGCATTTCCTCAGGAATCCTTTGCACCATATCCAGGCGGCAGGAAATCGTCATCGTAAAATTAAGATGATTGTCGATAATACCCTGAAACACTTCCTGGGCTCTTTTAATGTTAATCAAAAATTCATCGTCGTCCATAATATAATTCATGACGCCGTAGGTTTCGTGGAGATATCTTAATTCCTGAATAATTTTGGGAGCGCTCTTGCTGCGCCATTTGCGGGCGGTAAAAACCACGTTATAACAAAAAGCGCAACGGTAAGGACAGCCGCGCGAAGATTGATAATTGAATTGACGCTGGATATTATGATAATGACCGACATTCACCAAATCATAGGCGGGCAAAGGCAGGGTGTTCATATCAACGATCGGACGCGCCGGGCCCTTCACGATATTTCCGTCCTTTTTGACCCAGGTGCCCGGGATGCCGGCCAGATCTTTTTCCTCCATCACCGATTCCACCAGTTCCCGGAAAGTTTCTTCGCCTTCACCGATCGCCACCACATCCACGAGCTCATGGGCGATGGTTTGTTCCGGCATCAACGAGGCATGAATTCCTCCCCAAACGACGATGACCTTGGGGTTGACGGTCTTGGCCATGCGCGCGGCCTGCAGGGCAAATTCGATATCGTGTCCGGTGATCGCGGTGAGACCAATCAGCGCAACATCTTTAAAATCCGCCTCCGTTATCTTCTGGATATTCATATCCAGAATACGAATTTTATCTTTAAACCGTTCATCGCGGCGCAGCCAGCCGGCCAGACACAACAACGCTAAGGGAAGATTAATGATCGCACCAAATTGTATGCGGGGATTTCCAGGCGCAACTAAAACAACCTCTTTAATCTTGATTTCTTTCGTTTGAACCGGTTGTTCCTGCACCAAAGGAAGCGTTAACGTTTCCATTAGGACTCCTTTCTTGCCAACACCAATACTCCAGCACCACGTTTAGGTTTCGAATTTCTTCCCAAAAAAGAAATAATATTCAGGACAGGAAAAACAAAAGCATACAAATGCTTTCTTCTCATCCTTGCTCCGGTAATTAAATAAGAAATATTATTGGTGACGGTCTCCAGCCACCCATAAGTATAATAAAGCTCTTTAACGGTAAAACCAGCTAATTTTATCTTTTCTTCGAGCGCTTCTTTGGTGTAGCCGGGCCGGAAATGGCCATCGACATCAAAATTGACCGCCCATCTGAAAAAAAGCCAACGCCGGTAATAGGCCGGCACATGCAGGATCAAATCACCTCCGTATTGTAGGGCATTATAGAAATTTTTTAAAGCGTTCTGATCATCTTCAATATGTTCCAGGTTGTCCACGCATAAAACCAGATCATATTGTTCCTTGAACGACATCATATTAATGTCTTGATATATAAACGAACAATTCCGCAATTTGCTTTTTTGGGCGATGGTTTTATTTCGTTCCAGTAAATTCTGATCAACATCAATGCCGGTGATCGCGCTTTGAGGCAAGAACTTGGCAAGGGTAAAAGAAAATACGCCGGGGCCGCAACCCGCGTCCAGGATGGATTTATATTTTCCGGAAATATGCGGCAGGATACGCCGTGCCCGGATGCGTAACCCGTTGATCGGCACGCCCAAAAGCCAGATATACGCCCGTTCCAGTTTTGACAACGATTCATCCAAACACAATTCCCGACCGATGAACATAAAGACCTCTTTTTAATATCGCTCGTCAATGACGCAATATTCGAAAACCCCTCATTCTACCACAATACAAAATTCCGCCAGCGCCCGGGCCATCCAGGCGTTGCACCAGCGCATCAGAGAATAATTCCATTTCATAAATCGCCCCTGCCGGTAAATAAAATCCCGCGTTTTCTTTCGATACAAATATTGAATCGTCCAATCCAGGATCATCCTGGCCTGCGGACGGTATTCTTTTTTATAACGGCCCGCCTTGGTAAACGAGATAATTCCCTGTGCCGCCCCATGGACATCGTAGGGATAACGTCGGTCGCTCATCCAGCGCGGTGCTCCGTCTTTTTCAAACAAATGACGTTGATAATAATCCAGGCCCTGCCAATACCCATTCTGATACCGGTCGTCTTTTGTCTCTTCAAAAAATTCAAGAAAACCATCCAGGATCCCTCCGGTATGATAATTGTCATGGCGGATCGGGGATTTTCCCGGGGGATCGGTGTAATACCAGGCGCCGTATTCCGTCCGGCGGTTAAAGGTATAATTTAACTGTTTGACCGCGTCCTGGATTAATTCTTTTTCGCCGGTATGTTTCCCGATCTTGGTCAACAAAGCGCCGGATAAAACCTGGCTGTTCAAAACGATCGAGGCGGCTGGGCCTAAAATATAACCAATGCCCCGCTCTTCTCTATTTTCATATAAAACCGGTAAATCTCTAAGAATAAAATCCGCGATGTTACGCGCGGTCTTTAAATATTGATCCTCCCGTGTCACCCGATACGCGTGAACAAACGCCTCACCGGCGAAGATCGTCACGATGCAGTTGGGCTCATGACGGTTCTGCAAAAACGGAGGAATGTCCTGCCAGATAAAATTGTATCCCCAGCACAGATGGTCCTGATCCGGCGAAGGATTGGCGAGAAGCCAGTCCAAAAGATTGCGCGCCTCTGTCAGGAATTCTTTTTTTTGCGTCAATTGATACAAAAACAAATACGTGCGCGCGAACAGCGCAATGCCTTTCGGATTACGCGAAATCCGCACCCCCAAAAACGGACGGACATGAAACGGGCATTCCTTGACGAGCTGAATCAAGATCAACCGCAACCACGGATCATTCAAAGACATGACTTCGAGAACAGGACTGTTCAACGCGTCAAACTTGCCATAACCGGCGTAATCTTTTTCTTTGGCCGAGGCTACAATGTTTTCGAGAAGGTTTTGATAATTCGGGTGCTGACTCGTAACGTCCATTCTTTTCTCCCCGATCTTGTTCCCCCCACCTATCCTCCCCCGTAAAGGGGGAGGGACATCAGTAATCAAGAAACCAATATCATTTGCTTCCATGCCGCCAATTGATTCATCTTCCAGCGGTGCGATCCGCCCTCGGGCAATGGCCGGTCTTTACGAAATACTTTCGGAAAAACTGTTTGTAATTCCGAATAATTTTCTTGGCTGAGCTCTTTCCAGGCCGGCGTGTTCATCCACTCGCTCGTTGGGATCCCGAAGCCGATCTTGTCCCGCCTGTTTAAAATCTCCGGTACAGTGTAGCAGCCTACGGATTTTTTTTGCAGATATTTGGTCTGGCCGTTTTTGATCTTGTAAAATTCCGGCAGTCCTAAAACATATTCAACCAAACGATAATCGAGATACGGAAGTCTTGCTTCCAGTGAAAAAGCCATGGAGGTCCGGTCCTCGATGCGCAAAAGGTGTTCCAGCTTAAATTGAAAATGGCGCACCAGGCTCGTGTTCAGATCATCTGCCTCGAAAAACTTTTTATAGATCAAGCTCGAATCGATATACTGATAAAAAAAATCGCGGTCCAAAAACGGCAATGTTTTCAGAAGCATCTTTTTTCTAAAATCATCGGGCAGAACCCGAAACGCCAAAGTTTCCAGATAAAACTCTTTTTGCGACCGCAGCAAACTATTCGTCAACTCCTTTAAAAAAGGACCATATCTTCTTTTTCGCAATAAACCGTTCAGATAAAACCCGTGAAAATATTGATATCCGGCAAAACTTTCATCCGCCCCTTGCCCGTCTAGTAAAACAGTCACTCCGTTTTCTTTGGCTAAACGCATGACCTCATACTGGGCGTAAAATGTGGCGTCGCCAACCGGTTCTTCGACAGCAAAAATAAAATCATTAAAGTTCTGATAAGCCGATTGAGCGGTCGGATAGGTGCGATAGTTCTTAAAAGGATAGCGGTGATTTAAAAAATCAATATACTTTGTTTCGTCAAGCTGGTGGCCGGGGAGGGAGGAAGTGAACGCGGGATAATCGTCCCGGGCTTTACAGTGCGTAAAAAGGATTCCCGTCAAGATCGAGGAATCTAATCCGCCACTTAAGCACGAGCCGACCGTCACATCACTTCTCATTCGCAAATGCGTCGCCGAGATCAGCAATTCCTCGAGTTTTTGGATGGCTTCTTTGAAATCAACCGAACCCTGTTTGTTTAAATAATGGTCCGCGTCCCACCATTGGGTCAATTGAAATAAATCTTTGTTTAAAAAACCATAGTGCCCTTTCGGTATTCTTTTGATCCCTTCCAGAAATGTCTCATCATAAATATCCGTCCGGTTAAAGACCAGATAATCAAAAAGACTCTGATAACGAACAGACGGCTTTAAACAAGGAACCAGCCTCAAGGATTTGATCTCGGAGGCAAAATAAAAATGCGAGCCCAGATGAATATAATAAAGCGGTTTCACCCCGAACCGGTCGCGGGCGAGCAATAACGTGCGCTTTTGCGTGTCATAAATTGCAAAAGCGAACATGCCGTTAAAACGGTGCAAACACGAAATTCCCCACTGCTGATAGGATTTCAGCAGCACCTCCGTATCCGTCTTTGTGTGAAAAACACAATTCAAAGACTCCAATTCCCGACGAAGCTCGATATAATTATAAATTTCGCCGTTATAGATCAACACGTAACGTTTATCTTCGGAAAAAAAAGGCTGATGGCCGTCTTTCGAAAGATCGATCACCGCCAGACGCCGGTGCCCCAAAACGCATTGTTCATCGACAAACAGACCTTCGTCATCCGGACCGCGATGCCGTTGCCGGTGATTCATCGCTTCAACGAGATGGATATCTTCGTCATTGGTTTTAAAAGTGGTATAGAAACCGCAAATGCCGCACATAGTCGCTTTCGTGTTATTGTGGAGGACTCCCGGGCGGTTTGGCTGTTGGACTTCCATCGCCGGCCAAACCGCCCATCGTCGCCCCAATCCCCATCCTTAACTTAACCCATTTCTTTTTCAACCAACTCAATCATCCAGGAGGTCACATCGATCTTTTCTTTCAGCAACCGTGATCTTTTGTCCTGCCAGACGGCTTTAAGGCGGTCTGTTGTCAACAATGCAATCCCTTTGTCGATGGATTTTTGTTGGTCTTCTATCGATTCGGTAAAATTAAAAACAGCGCCGTAGCGCTTTTCTTCTTCATCCGTGTAGCCGCGGCCGACATTATCTAAAAAGATCGCTGGTGTTCCCAAGACCGCGCTTTCGGAGGTCATCGTCGCGCTCTCGCCGTAACACAACGCCGCGTACGCCAACGCGTGATGGATTCTTTCCGGAGGGATTTTAATACGATACGCCTCCAAATCCGCCGGCAGCGGGGATTCTGAAGTGATAAAAATCTTCGCATAACGTGAAAATTCTTTCACAGCTTTTCTTTTCATATCCAGCGATAATCCCTGATGTCCGATATCATGCACCGCCTGCCAGGAAATAAAACGCATCACGACAAATTTCTCTTCTTTGTTCACGCCCAATAAATTCAAAATCGAAGGGTCCGGCGCAAAACAATCGGGATGCAAATAAGCCAACTCGTGATACCCCGCGTAACGGATCTGTTTCGGACCCAATCTTTTTTGATAACAGGACGGCGTGCACACACGGTGAACAAACGGCAAATAAAGCGCGACCTCCGCCGTGCCATTTTCCGTATCATCGAAATTGATACATTTTCTTTTCAAAAGAGCCGCGACATGCGCCGCACGCACCGACGCCAAACCCAAAAAAATATCCGGCTTAAAATGTTTGACCGCACGATAAAGTTTCCAATCCATGACCGGAATATTGATCAATTTCCTGAGAAATGTCTTCCCGTACCGTCCCAAATTCAAATAAGCGAACTGCAGATTGGATAACAATTGGCATGCGATATCTTTGTCGCTTGCGGTGATCAACAGCTCATGCCCTTTTTTTTGCATCGTCCAAATGAAATGCTTGAAAAAATGCACGTGGGCCGGATGATTGATGTCAACAACGATGCGCATGATAATCGATCTCTTCTTTAAACAACGTTTCCCGTTCCTGCCTCGTTGGAAAACTGATTAAAACCGCCCGCCGCCGCCCGTGAAAAACAAACAAGCTCCCTGCGGCCACTGCGGAGGCATGCCCTTGATAAACCGCCTTGCCGAAATCATCGAGACTCCCCGCCCCACCACAGGCGATGACCGGGATATTAACACTGTCCGATATCGATTGGATCAAATCGACATCATAACCTTGCATCGTCCCGTCCCGGTCGATCGAATTCAAAAGGATCTCCCCGGCACCCTGGGCTTCCATGGCCCGGGCGAACCCGACCGGATCATTCGATATTAATTTTGTTCCTCCCTCGCTGTAAATCCCGTAGGAACGATCTTTTTCCTGACGAACATCCATGGACACGATGATGCTCTGGCTGCCGAAAGCCTGCGCCGCCTCTTGAATCAATGAAAAATTTCCGGCGACCGCGCTGTTCACCGCCACCTTTTCCACCCCGGTATTAAAAATTCTCTTCATATCGTCCAAATTTTTAATCCCGCCGCCATACGTCAACGGCATAAAACATTCTTCGAAAATCCGGCTTAAGAGGTTTAACGGAAATGATTCCTGTCTGCGCGTCGCAGCGATGTTAAGTAAAATAATCTCATCGACTTCCTTGGTATTAAAGATACGAAACGTGTTGATGGGATCACCGACATAGGTCGGGTCTTTAAACTGCACCGTCTTGACCAGTCCGTTGCCTTTTAATAATAAACAGGGGATCATTCTCGGTTTTAACATCGTAAGACTCTCTTTTACGCGGCAAGAAATTTTAAATACAGATGTTTCGGCACCAGATTAAATTTCGTGGCCAATTTAATCAGAACATTCATCCTATGGATCATTGGATAATAGGTAGGGTAATCATGAAATGATTTTCGATCTGCTTTTAAAATCCCTTCAAATTCTTGACGACTTAAACCCAGCTTGCTTAACGTATAATCGACCAGCTGCGGTTCATAAGGATAGCATTCCTGAACAATCTCATCCAAAGCGGCCTGCCTTTTCATTTGACCTGAACGGATCAGCGCGGAATACTCGATTTTTCTTTTATCGATATTGAATTTATGCGGAAGATAATAGGATTGAAAAAAATGCGTGTAATAGGATTCATGATGATGTCCGCCGTAATATTTCCAGCCGAGTTTTTTTTCCAAGATATCCTCGACCTGCTTTTGATCATACGGCACATAGACCAAAAGCGGAATCACCTTGATCTGCTTTACGACTTTATAATAAAACAAATCCCGAAGAGTCACATTAGGATAATGGATGAGTTTTTTCGTCCCGAACCGCCGCTGAATGCTTTGGATATACCGGCCGTCCATATACGTCCACTCCAAAGGAGCGACACCTTCGGTGCGAAACGAATGGGCGAAGACCAGATATTTAATTCCCTCCTGCGCCGCCACTTTATGCAATAAGCCGTGGATCGCAACATCCGTCGGGATTTCCGCGTCCGGAACCGAGGCCTTCAAGAACGCAATCTGCAAATCTTTAAACTCCTCCCAATCGATGACAAAGGTATGCAAGTCCACATCCAGTTTGGTTGTGGCGTTCTTGATATTGCTCACCGCGATTTCAGAATTCCAGCCGTTGTCGAAATGCACCGCAAGCGGGCGCAACCCCAATTGAACCGCTACATACAACGCATACGTGCTATCCCGTCCGCCGCTTACTCCGACGATAATATCATACGGCCGGCCGCGGCCTTCTTGCTTGACCCTATCGATCAATTGTTTAAATTTTTCTTCGCTGGTTTGATTTAAAGGAAATTCCTTCTCCAGTTCATCATGAATCCGGCAAAATTGACAGATCCCCGCAGGATCAAAATGAATCCGCGGGACTGTGGTATCCAAGACGCACCGCGAACAAATTTTCATATCAGAATTATTCATAATTTTTTAAAACACAAACAATTCACAATGTCTAAATCCCAAAGACCGATTTTTAAATAGGATGTTTGTATTTTGGAATTTATTTGTGATTTGAAATTTTTAATTAATACCTTTTATACTTTCATCCACGACCTTCCAGAACGAAGCCCCCAGACTGCGCGTCGTTTGATATTCTTCCAACGGATTTTGATGACTGACCCCGCTGGCTTTGGGCTGGGCCAGCAAAGCCCATCCACCGACGAAAACATTTGCTGCGAACAAAACCAGAACTCCAAACTTAACAAAAGAAATCCAATCCCGCTTATTTTGCCATTCTAACGCCATCCACCATCCTACGCTTAAGGTCAGAAAAGTCAAAGAATAGAACGCGTAGTAAACATACAAAACCTGCCAGCGCATCGAGGCCAAAACATCCATCATCAGTCCCAAGCCCAAAATAACCAGGATGATCCCGTATTGGCCTTTGTTCGTCGTCGATTTTAAGAATAAGCGTGCCGTCGCCGCGATAAAAACGCCGATCGCGACATATAAAAAATTTATTCCGGCCAACTGACTTTGCCCCGCGTGCATCGTCCAGATTTTCTTCAGCGTTCCCAAATTGATCACCCGGTTGACCAAAAATCCCCCGTACGTTACATTGGTCAGTGTCGCGTAAACCAGATGCCGGGTGTTTTCCATATACTGCGTCAAGGTTGCGGATACAGGCAAAAAAATTAAATACACCGCGAGGATGCCCCCGGAGATCACCATATTAAAAAATAAAACCATCGAAGAGATCTTTTTCAACAAAACGTTTTCAATGACCTTTTCTTTTTTCATCCATAAAACCCCTGAGACGATACACATCAAACCACAGAGAATCAAAATCGGGGCAAAAAAATTTTCCGGTGCTGCCCCATAAACCTTGCGGTCATCCGAGGCCGGATGCAACGCGTGCACATATTCCGGCGTTAAAAATCCCGGTCGCTTCAGCGCCCACCACGGCATCGCCAAAAAATTGATCAAAGACAAAACAAAACCATAATAAAAATATTCCTGTCTGAGTTTCCCCAAAAAATCCTGTTGCCCCCACAAGAGAAAGCACATCATCAGCACAAAATAAATCGCGACCCCGGGGCCGATCTGGATCTTCGATAAGATAGAAAATACTAAAAAAATTCCGATGGGTACGCTTGACCACCCAAGATCCCGAAACGACAATTTCTTCCGTTGCCGTTGAACCAAAGTCCAACAAAGCCCCGCCAGGAAAAATAATAAATTCGGCACCTCCGGCCTGATCATGTACGTATGTTGCACAAAGGCCTTGGATGTTCCCAGAAAAAACGTTAACAAAAACGCCACCGACAAACGCCGCGTCAGCCGGTAAATGACCGCGTAAAACACAATCAAAAATCCAATCCCAATAAAAAGGGTAATAATACGGCTGGCGTGGACGGCGAGATCCAAAATTTCAACGGCCTGATTATAATTCCTGACCTCACGCAGATGCATTAACCGGTAATAAGCGTCATTAAAAAAAGCCAGAAACCGGTAAACGGTCCCATGGATCGAATAGACCATCCCTCCCGGATGATGGATATAAAGCAACGGTCCATTGTTTAAGAGGGCCACGGTTGTTCCCGCGTAAGTACCGTCGACGTCGTTGCCGTGCTGGTGCCACCAGGGATAAGCGGAATATTTACCAACCGCAAAAAAATTATAGATAAGAAAAAACGAAACGACCGCAAGCGCGCAAAGGTGTTTCAAGGCGCCCAAAATCTTTGGCGCCGACCTCACTGGCGGTGAGATCGGTTCTAACTTTTTCGACCCGCTAAGCTGTTCCCAATATTCTACTGTCTTCATAAATAATGGTGATCTGGTCACCCAGGTGATCAAGGACGTCGCGGATTCCCTCGATCTCCGGATCATCACTTGCTTGCTTCCATATCAAACCACATCCCGAACAATAAAAATTGTAAACCTGTAATAATCGCCAACGCGCACACAATCGCTCGCGGACCGGAGACTCCAACGCCGGCCACCGCCTGAAAAATCAAAAAGATCCCGAACAGCAACCCCAGTGGCAAAAGGATCATCCCGCAAAAAAAGAAAAAGACCAGCGGATGAAAATCCAGATAAACATACCGGAAAAGCATCCGCCAGAAAAATCCGCGGATCAACATCGGCGACACTTTCAGCGCGTAACGCAATCCCTTGATCTGCGACTGGCGTTCTCCTTTGAGATAAATGGCCGTGCGCGCAACATCTTTAACGCGAAAACCATAAGCGTTGAGCCGGATCAAAAAATCCATCGGATACCCATATTTTTTCCAGGCCCTGTTCCAATCGATCCGATCGATTGCTTCCTTAGTGATGGCGGTATATCCGTCGACGACATCCATAATCTTATAATAACCCGAAGCGATCTTGGTCAAAGCGGTGATGATCACATTTCCCAGGATGCGGATCCTGGGCATTTTCTCACGCGTGATATCCCACAATAAAAACCGGTTGCCTTTGGTGTAATCCGCTTTGCCGTCGACCAAAGGATCCAGAAATCGGTCGACTTCATCGAGCGGCATTTGGTAATCACCGCCCACCACCACGGCGATATCATATCCCTCATGCGATGATTTGAGATAACCGGTGATGATCGCCTGGCCGGGCCCCATGTTTGTTTCATGCCGGATCAGAGTTATCCGTCGATCGCTCTGGGCCAAATCACGGACAACCTTTTCCATCTGATCGGTTGAGGCGTCGTCAACGACATAAATTTTATCGATACACTCCGGCACATGCTGTAAGGTCGGTTTAATTAATTTGGACTCATTATAGGCAGGAATAACCAGACTGACTTTCTTTGTTCTATACATTCTGGGCGACCCTCTCCAGGGATTCGTCTCGCTTATGTTTTAATTCCCGGCGGATCACATGGCCGATCGTATTAATTTCTTCATTGGTCAGTTCGGGAAAGATCGGGAGCGATAAAATTTCGTCGGCGCATCGTTCGGTGACCGGAAGATCACCTTTTTTGTAACCGAGATATTGGTAGGCCTTCTGTAAATGAAGCGGAACGGGATAATGCACGCCCGTTGCGATGCCGTGTTCTGTCAAAATTTTTTCAAGACGCAAACGATCGGCAAGGCGGATCACATACAAATGATAAACATGTCTGGCGCGTTCATCAACGAAAGGGGTCTTGACCGCGGCGTCTTTCAGCAAGATATCATAGAGATGAGCGATCTGGCGCCTCTTCTGCGTCCACTGGTCCAAATATTTCAGTTTGACATTCAAAACGGCGGCTTGCAGCGTATCCAGTCGATAATTGTAACCTTCCACCAGATGCTCGTATTTATTGATTCTCCCGTGGTTGGATAAAATCCGCATTTTCTGCGCTAATGTCTGATGATTGGTGACAACGATCCCGGCATCGCCGTAAGCGCCGAGATTTTTCCCCGGATAAAAACTAAAACACGCGGCGTCGCCAAAACTCCCCACGCGTTTTCCTTTAAACTCGGCCAGATGCGCCTGGGAGGCGTCTTCGATCACTTTTAAATTTTTTGTTCGGGCGATTTGCATGATCGCCTCCATGTCCGCGCTTTGACCGAAAAGATGAACGGGAATGATCGCTTTCGTTCGCGCGGTGATTTTCTCTTCCAATTTAGAAATATCCAGATTATAAGTCTTCTCATCGATATCGACAAAAACGACCTTCGCACCTGTCTGGGAAATAGCTTCACTCGTTGCGATGAACGTATTGGCGACCGTTATCACTTCATCGCCCGGGACGATCCCGAGGGCAACTAAAGCCAAATGCAGCGCGGTCGTCCCGGAGCTTGTTCCGATACCGGAGGCGACACCGCAGAGACCGGCAAATGATTTTTCAAAACACGCAACCGGCTCCCCGAGAATAAACGAAGTTTCGTCCAGGACATTTTTGATTGCCGCCATCATTTCCTGTTCGATCGATTGATATTGTCTTTTTAAGTCGACTAAGGGAATTTTATTTGTTTTCATCGTAGACTTTCGCTCATAAAAAAAGGATGAAAAACCTATTCTGCCGTCACAAAAGTTTCGAGCGGTTCAATAGCCACATTTTTCCCGTCCTGACGCATCGACCGGGAGGCCGCTTCCAAAACATGAACAACCCGCAATCCGTTATCACCACCGGTCAAAAGATCTTTGTCCTGCTGAATACACTCGATGAAATGCGCGCATTCGTTCTTCAAGGGTTCCACCAAATCGATCTTGGGTAAAATCACATCGCCGGCGAATTTGATCGACTGATATTGTCCAAAATCATCATAACGCCCCAGCGATTCGGTGATGTTCTGTTTTTTGATCCCTTTGTCATAGATTTTGATTTTAGCATCGCTGACATCATCGTAAACAATCATCTTCTCGCTGCCCACCAGCGTCATCCGGCGGACTTTATTGGGGTCCAGCCAGCTGACATGCACATGCGCGATCACATCGTCGGGAAAATGCAAAACCATAAAAACGATATCTTCGATCCCTTTCTGCAAGAAATCGACTCCCTTGGCGGAAACCATAACCGGCATTTTTTCCAATAGATACAGGATGATCGAAATATCATGCGGTGCTAAGTTCCAAAGGGCATTCACATCCTGACGGACAATACCGAAATTGACGCGCTGGGAATAAAGATAATACAGCCGTCCGATTTCCTCGGAGTGCATATATTTTTTCAAAAGCCTGACCGGCTCGCTGTATTCGAACGTATGTCCGACCATGAGTTTGCGCTGGTGTTTGTTGGCCAATTCGATCAGCTCGCGGGCCTGGGCCACACTCATCGCTAACGGTTTTTCGACCAACACATGTTTTTTATTTTGTAAAGCTTCCTTGGCGAGTGAATAATGTGTTCGAGGTTGGGTCGCAATGACAACGGCGTCAATCGAACCATTCATGAGATCACGATAGTCTTTGGTTGTTGGAAGGGAAGGAAACTTTTGATTAAGATAGTCGATACGGGAATCATCCAATTCAGCGATCGCTTTAATCTGACAATTGGAAAGTTCTAAAAAATTTCTTAAAAGATTCGGTCCCCAATATCCGCATCCAATAAGCCCGACATTAACCATCATATGCTCTTTTGAAGTGTTTATGGATATCCCTCTGATCTTGCTGAAATCCCGGATGACGATTTTTTATTAAAATACCATTAAGCCGGATAATAGGAAAGATCTTTTTTCAGCCTTTATGGAGCTTCTCTTTAACCTGAGCAAAGAATCGCTCAATAATAATAATTTCCTGTCACAAAGAAGAAAAATAAATATAATACATAAGGAATGATTAAAGATAAGAAAATCCTCATTACCGGTGGTTTGGGTTTTATCGGCTTTAACGCCGCATGCCATTTTGCCAAAACCAATCATGTTCACATCATTGATGATTGCAGCCGCGTTGGGGTCGACGCCAATCTCAAGCAGGCTAAAAAATCAAAGATCGAATTCTCAAATATCGACATCAGTTATTTCAAAGATTTCCGCGAAATATTTTTTTCCTGCAAGCCCGACATTGTCCTGCATATGGCGGCACAAGTGGCCGTGACCCTGTCCATCAAAAATCCGGTGCGCGATTTCCGCGCGAACCTGCAGGGTTCGTTTAATCTCCTGGAACTCGCCCGTCACAGCCAGAATAAGCCCACGATCCTTTACGCCTCGACCAATAAAGTTTATGGAAACACCGATGAACAAATCAACCTGCAAAACGGCCGTTACGCGATCAAGGATTCCGATGGATTTTCAGAAGAGAATCAACTGAACTTCGAAACCCCTTACGGCTGTTCGAAAGGCGCCGCGGACCAGTATTTTCTGGACTACCATAAAACCTACGGGATCCCGACCGTCGTGTTCCGTCAGTCCTGTATTTACGGACCACATCAATACGGGATGGAAGACCAGGGGTGGGTCGCGTGGTTTACGATTTGTTCGTTGCTCGAAAAACCTTTGACGATTTTTGGAGACGGCAACCAGGTCCGGGATGTTTTATACATCGATGATCTGATTGATTTATATGAAAAAGCTCTCCTGAACATCGATCGCATTAAAGGCCAGGCTTTTAATATCGGAGGCGGCCCGGCCAATACGTTATCGCTGAATGAATTAGTCAAAATACTCAATAAGCAAAGCAATCCGCCGCTCAAAATTGATTACCAGGACTGGCGGATGAAAGATCAAAAAGTTTATATTTCCAACATCCAAAAAATCCAACAGCTTTTGAACTGGCAGCCGCGGATCGCCCCCGAAGAAGGCGTTAAAAAATTGAGCGATTGGGTTAACCGCAATCGCGACAATATTTTTTACGTGAACCAAAAACAAAACCAAAGCAAAAGCCAATGCGATGTCTCCATTGTGATCCCGGCCAAGAATGAAGAAACCAATATCGCCTCGGTACTAGATGAAGTCGGATTGTTTATGGACATCTCCCCTTATTCTTATGAAGTGATTGTGGTCAATGACCGTTCCAGCGACAAAACAGCCGCCATCGCCCAACGTTATCCGTTCGTCAAAGTGATCGACAACAAAAACGATCCTGGCAAAGGAGCGGCCCTGCGATCGGGGTTTGATATCGCCTCGGGAAGATTTCTGGTGATGATGGACGCGGACTTTTCCCACGATGCCTCTGATCTCTGTGCCATGGTCGATGAGATCAAAAGACATAACGGATTGGTCATCGCCTCCCGGATTATCGGCGGAAGCCAGGAATACACGCGGGTGCGGGCGTTCGGGAATATTGTTTTGACTTGGCTTTTCGGGTTTTTACACGGAAGATATCTGTCAGATGCGCTGAATGGTTTTAAAGTTTTCCACCGCGACGTTTATCACGCCTTTGAATACAACGCCGATGGATATGAAATCGAAATCGAACTACTGGTCAACACACTGCGTTTGAATCGTCAGATCTCTGAGATTCCATCCAGAGAACGCGCGCGGTTAAGCGGCAAAGTAAAATCATCAGTCATCAAAGACGGAACGCGGTTTTGTTTAAGGATTATCCGGGAACGGTTTCGCAAAGTAAAATCTAAAGATGTAACAAAGGAAAACTTAGTTCCGAAAGGAATCTTGGATACCGTTTAGATTTCTAGAAAGATGAGTTTAACGGATTACCGAACTCGGCGGGTTCATAGCTACCGTCAATGACGGTAAAGATGTCAAGAACCCTAACCCGTCAAACTCGCCAACCCGCAACCCGAAAACGAAAACATGCATATCGCTTTAATCGAAGTCAAGCCCAACCAAAACGATTACATCGCCAAAGAAATGGCCGGCGGTCTCGGCAAGCGCATCCGCCTGGGAAACAATTTTATAGGAACGCTGTTGAACCGGTCCCTCAACTCTTTTTTCAGCGCCCCGCCGATTATTCTCGCTCAGCTCGCTGGGGTCTGTCATCAGCATCATCACGAAACGACCGCTTATCACACCTCCCACGCCCAGGATATTCAAACCAATACTCAAATCGCCATTGTTCTAAGCAGCATGGTCGATTATCGCAATGAAGTTAGTTTTATCAAGGCTTTGAAAACCGCTCTAGCGCAAATCAAAGTAGTCGTCGTTGGGTCGTTCGCCTCCGCGATGCCGGAGATCTATCAGAATGTCGCGGACTGTATTATTACCGGAGATCCCGAGACAGCGATGCAGGGCATCTTCCAGAAGGGATTTCCGGCGGAAAAAATTATTCGTTCCAGCAGCCCGGAAAACTTAAACGAACTTCCCATGATCGACTGGTCTCCGTTTATCCGCAACGGATATTACGCCAAACGGCCGTTTTCCAAAGAACTCGGGATCAGCATCCAGAAATCCCGCGGCTGCAGCATGACCTGCAACTATTGTCCCTACGCCGCGTTTTACGGCAAGGCCCGGCAATTCGACAGCGACTATGTTCTTAAAACCATTGACCATTATTACAATCAACATCACATCCGCTACTTCATGTTTCGTGATCCGAACTTCGGTGAGAACCGCAAAGACTTTCATGTCTTCATGGAAAAACTCATCGCCAAGAATTTAAAAATCAACTGGAGCTGTGAAGCGCGGCTAGACACGTTTAAAGACGAAGACCTTCCCTTGATGGCAAAAGCGGGATTGCGCTACATCATCACGGGCATCGAAAGCAGCAATGACGCACTCTTGAAAGAAAATCTGCGGCGGGGATACAAGAAAGAAGACGCCTTCCGCAAAATCAATCTTCTGGAAAAATCCGGGGTCATCGTTCAAACTAATTATATCGTCGGATTTTCCCATGAAAGCGAACAAAGCGTCCGGGATACGATCAATTACGCCAAACAACTCAATTCAATGTTTGCCACCTTCCACATCTTTACTCCTCAGCCGGGGACGATTGTCTTTGATAATTATCGCAGCAAACTATTAAACATCGACTGGGAAGATTTCAGTTATTCCAATCTCGTCTGGCATCATGACACGCTTTCCAAAGCATTCCTGGAGAAAAAAACTTCTAATGCTTATACCCAATACTATTTCCGGCCGCAATGGGTCAGGAAACATTTCAAGCGTCTCGCACAAATTCTATTTTAAGTGATTATAAAACATTTTCATATCTGAAATACTTTATAGTCTATGTGCATACGCATGTTAAGGATGTATTAAAATCTATATTCAAATTCAAGGACTTCTGCTGCTGTCCGCTGGCCAAGTACAATCTGCGCAAAGCGTAAATACTCCCCAAAAGTATTAGAACTTATCCCAAAATTTCTCGTCAGGATTTTCGTGCGGGTGGCCCGGAGGCGGGTTCCCTGCCGCCCGCAGGTGATGAGGACGGCAGGGTGCCGCAGGGACAGAACCCGCAACAAATTCACAGAAGCAATTTTGGGACAAGTTCTAGAATCAATGAAGAGTAAATCAATTTTGACTATAAGTTTCATAAAACTTATTCATAAAGATTTCCTGCGGGTCATAAAATCTTTTCTTACTGAAAAATTCATCGATCTTAGGATAGGCTCTCTTTAACTGTTCTCTTGTCGGATAAAGTTGATAAACCAAATAATATGTACCTTCGCATTTTAATACCAAATCAACGATCCGACGAGTCCAAGCTTTAGCATCTTTTTTTCCCTTATCCGAAATCTTTTGATTAATATAAAGGACCACAGCAATAGAGTCTTGTGGAGCATATGAAATATAGCCGGTATTGTCCGCAGGAACATGCCTCACCCCAACGTTCATTAAATTTACCTTATCATTTTTAACAATACCCCGCAAACCATCCACAAATTCAGCAAATCGATCAACAGGAATAAAATATTCCTGGAGAATGTCCGTATCTTTAGAAGAGTAATAATCTAAAAATTTAACCGGATTCCTCATCGCATTGTTTCTTGAAATGAGTTGTCCCCCTTTCGACTCTTCCCCCAAGACTTTCTGCAAATACCACCGCAGTTGTTTACCCCACGAATATTTTCTCGATAGCCCAAAGAAAAATTTATTTCGAGCAACATCCATTTCTTCGCTTAAATTCTGATTTTTCAACTTCCTATCGGATTTCTGATATGACGTCACGATCATCTCTTTTAAAAAATTATCGTCTGGGGATATTGACAGCGATGCAAAATGCAGCCATGTATTCGGGTTGTCTTTTATATTTCTCTTAAAATACTGCGAGTATTCTTTGTAGTTCATTATCTTGTCGTGTTCTTCATAGACATCATTGTCAGTTAATGTAATATCCACATCTAAAATCACGCCAAATAATCCCAGGCCGCCAATGACCAGACGAAATAATTCAAGATTTTCTTCTCGGCTTACATTCACGATATTACCGTCAGCTAATATTAACCGGAAGGACTTGACGGCATTACGTATATCACCATAACGAACGTCCCGTCCATGAACATTCGCGCTCAAGGATCCGCCGACAGTAAAGATATTCGATGTCTGCATAACTTCCAAAGATAAATTGAACGGATTGATATACCGCTGAATTTGATCCCATGTTGCTCCGCTTTGTACGCGAATGATGAGGTTCTTAACATCCAATAAAAGAATTTTATTAAAACTCAGCATATCCAAAACAATGCAGTCCTCACAGGATTGTTGTCCCCCCTGACTATGCCGCTTCCCGGCGATACTAATTCTCAAATTTAGCCTTTGAGCTTCCAAAATTTTACTTCTTATTTCTTCGATAGTCGTAGGTTGAATAATTTGTCTAACATGGATAGGATTAAGACGGCTAACGTCATTAAAAATCATCTCTGCGTAAGAAAAACCTGAAAGAATCAAAATCATTAAAAGCAAGAATATAAATACTTTTTTCATATATTAAATTCTATCATTAACAAAAAAATAAAAACCCTCTACAACTATTTATATCGCAGAGGGCCAAGTATTCAATAGCCCGAACTGGATAAAAGAAAGAACTTTTAAGATTAGTGTAATAATGCGAACTTAAAACGTTAATTTAAACCTTTTGTTCAGGCCATCATACGTGAAAACGCCGAATTGCAGAACGTCCCGGCCAATCAAGCAATCAATGCTGTGATCTTGGAGATCGGCACCAAATACCCTTAAGGTATTGATATACATATCCGAATCAAATTCCAACGCTATATCATATTTATTAACAATCTTGCTGGATTGGGATGTGTAAACTTTGGTGGTGCCTCTTGGAACAAGTTTCAGAGAGTGGGAAACTTTTTCACTAATCGCCGTGGTCTGCGCTCCAGTATCAAATAATGCCTGTACTTTAATATGCAGGACGTCTTTTCTCTCCAACCATAAAATCTCAATAGTAGGGAATGATGGTGTAATAATGACTGGGTAAATGGGGCCGTTTTCCAGAAGATACGGTGATGTGGCAGAAATGATACTAGACATCAATTACTTTATTCCGTGATAAAAATAATGGACTTCTTCTTCCTTTTTCACTTCTTCTATAAAAAAAGGGACGTTCCCGAACCGTTTCAGTCCTTCACGGAGAGCTTTTTCATAAGAAGAAAAAAAATCGACGACCTGTTCGCCTTTAATAAGCACGAACTCATGGAGATGTTTTTGGGAGAACTCCTCGAGGTGGGAAAGAAAAAATTTGTATTCTTGTTTAAGGGCGACTGTCATAGGGTTATATTAACACATTAAACTTGACTGGCAAGAATGTTTTTCTGTCCTTTCACCGAAAAATATAGCCCCAGCGGGATTTGAACCCGCGTCTAAAGACTGAGAATCTTTTGTCCTGGACCAGGCTAGACGATGGGGCCTTTTTAGCGGATAGGGTTAACTCGTAGCTCATAGGTTTTGCTATGTGCCACGAATTATGACCTGAGAGCTAATAGAATATACCCATAAACCTCCTCGAGGTCAACAAAAATTATTGACACAACAATTGACACTTGATTCCCCTCTCATTAGAATAGAATCAACTTTATCTACTCCCGTGTAAAATCAAAAAATTCATTCCTGATGCAGTGTAATAATAGTCTTTTAACTAATTTTTTTCCGAGAAAGGGAGATTTTGAAGCGTGCCAACCCATATCGGTATTGGTTATAGCCAAGATCCTGACACACAACGAGCGGCCCAAGAAGCCGCCTATATTGCCAAACAGCAGACGCAACAAGAGTCCATTGATCTCGCCATTGTTTTTAATACCATCCACTATAATTCCAACGAAGCGTTAAGAACGATTCAGAACATCTTAGATGATCCTCAAACAATCGGTTGCTCAACAGCGGGGATCATCCTCTCCTCTGGCATTCAAATGCGCGGGATAGCTGTACTCGCCATCAGTTCTGACGAACTAAAATTTGGAATAGGATCGGTCAATGACATTTCGAGTCAAGACACCAGGACCGCCGGAAACCACTTGGCCAAGAGCGCGCTTACGACCCTTGGTCAATATAAACGTCTGGGTTTTCTCTTTTTTGCCGATGGATTGCTCAAAGACCTCTCTCTCATGATCAAAGGCGTTCAGGAAATTTTAGGGACGATATTACCCATTGTCGGCGCTGGCAGCAGCGATGATTTTCAATTCAGAAGAACCTATCAATATTATCAGGACAAAGCAATGTATAACGGTGCCGGCGGCTTATTGATCGGCGGACAACTGAATTTGGGAATAGCCAATCGTCATGGCTGGAAGCCGTTGGGGCGTCCCAGGGTTGTCAACAAAGTGGACGGACACATCATCAAAATGATCGACGGAAAAAAAGCATGCAATATCTATGAAGAATATTTCGGAGAAGAAGTCCAGAATAATCGGCGATCCAAACAGCGCAGCCGGATGGCTATTATGTATCCTCTCGGTATATATATCGAAGGTGAAACAGAATATTTATTGCGGAATGCTATTGACATCTTAAACGATGGGAGTATTGTATGTCAGGGTGAAGTCCCCGAAGGTGCGAATGCCCATATCATGATCGGCAATAAAGATTCTTGCATGCAAGCGGCTGTGGAAGCTGCGACCGAAGCCAAAGAATCGCTTCAAGGTAAAAAACCGCAAATAGTGCTCATCTTTGAATGTTTTACTCGACATAAACTATTAGGTCGGGACGCCTTCCAAGAGATTCAAATGGTTAAAGAAATTTTAGGTAAAGACATACCCATGTTGGGGATGTATTCTTACGGTGAAATTTCGCCTTTTCATCCAAGTGACCACGTCAAAAAAACCCATTTACAAAATGAAAGTATCGTTATTCTGGCCATTGGATAAATAAAGAATAATTGATATGGAAAATATTGTTAACATTATTGGCATTGTCCTTTTTATGTCGATCGGAATTCTCATCTTCATGCTGCTGGGAAAAATCGACCAGATCAAAGAATTAAAAGAATCTCATAACAAAATGCTACGTTCGTTCAACGATTTGGATGAACAAGCGAAACTCATCGTCAAGACCGATCTCGAACTTAACAAAGCTCAAGAAGAACTCGACAAACGTTTAAACGGACTCAACACGCTGCAAAAAACCTCGCGCTTAATCTCCACCACCCTTGATGAAGAAGAAATTTTCCGGCGTTTGGATCAGCCGCTTATGTCCGAGCTTGGCTTTGAGAAACATTTAATTGTCATATTGGATGCCGACAAAAAATTACATTGCCGCATCGAGTCCGGATTTTCCAAAGAAGAAATCCTTTATATCCTTTCCAACTTAGAAAAGGATACGAATCTCTACTCATCTTTACGAGAAGGACATACGTTCTCCTCCTCAAACTCTCCGAAACAAATCAAAGAAAGAATCATCCGTATTTTCGATGTGGAACATTTTATCCTGGCTCCGATCTTAACGCAGGAAGGGATTATAGGGATTATTTTCATCGGGAACCGCTCGCACACCTCCCCGATCACGGAAGGCGACGAAGAATTGCTTTCGATCCTGGCCAATCAAATCGGGCAATCTCTGGAAAACGCCCAGCTATTCGAACAAGTTTACCGTTCACGCCAGGATCTGGAATCCAAGATCCAAGACAGAACAAAGCAATTGGCCATTGCGCTGGAAGACGTGAAAAAAGTCAGCAAGATGAAATCCGATTTCATCTCGGCAGTTTCTCACGAATTGCGCACCCCCCTCACCTCGGTTAAAGGGTACGCGTCCATCCTCATGAGCGGTAAACTGGGGGAGATCTCTCCTCAGGTCAAAGACCGCCTCGAAAAAATCAACAAACATTCCGATAACCTCGTCAAAATGATTAACGATCTTTTGGACATCGCGCGCATTGAATCCGGACGGGTTGAGATGCGGCTGCTTAAGCATAACGTTTCTTCAATCATTGAAAACGTCCGCGATCTATTAACCCCTCAAATGAAGGAAAAAAATATTCAGCTGAAAACGGTCATCGCAAAAAATACCCCCGAAATTTTTGTCGATATCAGTCAAATCGAACGCGTATTTATCAATCTCATCAACAACGCGATCAAATTTACTCCCTTAAACGGAACGATCACCATCAAAACCGAATTAGGCAAAGAAATGATTGTGTTCTCGGTGGCTGACACCGGGATAGGGATCAAAGAGGAAGATCTTCCAAAATTATTTAACGAATTTTATCGCGTCGAGAATGAGATCAATCAGAATGTCAAAGGGACCGGTCTAGGATTGACCTTGGCCAAAAATATTATCGAAGCTCATCATGGAAGAATTTGGGTGGCAAGCAAAGTGAACGAAGGCACAACCTTTTACTTTTCTTTACCAATCATCAACAATGATGAAAAGATAAGCGCCGAATCAACCAAAGAAAAAGTTTAAGCAACCGCTACGAAACAGCAGCATCAACTATGAGGAAAATGCTATGCATAAAGAAAAAATATTAACTATCGACGATGATCCGGACATCCTGGATGTCCTCCATCTAACCCTGTCCGAAAATTACGAAGTCTTCCAGGCGTATAACGGCAAAGAAGGGCTTTTGATGACCCAACAAAAAAATCCAGATCTCATTATTTGTGATTATGTCATGCCCATCATGACCGGCCCGGAATTTTGCAAAGCCCTGAAAAAAGATATTCTCTTGCGGCATATCCCGATCATCATGTTAACCGGCAAAGGAGAGGTCAAAGACATGGTCGGCGGGATCGAAGCCGGCGCCGATGATTATCTGGTGAAGCCTTTCGAACCGGATGAATTACTCGCCCGAATCCACATGATCCTAAGAAGAACCGTCCGCAGCCTTGATGCCAATCCCCTGACTCACCTTCCCGGCAACACCTCCATCATGGAAGAGCTTCAGCACCGGATCAATAAGGGACAAACCTTCGCCGTCGGTTACGCTGATCTCGACAAATTTAAAATTTATAATGATAAATACGGTTTTGAAAAAGGGGACGAAATCATCCGCGCGACAGCCAGAATCCTTATTAATGTGGCCAAAGAAAAAGGCGGAAATGATCCCTTCGTTGGGCATATCGGAGGAGATGATTTTGTTTTTATCGTGGAAGATCAATTGATGGATTCGATTTGTCAAAAGATTATCGAAGAATTCGATAAGATGGCGCCTCAATTCTATAATGAAGAGGATAAAAAAAGCGGATATATTACCGGAAAAGACAGGCAAGGCAACGAAATCAAGATTGGACTTCTCTCCATCTCCATCGGAATCGTGAGCAACGCAAAACAAAAAATTACACATGTCGCTCAAATCAGCGAGATCGGAGCCGAATTAAAGAAATACGCCAAGAGTATTGAGAAAAGCACCTATGTCAGAAACCAACGGAAAGAATAAGATAATTCTTGTTTAATTTCTTTGAAGGTTTTAAGAATAAAAAATCTTATCTCATGCAGAGTCTTATCATCGAAAAAAAGCAGATAAAAACACAGCATCTGTAAACTGAAATAAATTAACATGTGCATTGTTGATGCCACGACGATTTGAAACCCCAATCCCCAGACAAATCCAATCGGCCGTAATCGTTTGATCAAAAAAAGAAACGGCGACAAAAGCTCAAAACTTAAAGCGTCGTACTGCATAAAGGTCCACCCTTCTTTAGGCATAACGCTTATTAGCCAAGCCGTAAAATCTGTTACATAAAATCCCTGCACCTGAGACCACAACACATCTGGATATTTTAACCAGTCCCCTCCCAAAAAGCATTTATTCCACCCGGCAAAAAAATACTGCACAATCACAAAAGACTGCAATACCCGAATAGGCCAAACAGAGGGACCGCGAGAAAACTTCTTAGGAGAAATACTCCAGTATTCCCCTGCCGGAGCAAGACTCATGCAAATTAATGCCAATACACAATATTTATTAATCGTATAAGCCATCAAAACATCCACGAACGTAACATAGGATACCCCTGCCAAAACTAACCAGTTGGTTATTTTGGTCTTCCAACCTAATGTCCAAAGGATCAAACTGCACCAGAAAATAATGCCAAACCACGGCAAGAATTCCGGATTTAAAGGCGGAAGAATAGGCACATTTTCATACACCTTGGCGGAAACATGATATCCTGACGATGTCAACCATTCTCCAGCATGCTCCCACCACTTAGCAAAATAAAGAATTAACGTAATCCCTAAAGACAGTCTCAAAGAATCTAACTTGATAGGATCACTCGGAGCTAAACAAAATTTAAGGACAACATCCAATATTTTATTCAACTTGTCCATGAGTGTCGTAAAAAAAACTTGCCAATAATATAATTTTGTCTTTTGGAAAAGATTCTAAAGTGGGTTTCTGCCAATAACCGATGGGGCATTCCTCCCGAGGGAGATATTGAGCGACCAATAAACGCACCATATACGGAGTCACATGATTGATCTCCTCAAAACGTTGCCCGATCCATAAAGCTAATTCCAATTGAGCATTCTTGGCTTTTGACCCTTTCCAAAATAATTCAAAAAACCGGTTTATTCTCAAACGATAACCAAAAGGCGGCGCTTGAAAATAATGATCATCAACTAAAGTCATCCATGACCCATCCTTTTGAAGTTGAACCTGCATGTAAACAATCGACCAAAAAGGGATTCGATTTGGAAATAACTTAAATGTACTATTAAGATATTTTACACATCGCGGTAGTTTATCGATTTGTTTTCCTGTAAAACCCAGATAAATCATTGGAATGATGACGAGGAAGAGAAAGGCAAGAAAAAAGAAAAGATCAAAGATTAAATATTGATCCTTTTTGGTTCCGAAAAATCTTAACATAGATTAATCAATCGATCTGAAAGATTTAATTTTTCAAAAATGATTAATTACAGGATGCTCCATTGAAAGTAAAGCCTGCTTTACATGTATATTCACATTTTGCCGGGCCGCAGGCACCAACAAGAATATTGCGAGAATCGAATGGAAGACCTAGATCGTCTCCAGGACATAAATTTGAATTACTTGGGATGACCCCGGTACACTGAGGAATACGACAAGATGTCCCGGAAGGAACAAAACCTGAATTGCAGAGATATTCACATTTTACTGGACCACAAAATCCAACAATAACTCTAGGAGTATCTACGGCCACACCAATATCATCTCCGCTACAAATTGTAGCATTTCCTGGTATCGGGCCAACGCAACCCGGAAGTCGACAAGTCGCACCATCCGGAATAAAACCCGGCTTACAAGTGTATTCACATTTTGGTGCGCCACACGTCATCACAACGGAATAAGGTGTATCCACCATCAGTCCGATATCATCACCCGAACAAATATTTGCGTTTGATGGAACAGGACCCGTACAAGTACAAGGAGGAGTGCTGCAACTCTGCGTCTCAGACGTTGCACCAGAACAAGATGCTCCACCATTAGCAGGAGCAGGACATCCACAACCAGTTGCTGTTCTTGTCTGTGTCCCTGTTCCTCCACAACCCGCAGAGCAGGTACTCCAATTAGACCAACACCATCCGCCATCTACAGGGGCAGAACATAAACCTATACAAGCCTGTGTCTCAGTCGATGGGCCGGAACAAAACGCTCCACCATTGGATGGAGTCGGACAATTACAACCAATTACCGTTCGCGTTTGTGTTCCCGGAAGACCGCAACCAGCAGAACAGTCCCCCCACAAATTCCAACACCAACCCCCATCAATGGGAAGAGGCGTACACGCTCCCACCATAGGCCCCCACGATCCTAAACTACAAGTATTGGACAATGTTCCGCTATAATTGGGAGGGCATGGGGCGGTTAGAGTCTGCCCGTCAATGGCGTTTGGGAAGGTCACAGTTTCTCCACCTGACAAGGTAACTGTAAATCCAGAACATGAACCAGGGATAATCGGAGCGCATGACCCTAAAGTTATCCCCCAAGCGCCAGCAAAACAAATATTAGTTAATTGTCCAGAGAACCCTGATGGACAAAAAATGATGGCGGTTTGACCAGAAGGGGTATCTGGGAAAGTTGCCTGATTTCCCCCGCCTATAGGAACCAGAAAAGAAAGACAATTCGGAAATGCAATATTACACCCTCCCAAAATACTGCCCCACACGCCAAAGCTACAGGTGCTGGACATAGCGCCACTAAACCCTATAGGGCAATTGACCGTGACGGTATTTCCTGGGGGCGTAGACGGAAAAGTCAATGTTTTTCCTCCTCCTAAATCAATCACCCATACAGGACAATCAGCAAAGGAAATATCACAGGCTCCAAGAATAGGATTCCAAGAACCAGAAAAACAATTACTGGATAACGATCCTAGATATCCCGCTGGACAAGTCATTGTTACGGTCTGGCCCGAAGGAGTCGAAGGAAAAGTCACTGTACCTCCTCCTGCTAGAGAAACAACAAATGCCGGACACTCAGCCGGAATTAAATCACAAGCCCCTAGGACAACTTCCCAAGTTCCATTGTTGCATCTTACCGTTGGACTCCCTGTATATCCTGTTGGACAATTAAACGAAACAGTATCATTATGTATTGTGACCGGGACGGCACCCAAAATACCTGATCCGATGGGGACAACTCCCGCAGAGCAAGAAGATGGAATAGGATCACAAGCACCAATCAAGGTCTGCCATGATCCAAACATACACAGCATCCACGGACTTCCAGTAAACCCTGCTGGACATACGAATGTAACGGTATCTCCATGTCTCGTAGGAGGAAATATTCCGGTAACCCCGATCCCGATCTGAATTGATCCTCCAGCACAATCATTAGGACTCAAACAACTTGGTCCAGCTCCGACCCAAGTCCCTGCGTCACAAATAATGGTCACGGATGTCCCCACATAACCCGGATCACATATGACATCTCGCGTATCTCCATGATTCGATCCTCCGAGTTGAACCGTCGCATTGGTGAAAACCGGTGTCGCGCCACATCCAGGAGGAATACAAGCGCCGCAATCGATAATCGTCCCGCAACCATCATCCTTAGTCCCGCATTCACCTGTTAAGCAGCCAACCGGAGCACAACATGTCCCACAATTGATCTGTACGCCACAACCATTATCTTTAAGACCGCACTCGCTTGGTAAACATCCACTCGGAGAACAACATATCCCACAATCAATATCATTAGCCCCGGTACATGGATTAAATTTCATCCCACACTCTCCAGGTAAACAACTGGGAATAAGACAACAAGGACCGCAATCAATAGGATTACCACATCCATCATCAGGTATGAGTCCACATTCTCCCGGTAAACAACCAACAGGCATACAACATGGACCGCAGTTAATCTGTGTTCCACACCCATCATCCTTCAGGCCGCAATCACCGGCAAGACAGCCGACGGGAGCACAACAGGGTTTTGACGCGATCTGACAGATACGACCGCAATTGTCAAAACCGCTATTGATCAAACCGCAGGAAGTAGGTGGTGTGGCGCTACAAGTCCCATCAGCCATACAAGGAATAACCGGAGGAGCTCCCATAATACTTTCTGCAGCTTTATTATAAAATTGACCGGATGCTACTTGTGCTCGAGGGACTAACGCGTTAAAAGAGGCAAGGACCACACCAGCGACCAAACATAATAATAAAAGATATTCTATTGCTGTTTGCCCAATTTTACGCAGATTTTTAGAATTGGTGGGTTTAATAATCATGAGAATATTGACCCCGATTTTTGTCCAATAAAATACAACCTCAGTTGTCTATCAAAAAAATCGTTTATGATTAATTGAACATTGGATTCAATTTCAATCACGGGTTGGGTCAAATCCTAAAATTATAAATTTTGATTTGAAGCAGTTAAAGTATAACACGGTGAAATAATATTTTCAATTAATGATATTTATAAGCTTATTATCTCGAACAGGTTCTACCCTTCTTTCAAGACTTTTACCGCCCCTTGCGGATCGACAGCCGAAAAGAAATAACTGGCGGTCACAAGGATATTCGCCCCTGCTTTAACCGCTGGTTTGGCGGTCACAGCATTAATCCCGCCATCAATGACAATATCTCCTGAAAACTTTTTCCTCACTTCCTGAACTTTAGATAAAACCTCCGGTATAAATTTTTGTTTAACAAAACCCGGATTAACCGACATAATTAAAACACCATCCAAATCTTTCAATAAACGGTCCAAACACATTGGCGTTCCTGGATTAACCGCCATAAAAGCCTTCTTCCCCATTTGTTTAATTTTCAATATATCCGCTTTAGCCTTTTCCAAGTTTATCGAATCAACTTCCTTGGGAAACTTCCCTAAATCCAGACAAGAAACTCTCCGTTGCCCGTAACATTCAGCATGGATAGAAATAACATCCGCGCCTGCGTCAATAAACGAATCAATATAAAGCCAAGGATTCTCAATCATAAGATGCACTTCAATAGGAAGTTTCGTTATAGGCCGAATGGCCTGAATGATCACCTGGCCGATCGTAATGTTAGGGACAAAATGTCCATCCATCACATCGACATGGAGCATATCACATCCGGCCGCCTCGCTTTTTTTTATTTCCTTGTCTAATTGTAGAAAATCAGCGCAAAGAATGCTCGCGCTAACCAGAATATCTCGACGCATCTTCCACTCCTTTAGAAATTAAATTGTAAATAAAATTAACCATCCCTCTGCGCTTTATGTAAGATTCGGATTAATACTTTCCTTTTCCTGGCAAAACGCTCGATAAAGAAAAACAGAAAAAACAACCGGCAAAATGTTAATAATAACTGTAAATAAATTAATCAATGAGATATTCACAATCAGCTTAAGTAAATTCTTAGAAAATAATGGAATACCATACGCCCTGTCGGCCCAGAATATAATTAATAGCCAGACAATCTGCATCACAATTGATATCACCGAACACGCTACGATGAACCGTCCCAGATTAGGTTTGATTAAAGATTGACTATGAATAAGCGCTTCTTTTCCCTTTTTCTGATGAATAAGAAACGCTAACAAGGAAAAAGAGTAAAAACATCCAAAGATAAAACCGGGAACAAGCAACAGCAGCACCCACAAAAAAATTTTAAGGACCAGCCAGCCCAGCACTTTGAGAAAGGCAGGCAATAACTTGATCGCCTCCCGATAACAAGATAAAACACTTTTCTTCTCACCTTGCTCCAGCCGTTCGATCGATTTAACCACCGCAATATACAACACAAAGATCAAAATCAAAGCCACCCAAGTAAAAATTCTCAGGACAACCAGAAGAGGTTCTTCTTTTAATCCTGAAAAAAAAAGCAAAACAAAAATGACGGACCAGGGCAGACAAAGTCCGGTCGCCAATTTCGTAAAAAATATTAAATGATCAAAATAAAAAGAAAAACTTTTTTTGAAAATTTTTAAAGATAAGAAAAAGTATGTTTTCATGCAGAAATATGAAGGGATAAACAAGGGGGTATTTTGCCCCCTCATATCAATAAATACGCGGGGAAAGACTTCCCCGCCTTTTCTAATTATAATAAATAATATTTCTTGAAGCGAGGTCCCGCATACAACAACACAAATCCAGAAAATGCGGGAGAACCCTTCGCATCGTCAATCAAATGCGCGGGGAGAGACTTGAACTCTCACGGGTTACCCCACACGCCCCTCAAACGTGCGCGTATACCAATTCCGCCACCCGCGCTCTATTTCGTCTCTAATCATTAAAACAATAGTAAGACTTCATAGTAGCTTCACTCTTCCTAGCTCAAGACCAACGGTGCTTCGAAGCGCTTACTATCAATTTCTTATCACGGCGCGAAGAAGACCACCCGCGCATAACGACCTATTATATACAGAATCGATTAAATTTCAATCCAACTTTTCCCCCGATTCAAACCCTTGCACCGCTTAACTCAAAAGAAAACATCTGGTTAATTTTTTACAAATTCCAGGACTCTTAAAAATTATTTACCTTGATTCGCTAAAGCGGCTTTAATGAAATGACGAAACAGCGGATGGGCGCGTTCCGGTTTGGATTGGAATTCCGGATGAAACTGACATGCGACAAACCAAGGGTGGGATTTGAGTTCAACGATCTCGACTAAATCTTTTTGAGTGTTGATTCCGGAAAAAATAAGGCCAGCCTTCTCAAACATCTCTCGATACACGTTATTAAATTCATAGCGGTGACGGTGACGTTCCGAGATATTTTCTTTTTTATAAGCCTGAAAACTGTGCGAATCTTTCTGCAGCTGACAGGAGAAAGCGCCTAAGCGCATTGTAGCGCCCATGTCTTTGACATGTTTTTGTTCTTCGAGCAGGCTAATGACCGGGTCTTTGGTCTCTTTGTCAAACTCGGTTGAATTGGCATCCTTCAAGCCACAAACATTTTTTGCGAATTCGATCGTGGCGATCTGCATTCCCAAACAAATGCCCAGGAATGGAATTTTCTTTTCTCTGGCATATTTAACCGCATTGACCTTTCCCATAATGCCTCTTGCGCCGAATCCGCCGGGAATGAGCATCCCGTCAATCCCCTTTAGCTGTTTATCCAGATTTTTGCCTTCCAGATCTTCAGAATCGATTTTAAGAATATTTACGCGCGCATTGTTGGCGATTCCTCCATGAACCAGGGCTTCATAAATGGATTTATAAGCATCAGGTAAAGTGATGTATTTACCGACGACCGCGATGTTGACCTCTTTTTGAGGATTGCGTAAACGCTTCACGACCACATCTTCCCATTCTTTCAAATCTTTCTCTTCGCTCTTGATATTCAGCCGTTTGAGAATCAGGTCATCCAGACTCTCTTTTTTTAAAGCCAACGGTACTTCATAAATATGTTTGACATCGCTGGCCTCAATGACTGCTTCTTTGTCAACGTTGCAGAAAAGAGCGATCTTTTCTCTTTCTTCTTTAGAAATATGTTTCTCGGTCCGGCACAGCAAAATATCAGGAATAATTCCGATTTCTCTTAAACGGCCGACGCTGTGCTGGGTGGGCTTGGTCTTTTGTTCTCCAGCGGATTTGATGTAAGGAAGAAGCGTGACATGGATATTCAGGGCGTAACCGACGCCCAATTCCCAGCGCATTTGTCTAATGGCCTCGAGAAATGGAAGGCTTTCAATGTCGCCAACCGTCCCGCCGATCTCAACGATCGTAATGTCGACGTCCCGGTCTTTAGCGACTTTACGGATACTGCGTTTAATCTCATCCGTGATATGAGGAATAATCTGGACGGTCTTTCCCAGATAATCACCTCTGCGTTCCTTCATAATGACCGAATAATATATTTTTCCGGTCGTAATATTATTGTCATGACTCACCCGGGCATTGGTGAAGCGTTCGTAGTGGCCGAGGTCCAAATCGGTTTCCGCTCCATCATCGGTCACATAAACTTCGCCGTGCTGGTAGGGATTCATGGTGCCGGGATCAACATTCAAATACGGATCGCATTTAATCAAGGTCGTGGCAAGACCTCTGGCTTCCAGCAATTTGCCGATTGACGCAGCCGCAATCCCTTTGCCCAAGCTTGAAACGACACCGCCGGTAATGAAAATGAATTTACTCATAAGAGGAAATTATAATCGCTTTTTTAGAGTCGTGCCAGATATTCTTGATAACGCGGGTCTTTCGGATATATCTCGCGCGCCCAAGAAAAAGCCTTTTTGGCTTTGCCCATTTTGTTTTCTTTTAAATAAAGCAATCCTAAGTAATAATACGTCACCGAATATTCCGGAGCATCTTCCATGGCTTTGTCATAAAACTCTCTGGCTTTGGAAAAATTACCGTTCAAAAAATATGCATAACCGATATCGCTGATGATATACGCTGCGTTATACGTCGAGACCTACATGCCTTTCTCGAATAATTCCAAAGCCGCCGGATAATCCCCTTTGGCCAATAGCGCCTTGCCCAATCCATAAAACGGTGTCATATTGCCCTGATTTAAGCTAATCCAGTAACGGCAATAACTTTCCTGGCTCTTCCATTGAACATTGTTCTGCCGGAGAAAAAAAAGGTTCCAGCCAAAAACAACCAATAAGATCACCCCCCAAACCTTCCCATTGATTTTACCTTTGAGGCTCAAAATCCCGTCGGCCAGCAATAAAAAAAAACCGAACGAGGAAAAATAAAACCAATGAGGCTCGATAAACGGATCGGTGAATGGAAAATGCGCGTAAGTCGCCCAGAATGCCGGAATAAAACCGATGACAAAGACCGCTAACGCAAAAGCTTTTCTATCTTTCCAATATCTAAAAATCAACCAACCCACAACCAGCAAAACAGCAAAAAATTTAGGAACCGCCAGCAACAATCCTTTTTCGTCCCATTGACCGGTCCAAAGAAACAAGATGCCTTTTGGAAAAATCAATTTGGAAAAATACCAGCCAATTAAATTGGAAACAGAAGAAATATATACACTAAATAAAGGCGATACCTTCGCGACGGCCGTCACAATCGCTTTCAAACTGAAAAATTCCAGCCGGAACAAAAAATACAAGACGGACAAAAACGCATAGGGCCAACAGAGGCCGACAATCCTTTTCAAAGAAGCCTGTCTTAAAAAATACAGTACACCAACCAGATACAACGGATAAACCAGGCTGGCCTCATGGGAAAACAGGCTCAAAACAAAAAACAGAATACTCCCATAATATAAAGCTTTATTGTCATGATCCAGATACTTAATAAACAACAAAAAACTCGCCTGCACGGTTAAAACGAACGTCGTAATAACCGTAACCGTCACATAATTCACCAGCATGCTGTTGATGGGATGGACGCAGTATAAAAGAGCGGTCAACCACGCCAAGGCAGTGTTTTGAAATAAACTATAGGTGATATAAAAGAACAAAATACCGACGCCGGAAAACAATAAAAGATTAGCCCAATGATACGCCGCTTCGCAATGGCCGAAGACATCATAACTGGCCATCAAAAATAAATGGCCGACCGGTCGGTAAAACAAATGCTGAGGTTCCGTAAAAAGCTTTACTAACGATTTGTTGGAGACCCCTTGTTCTCCAAAAAGAATCACGTGGTCATCCAGCATGAAACCGTTATTTAAACTATTACTATAGCCCAGCAAACAAACCACAAAAATTACGCCGCAAATAAAAAACCTGTTTGAAACAATCTTTAAATCAATTAATCTCGACCAGACAGCGCTCAAACTCAAACATCGTCTCCTTACGAGCCGGTTGTTTTATTTGTTTCAAGCAGATATTTTCCCTGCGTCGTTGAAATCGGGACCGGATACCGTCCGCTAAAACAAGCGTGGCAAAAATCTTTGGATGCCTTGACCACGCTCAGCATCCCCTCAAGGCTCAAATATTCCAAAGAATCGACTTTAATGAAATCCGCGATCTCTTTCACACTTTTATTGGCCGCGATCAATTCGGATTGGCTCGGGAAATCAATTCCATAAAAACAAGGAAACCTGATCGGAGGACAACTGATCCGCATATGGATTTCTTTGACACCGGCTTTTCTGAGTTCCTCGACACGGCTGCGGCTGGTTGTACCCCGGACAATTGAATCTTCGATGACGATAATTTTTTTATCTTTTAAGACCGTTTTAATCGGATTCAGTTTCACCCTCACCCTGAAATCTCTCATGAATTGCGACGGCTGAATAAACGTCCGTCCAATATAATGATTGCGAATCATCGCCACTTCTAAGGGGATATTTAATTCCTGAGAATAACCCAACGCGGCGTAATTTCCGGAATCCGGAATAGCCATCACAAAATCGGCCTTGACCGGATGCTCCCGGGCCAATCGCGCGCCCAATCGCTTCCTGACCTGATAAACATTATCTGAAAAAATATTGCTGTCCGGACGGGCAAAATAAATATTTTCAAAGATACAAAAAGATTTATTACGATTGGGCTTCTCCGGCAAGAAAAACGATTCAATCTTATTTCCCGTAATCAGCACCACTTCCCCCGCCTCGATCTCCCGGACAAACTCGGCCTTGGTCAAATCCAGAGCACAGGTTTCACTCGCTAAAATATATCCGTCTCCCAATTTTCCTAAGCACAACGGGCGGAACCCCTGAGGATCACGGACCCCGACGATCATATCGCCAACCAGCAACACCAAAGAAAAAGCCCCCTCCAATTGAGAAAGGACACTGATAAAACGGTCTTTGATATCGCCGTTTTTCATTCTGGCTAATAAATGCACGATGATCTCTGAATCCATCGAGGTCTGAAAAATAGCGCCTTCGTCCTCGAGTCTTTTATAGAGGGTTTCTGTATTGGTCAGGTTACCGTTGTGCGCGACGGCCAATGGTTTGTTGCGATGCATAGCAAGAAACGGCTGGACGTTTTTTACATTACTGGATCCGGTTGTGGAATACCGTGAATGCCCGATCGAAACATTCCCTTTAAGAGCACCCAACGATCTTTCATCAAAGGCATCAGCGACTAATCCCACCGCTTTCGTAATATGAATGTCTTTGCCGTCATAAGAAGCGATTCCGGCCGCTTCTTCTCCCCGGTGTTGCAAAGCATAAAGCCCCAAAAAAGCAACTTTAGCCGCTTCTTCATGATTAGAAACGCCGATTATACCGCACATTTTAAGTGCCTTTCATTGTAGTAATCTTGTAATGATTGAACGGAGAATTCTTTCTCTAGACTCGCCTCAATCCCGTTGACTGCGGCGTGAGCTCCTTGAAGAGTTGTGATACAGGGGACATTATGTAAAATGGCAGCCGCCCGAATTGCCCGCATATCTGATTGACTCTTTTTTCCTGAAGGTGTATTGATAATCAGATTTATCTCATTTTTTTTAATCAATGTCAACAGATTGTTTCGTCCCTCTTCATGTTTATCAACCGTTTCGACCTTAACGCCTCCCGAACGCAAAACTTTCGCCGTCCCTTCGGTGGATACAAGTGAAAATTTCAAATCGATCAGACGTTTGGCCAGAAAAAGGATGTGGCGTTTGTCCGCATCATTGACGCTGATAAAAATTTTTCCTTTTTTAGGCAAGGCCTGATTGGCACAGATCTGCGATTTGGCAAAGGCCGCCCCAAAGCTCACATCAATGCCCATCACTTCACCGGTTGATTTCATTTCCGGACCTAAAACGATATCCACACCGGAAAAACGCGAAAAAGGCAAAACCGACTCTTTAACGGAAACGTGCTTTAAAGTTTCATTCTCCGAAAGATTGAAATCGCTTAACTTTTTCCCGGCCATGATCTGCGCGGCAATCCTGGCCAAAGGAACACCCGTTGCCTTGCTGACAAAAGGCGATGTCCTCGACGCGCGCGGATTGACCTCTAAAACATAGATCTTGCCGTTCTTAATCGCGAACTGGATATTCAAAAGCCCAATAACATTCAAATTGATCGCAATGCGTCGCGTTTGGTCTTTAATTGCTTTCACCAACGACTCGCTGATTGTGTGCGGGGGCAAAACGCAGGCGGAATCTCCGGAATGGATCCCTGCATTCTCAATATGTTCCATGATCCCAGCGACATAAACGGATTCTCCATCGCAAATCGCATCCACATCCACTTCAATCGCGTCTTCAATAAATTTATCGATGAGCACCGGATGCCCTTGCGAAACCTTTTGGGCTTCATCAATAAACAACATTAAAGACTGTTGATCATAAACAATACGCATGGCGCGTCCGCCTAAAACATAGGACGGCCGGGCCAGCACCGGATAACCAATCCGGGAAGCAATTTCCAAAACTTCTTTGACCGACATCGCCGATCCATTCTCGGGCTGCAGCAATCCGAGTTTTCGGATAAACGATGCAAACAATTCCCGGTTCTCGGCCAAATCGATCGACGCGACACTTGTTCCGATGATTGAAACACCGGCCTGATGCAACCGTTTGGCCAGATTTAACGGCGTCTGCCCGCCGAACTGCACAATGACGCCGTTAGGTTTTTCCACTTCAATAACATTCATCACATCTTCGAACGTTAACGGCTCGAAGTATAAACGATCAGAGGTATCATAATCCGTCGACACGGTCTCGGGATTGGAATTCACCATAATGGTTTCATAACCCATCTCTTTGAGGGCGAAGGAGGCATGGCAGCAGCAATAATCAAATTCGATCCCTTGGCCGATCCGGTTGGGCCCGCCGCCTAAAATCATAATCTTTTTCCGGGGCAATCGCGCGCGTTTCGTTAAGGCCTCGTTTTGCAAAACAGCTTCATCCTCACTTTCATACGTCGAATAAAAATACGGCGTATAAGCTTCAAACTCAGCGGCACAGGTATCAACCATTTTAAAAGTCGCTTTAATGCCTAGGGATTTTCGCAACGCCCGGATCTCTTCCTCTTTGACGCTGGCCATAACCGCTAATTGTGCGTCGCTGAAGCCGAGCTGTTTGGCTTTGCGTAAAATCTCGACATCGTCATTTTCTTCTTTTTTCAGGAATCGCGTGGCCTTCCCACCGGACTTTAACGTCCCTTTTTTTGTATCCGCCAGTAGTTGCTTGGTCAATGCCCTGGTCCCCAGACGAAGGCTATGTGTCAATTCATGCTGAATAATATGTTCAAATTCTTCGATCTGCGCGATCTGGTCGATAAACCACGGATCGATCTTCGTCAGCTTGGCGATCTTTTCAATCGACCATTTTTTCTGCAGGGCGTATTTAATATAAAAAATGCGCGAGGCGTTGGGTTCTTCCAGACGCTGACGGACTTTTTCATCAGGAATCGTTTTGAAATCGACCTTATTATCAAGTCCGGTATGCCCGATCTCCAACCCGCGTAAGGCCTTTTGCAGAGCTTCTTTAAACGTGCGGCCGATGGCCATGGTTTCACCGACGGATTTCATGGAAACACCCAAAATATCTTTGGCCTCCGGAAATTTTTCAAAGGTAAAACGCGGTGCTTTCACCACACAATAATCGATCGTGGGTTCGAAGGAAGCCGGGGTCTCGCGGGTGATATCATTTTGAATTTCATCAAGGGAATATCCCACCGCCAATTTTGCAGCAAATTTGGCAATCGGAAAACCTGTCGCCTTACTCGCCAAAGCCGACGAACGCGAAACGCGCGGATTCATTTCAATGACCACCATCCGTCCATTCCTAGGATTGACGGCAAACTGAATATTCGATCCTCCGGTCTCAACCCCGATCTCGCGGATCAACGCCAAAGACGCGTTGCGCATCGCCTGATACTCACGGTCGGTCAACGTCTGCGCCGGGGCGACCGTGATACTATCTCCGGTATGAATCCCCATGGGGTCTAAATTTTCAATCGAACAAACAATCACCACGTTATCTTTGTTATCGCGCATGACCTCCAACTCATACTCTTTCCACCCTTCGATCGATTCTTCAATCAAAACCTCGTGGATCATGCTGCTTTCAATCCCAAGCGCCGCAATTTTTTCTAATTCATTCATGTCGCGCGCGATCCCGCCGCCGGTTCCGCCTAAGGTATAACTCGGGCGGATAATCAAAGGAAATTTGATCGACTTGGCGGCCTTACGGGCTTCCTCAAGAGTATGGGCGAAGGTGCTACGCGGCACATCCAGTCCGACTTTCAGGACCGCCTTCTTGAAACATTCCCGGTCCTCGGCCTTTTTGATCACATCATAATTCGCACCCAACATCTTCACGTTATAGCGTTCCAAAACTCCCCCTTCGCACAATTTCATCGCAATGTTTAAAGCAGTCTGCCCGCCCAAAGTCGGGAGAATCGCGTCAGGCCGTTCCTTTTCGATAATCCGTTCGATAAATTCCGGGTTCAACGGTTCAATGTAGGTTTGGTCGGCGATCTCGGGATCGGTCATGATCGTCGCCGGATTGGAATTGACCAACACAATCTCAAATCCCTCTTCCCGCAGGGCCTTGCAGGCCTGGGTGCCGGAGTAATCGAATTCGCAGGCCTGGCCGATGACGATCGGGCCGGAGCCGATGAGTAATATCTTTTTAATGTCTGTGCGTCGTGGCATTTTCGTTGTTCGTGAATCGTTGTTCATTGTTCGTGGATCGTTAAAACGAACCCCGAGTCACGAACGACGAATCACGCAATCATTTCTTTTTCTTATGACATTCCATCATCCGAATAAACTCATCAAACAAATACTGCGCGTCGGTCGGGCCGGGGGCCGCTTCCGGGTGATATTGGATTGAAAACAAAGGAAACTTCTTATGACGCAACCCTTCCACCGTTTGATCGTTCAAATTCATATGAATCAATTCCACTTCATCCGGATTGAGGCTTTTCATATCGACACAAAACCCGTGGTTCTGCGAGGTAATCCCGATGCGTTGGCTCTCGAGATCTTTGACCGGATGATTAGCGCCGTGGTGACCGAATTTCAATTTATAGGTTTTACCGCCGAGGGCCAATCCAACAATCTGATTTCCCAAACAAATCCCGAAGACCGGCAATTTCCCGGCCGCTTGTTTAGTCAACTTGATGACATCGGTCACAACCGCGGGATCTCCCGGACCGTTGGAAAGAAAAAGGCCATCGGGTTTGATGGCCATGACCTCGGAAAATTTCGCATTAGCGGGAAACACATGGGTTTCGCAGCCGTGCTGTTCCAGAATCCGCAAAATATTAAATTTAATTCCACAATCGATCGCGGCGACTTTGAAACGCGGTTTCTTGGTCGCTTTTTTCCCTTCGGATTTCCAGATATATTTTTTCTTGGTCGTGACTTCCTTGACCCAGTTTCCGCCTTCCATGCTGGGGATGGCTTTTAATTTTTTCGCTAGACTCTTGAGATCAAAATCCTTCGTCGAAATCATCCCTTTCATGGCACCCGAAAGCCGCAGATGCCGCGTCAACGCGCGGGTGTCGATGCCTTCCACGGCAATAATTTTGTTTTCATTGAGATAGGCGATGAGACTTTGGGTGGCGCGGAAATTGGAATGACGGCGGCAAAATTCTTTGACGACAAACCCTTTGACGTGAACGCCCTTCGATTCGACATCTTCCGGGTTGACCCCGTAGTTCCCGATCAAAGGATAGGTCATGACGACAATCTGGCCGGCGTACGACGGGTCGGTTAAAACCTCCTGATAGCCCGTCATCGCGGTATTAAAGACAACTTCGCCTGCTGTTTCTCCTGTCGTGGATAAAGATTGACCTATAAAGCTGGTCCCGTCTTCTAAATAAAGAATAGCTTTGGGCATGTCATAGAAATTTGTGGAATTATTTTGTTCTAGGCAGGAATTCCTTCCAAGCCTTAAACACTATAACATTGTGTTTCTGTTTGTCAAGAATTAGAAAAACTTAACGTCATCAACTTTTCAATATTTTTCTCACAGGCCTTTGTCGGGCAGTCCAGATATTTTAACCCTAACCGCCGTTCGATGATGTCTTCTTTGGTTTGGGCCATTTCCGTTTCGACGGCATAAACAATCTGGGCGGCGATCGCCGGGGAACAGGAACAGATCGGCTTTTTCAATTCAGGATTTTTTTGAGTCAAAGCAACAACATCCTGGTAGCGTGTACCGTATTTATTCATCAAATATTCCATCGTGGCCGCGGCGATGCCGGATTGCGCGGCGATGTCAGCCGTCTTTTCTTTGATCATCCCGCTTCCATAAAGCGGATACTGATCGTCGGTCTTAACCGGAATAAATCTTTTAACGCAATCCTCGGCGATCTTACGATACGTCGTGTATTTTCCTCCGATCACAACCCAAACACCGGAAGGTGTTTTTTCAATCGAATGTTTCCGCGAAAGATCCGACGGCGCGCCCGGCGCATTCAACAGCGGACGCAATCCAGCGAAGGTCGTGATGATATTGCTTTCTTTAAAATCCATGCCCGGCAAAACACGCCTGGCCTGCGTCAGAAGATATTGAATGTCCTGCGGCTCTACCTCGAGGTGATCCGGATCGCCACGGTAATCCGTATCCGTTGTACCGATCAGGGAATTTCCCATCCATGGAATAATGAAAAAAATACGCTGATCTTGTTGTGAAGTTATTAAAAGGGCTTCGCGGGCGGTCTGCCCGCGATAAATGATATGAATCCCTTTGGTGAGGCGGATTTTATCCGGCTGCGCCGCATCCGTCAATTTGAGCAGACGATTCGTCCACGGCCCGCCGGCGCAAACGACATGTTTGGCTCGAACGACAACGGTCTGTTGTCCTAGTATGTCCCGAGACCTGACGCCCACGACCTTCCCTTGTTCCTGGATAAATCCGTTCACCTCGACATAATTGGCCACGTGCGCGCCGCGCCGGGTGGCCATCAAAACATTTTCCAAACACAACCGCGCGTCATCCATCTGCACGTCATAATAAGTAACGCCACCGATTAAATCCTGGGTGTTGATCGCCGGAACAAATTTGGAAACCGTCTCTTTGGTTAAAAATTGATGAGATCCTATCTTGTATTTACCGCTTAAAAAATCATACAACCACACACCCAATTGAATCATCCATAACGGCCGCCGGTCCGTTTTATAGACGGGAATAATGAACCCTAACGGTTTGACGAGATAGGGAACGCTTTTTAACTGGATGTAACGCTCTTTAAGCGATTCACGAACCAGATCGAATTCAAACCGCTCTAAATAACGGATCCCGCCGTGAATCAACTTCGTCGATTTGCTGGAGGTCCCGCTGGCAAAGTCCCCTTTTTCCAAAAGCGCCACTTTGAGGCCATTGGCCGCCGCCACATTGGCAATCGCCGCACCGTTGATTCCGCCACCGACGATCAAAACATCATACTGTGTCTTTGAAAAAAGAGAAATGTCTCTTAACATAAAAACAACCTTACGATTTATAAATCTGTTCGTTCCTTTTTCTCAAAGCCAGAATCCACACGATCTTCCGCTCATCATCAACATCATAAAGAATACGATCATCTCCCGCGCGCAACCGATATTGCGCGGACCATTGCCATAACCTGATCGATGGTTTTAAAGTTTTAAATATTTTCTGGCCGAAAGGGCGAGGATTTTCTTCCAAGCCTTCAATCATTTCCATAATACTGTCCTGAATGTTCTTCTGCGGGATTTCTAGAAGCGCCTTCTCAAATTTCTTTTGGATAGATTGATTGGGAAATCTGGCGGAATATTTCATTTCCGTTTAGAACGGACCTGTTTAAAAAGGTTGGAGACGGGAATCCCTGCTTCTCCCCGTCGGATTGATTTTCTTCCTTCCTCAATCGTTTTCTTGGTTTCTTCGTCATCCATTTCATCAAGGATATCGAGTAATTCAAGCATTTCTTCATAAGGCAGGATCACATTGATGGGTTGACCTCGGTCAGTTACAACCACTGGCTTTTCTTTCTTAAGAAATTCTGATAAATGGCCTTTTAAATCTCGAATACCGATGTGCGGAGCTTTCAACAAATTAATTGCTAATTTCATATTCATAATCCTTTCATAATCTTCTTGTAGACTCAATTGAGTCCACAAGAAGTATAACTAAGGGGGATTAGACAATCAACAAAATATTAGAGGATTACTTTGATTTCGGATTTTGTCCAATTAAGTGTAGATGAATGAGGGCTTTCTCAACACCATTTTCTATACCATAAATATCCTTCCGAATTTCTTTAACTAAAATCCGTAAAAATTCATCATGTTTATAGAGCCATTCCTTGGACTCTCTTGGCAATTCGGTATTAGAAGGACGAATAAAATCATGAAATTCCATAAGACGTTGTACAACTTTAGGAGAGGCTATGACAATTAAACTATTAAAACCTTCTGATAATCTTCTTTGAGCATCGTCATCATGATTATCAATGGCTACATCACTTAGAGCCTTGATAAAATTTTCATAATATTTTAATTTTAATTTACGTTGTTCCGCTTCAATCTCTTTACTTTTTGTAAAATAATAAGTTAATAAAGTACTAAACACTCCTATGACTGCAATAATCACCGGGCTCATATTTTCTCCTAAATTCAATTTATGACTCTAATTTAACGCCCGCCCCACCGCAACCCGCCAGCCCTCATATTTCTCTTTTCTTTGCGCAACCGCCATTGCGGAGACAAAAACCCGGTCCTTTTGCTGAAAGCTTTCTAAATCTTTTTTCCGCCACAGCCCAACCGTCAGCCCGGCTAAATGGGCGACCCCTTTGGCCGTGGACTCGACGATTTTCGGACGGACAATCGGGATGCCGAGCATATCAGACTGAAACTGCATCAGGAAATTATTCTGACAGGCGCCGCCGTCGACCTTCAATTCTTTGATTCTGGATTGAGAATATTTTTGCATCAGATCAAAAACATCTTTGGTTTGATACGCCATCGCTTCCAGCGCCGCCCGGACAATATGGTTTTTGTTGGCCCCGCGCGTCAAACCGCAAATCAGTCCCCGCGCCTCACTGTTCCAGTACGGTGCGCCTAAACCGGTAAAGGCTGGGACAAAATAGACCCCGACGGTATCTTTCAATCCTTGAATCATCTTTTCCGAATCGCCTGAACGCTGCAAAACGCCCAGTTGATCGCGCAGCCACTGGATCGCGGCCCCGGCAATAAAAACCGATCCCTCGAGCGCGTAAACCGGTTTGCCCCGCGCATCGCACGCCAGAGTCGTTAAAAGGCCTTCACTGGAATGAATAAATTTTTTGCCGGTATTCAGAACCAGAAAGCATCCGGTCCCGTAAGTATTTTTTACGGTGCCGGCGGTATGACAACCCTGGCCGTACAAAGCCGATTGCTGATCACCCATCACCGCCGCAATGGGAATACTCGCCGCTAAACCGGCGACACCTGATTGCGTGTAACCAAAAATCGATCCGGAACCTTTCACCTCAGGAAGGATCTTGGAAGGAACATTAAAAATCTTAAGCAACTCTTTGTCCCACTGCAACGTCCGGATATTAAAAAGTAACGTCCGCGAGGCATTGGTTGTGTCGGTCGCATGGACCTTGCCGCCGGTCAAATTCCAAATCAGCCAGCTGTCGATCGTACCAAAGCAAATGTCTCCGCGTTGCGCGCGCCGACGCAGGCCTTTGACTTCATCCAGAAGCCATTTGATCTTGGTGCCGGAAAAATACGCGTCGAGGACAAGCCCGGTTTTGTTTCGAATGAATCCGCTATATTTTTTAAAACGTTCGCTGGCACACAACGCCGCGGTCCGCCGGCATTGCCAGACGATCGCGCGATGCACGGGTTGGAAAGTTCTGCGGTTCCAGACAACGGTCGTTTCCCGCTGATTGGTGATGCCGATGGCAGCGATCTTGGAAGATGAAATGTTTGCTTTACGGAGAGCTTGCTGGATTACGGCGACACACGACCGCCAGATTTCTTCGGCATCATGTTCGACCCAGCCGGGTTTTGGAAAATACTGTTTAAACTCCTGATAGGCGTCGCTGACGATTGTTCCCTGGCGATTAAAAATGATCGCCCGGGAACCGGTCGTGCCTTGATCAATGGCAAGAATATACGCGCCTTGTTTATTCATTATTCTTTTTTGACCAGCGGTTCGTCGGACGTTTCTTTAAAGGCTTTCGGATCCTGCAAAGCATAATTGATCACAAACTGCCGAAGCTCCTCGGTGCTTGAAGTTAAAATCATCTCCTGGCCAAACCAGTCTGATTTTTTCCCAATCCTGCTATAATTCAAATTGATCTTTTCTTCCTCGACTTTGGTTTCTAACCAGTCCGGATCAATCATAAATAACCGCAGTTTATTTTCAACGATTTCATATCGATAAAAAAAATGAAGCGGGGCTCGTTCCATTTTGGAAAATTCTCCCGGCTGTTTTTCTTTAGGAAAAAGATCCAAAAACCTGGCTTGACCCAACTGGACCACGTAGAGATCGAACAAGTCTTCTTGCGAAGCATCTTTTAAAGCTAATGCATAATGATTGGTCGACTCTTCTTTGATATTCGCGATTTCTTCCGGGTTTCCCTGTTCGATCGACAACCATGAACCGACCAAGGCGGGGTCGGAAATTAAATCTTTGGCGGTGAATAAAGGAGAGATTGAGGAGACCACGCAACCGGAGCAAAAAAGCACTAAAGGAAAAATGATTAACGATTTTATTCTCCTTCGCAAAAGTACTAGGGACAGCAGTGTTTGTTTCACAGCAATTATTCTGCTCGGAGAATATTGCTGCAAAGCAACACTGGAAAACTCTATTGCTTTTGCGAAGCAGAATAGATAACGCATCAATTGCAATATTGGCATCTTGCTTATTTGATCACTCGCGCATCTTGGGCCTGCGCTTCCATTCCTAATCTCTGTTTGTTGGCAAGAAAGGCCTTCTCGCCTAATAATTTCATGGCCAGCGTGTCTTTATCAATACCGTTGTCAAAATCATAGTCGATGATGGCGACGGCTTGTAATAATTTTTCAAATGGTTGATCGAGCATCGTAGGATTTTCTGAGGCCATCGTATCAATCACCCGGGCATAGTAAAGAGGAGATTTTCCAATCGTGATCCCCTGCTGATGATATTGATCGATGAATTTAGAGATCGTCAGCATCTTGGCCTTGGTTTCCATGATAAGCGCCCACGCCCGGCTCGACGTTTTAAATTCTTCCCAGATATCTTCGATCGCCACGACATCCTTGACCTGGGATTCATCAATCTCTTCCTTGAGGGTGATGTCCTGGGTGATCTCTTTTCCCTGCATGTTGGCCTGCACATTCTCGGGATTAAGCATCATCTTCCTTTGAAGAGCGACCTGCTGCATCTGCTGTTGATGAATACGCAGCTGCGCCTGCATCTGTATTTGCCGCTGCATTTGTATGTTCCTTTGCTGGGAAGCGGCTTGTCGTCGCTTGACGACAGCGCCTCCAGCTTCCGCGTCCCGGCTTGCGACGGAGAGGAATACAATAAAATTCAAAAAAATGAATGCCTGAAAAATAATGAGAGGCCTGATTGGGATAATTTTTGTGGTCGATCTCATGCTCTAAAATTCGCGCAGGGAATTGATGTTCTTGTTGAGCCTTTCGTTCGCCAACTCCAATCCCTCTTTAAACTCACGGTCTCTTTTGAGAAGATTGGAAATTTTGCTTGATCGAAAGAACTTCAATAATAACGAAAATCATTATAACAAAAACAATACACAAGTATGAAAAAATATCCCCGTTTTCGGTATAAAATGTAGGCTGGTTATTAGGAAAGATATGCGATAAATAAAATCCCGTGGTGTTTAAAGAAGATATCCCCGGCCCCAAGGACTTAACCCGCCCGTAAGGATCGATCGCACAGGACCAGCCGGAATTGGCCGCACGCACGATGGGGATTCTGTTTTCAACAGCGCGGAGAATTTCATTTTGGGTGTGCATGATCAATGCTTCCGGACTTTTGAACCAGGCATCGTTAAGCATAACCACGACAAATCCGCTTCCCTGCCAAACGAGTTTTCGAAAGAGCGTCGGATAAGCGCCTTCGGAACACAACACCACGCCAAACTTGTTCTCAACATAATTTTTCAACACGTCCTTTTTACGAATTGTAAAAACCCCTAAAGCCCTTCCCGGATAGAAATCATAAATCTCGACATGAAAGAGACTCTTCAAAAAACCAAAAACCTCCTGAAACGGCAAATACTCCCGGAAAGGAATAAGATTTTGTTTGTTATAAATATCCAAAACAGCGCCGCGGCCGTTAAGAAGAACCGCGCTGTTGTAATCATGATCGTTCTCAAGCAGTGCCGCCCCAAGCAAAAGATGCGTTTTGATCTCCGTCGCAATGGCACTAATCCTGCCTCGCATCGTTGGATCTTTGATAAAATCATCTGGGATGGCCGTTTCCGGCCAGATAACCAGATCAGGTTGATAAGAATCCAAACATTGGTTCGTCAAATGAATATATTTTTCAATAATTTGATCGATATGATCATCTTCTGACTTTTCTTGTGTTGTGATATTAGGCTGGATCAGACAGGCTTCATATAATCGCGACGGAAATTCTTGAGTGATATTTTTTGTCGTCGCGTCATATCCATAAAGCAAAACCAGCGAAACTGTACCAATCGCAACAATGGTATAACGAACCCAATGCCCCTCCTCTTTAAGGATGCAAAAAAGACAATAATTAAATAAAACCAAAACAAAAGAGATCCCATAGGCCCCGGTCCAACCGGCGAGTTGAATCGCGTTGACATGAAAACTCTGCGAATGCCCCAGCGTCCAGGAAAATCCTCCCATCACCATCGTGCGCAAGAATTCCGTCGCCACCCATAACGCGGGACAATAAATCAAACCGATCCATCTATTTTGAGTTGGACAAGGAAACAACACGGCGAATAAAATCGGCGCCAAAGACAACATCAAGACAAAGATAATATAAATTAAGAGGCTGACCGGGGCGGTCCAATACACGAGGATCCCAAAGAAAAGAATAGAAAAAATACTTCCTAAAATAATCCTCTCCCTCAATGAAGATTGCCCCAGCACCCAGAAAAACGGAACCAAAGCAATCCACGCCAAAGGCCAATAGCCGAAAAAATTGAAACAGTTCGGGAAAGAAAGATACGAAAGGACGACCGAAACCAAAACGCAGCCGATCAAAAAATATTTATTTTTCATAATTCATCAAGAATTTTTCGCGGTTCATTGAAAGGCTTACTATACCTAATGAAAAAAATATTTGCAAGGCAAGAAAAAAGCGGGTCGCCTTTTGGACAACCCGCGTGATATGCTCTCTTTTAATTTTCTTTCGCGCGCTACCTGCCTTCTGCCAGAAATCTGGCCATCTTCACTAAACGAAGAAATTCCGACGGCTCTCCTTGCAAATCTTTCCCCGTTGATTCCTGCGCCCGTTTGATCACTTCCTCATACGAAGCCCCCTCTGGACAATAAATGAGTAACCTCCGAGGTTATTTTTTGCCTCCCAAGGCGAGAATCAAAAACCATTTTCTGTCGTTGGTTTTTCATTTTTCTCTTATTTTGCAACAGTACCAACATAAAAAACAGTTTCCAACAAAGCACAACAAAAAAGGAGATGTGTGCATTCTCACATCTCCTTTTTCTATAAACCTTTCCAAAGGGATTATTCTCCCCCTTCAGCTGCAATGGCTGTTGAGCCCATAAAAGAGAGCGCAGTCATTGTTCCTACGGCAAACAACGCGAAACCCAGCAACACGATGGCAAGAATCTTTTTCATCGTTCCTCACCTCCTTTCCTAACCACAACATCTCGAACACAGAAAAATTTCCAGATGATTTAATTTAACTGTAACACGGGAGCTTGTTTTATGTCAAATTTTTTTATAGGATAGAAATTTTTGTTGCACCTGGCAATTGTCTGGAAAGCTGGTGGGCATGCGTATGACATTCTTGGTGGTGATCAAAACGTCGCTACCAGGACTACACCCCTGACCGGACCAGGGGGATCTTCCCTGTGAAATAAAAGAATACGCAAAGGTGATCAGAAAGTTTTTGTCCCTAACTGGTAACATCTTATTATGATTCAACTGGCCGGGGGGATTATAAAAAAAACGGGCCGCCTTTAAAGCGGCCCGCTGATCGTTACAAAATGATTTATAAAACTATCGGCTCTCTGCCAAAAATCTCGCCATTTTAACTAACCTAAAAAATTCGACCCTCTCTCCCTGAGCGTCTTTACCCAAAGATTCCTGCACTCTTTTAAGGACACCGTCATACGAAACCCCCTCCGGGCAATAAGAATGTTTTAACAACAATCCGAATTCCGCGACCGCCGAGGCGAATTTGAAATGATTCGATCGCGGAGACGATTGAATGTCTCTTTCCTTGATCACCCGCGTTAATAATTTGCTCTCTTCTTGAGGGCCATTGTAACGATACGTTTGAGATGGAATCAAGGAAATTGATTTCGGTTCCTTGTATCTGAGTTTGACCGTCATCAAATCAACGCTGGGAATGATTCGTCCCTGACCGAATTCGCCCTGGTCTTGATATTTCAACGGATCGACCGATGGAGAACCGCTGCGACCTTCCCTTGAATCGGCCAAAACGATTTCATACAACGCGGTGACACTGTGTCCCGCACCGATGTCACCGGCATCTTTGTAATCGTTATTAAAGTCTTCCTTGGCCAACAATCGATTTTCATAACCGATCAGCCGGTAATATTTGACCTTGGCCGGATTAAACTCGACCTGGATCTTCACATCTTTGGCAATGGTCAAAAGGGTCGCCGACATCTCGTTGATCAGAATCTTTTCTCCTTCAATCACATTATCAAGGTAGGCATAATTGCCGTTGCCGTGGTCGGCCAGCTTTTCCATCTTGCTGTCTTTGAGATTCCCTGTTCCCAAACCCAACACCGTCAGGAAAACGCCCTGGTTTCTTTTTTCTTCAATTAAGTTCACCAGCTCTTCGTCCGAGCTGACACCCACGTTGAAATCGCCGTCGGTCGCAAGGATCACGCGATTATTTCCGGAAGGAATAAAATGATCCTGGGCGATACGATAAGCCAACTGGATTCCATCTCCCCCTGCGGTGGATCCGCCGGGAGAAAGACTGTCGATCGCGCTTAAAATACGATCCTGATCATAACCGGGCGTTGAATCCAGAATGACACTGGCCCGATCGGCATAGACCACAATCGAAACCCGGTCGTTGGAGCGCAATTCTTTGACAAACGATTTGAAAGACGCTTTCAACAGCGGCAATTTATTCGGCTGGTCCATCGAGCCAGACACATCAATCAAGAAAACGAAATTGCTCGGCGGAATATAATTATTGTCGATTTTTTTTCCTTGCAAGCCGATCAAAACCAGATGATGGTCCTGATTCCAAGGGCAACGCGACACCTCGGTGGTGATGGTGAACGGAGCATCCCACCAATGCGGTTGAGGATAATCATAATTAAAATAATTGATCAACTCTTCAATGCGCACCGCCTCCGGTGGAGGCAATTGCCCTTCATTAATAAACCGGCGGACATTGGCATACGAGGCTTTATCCACATCGATAGAGAACGTCGAAAGAGGATCATCCCAAGAATTCAAGAAAGGATTTTCCAATCTACGATCGTAATCCTCCGTATTCGCCGTATAAGATTGCGTATACATCATTCCCTTTTTTAATTGATCATCTTGATACCCCGACGGCCCTCGTTCATACTCACCGCCATAACCAGCCGGTTGGCTCGATTGCATCGGTGGCGGTGGCGGTTCATGCACGATTTCTTTTGCCGGAAAATTTTGCTGATATTTTTCGTAATCTCTTCCTGCTGACGCCAGTTCACCATTTAAATTCTTAGTGCCAGCAACACCCGAAGAAGAACCCCTGAGAGAACTTGATGATCCTCCCCAAAATTCCTGCTGTACATTCATCACCTGGCTGTTCATCGTGACATTAGACGTCGCAGGTGCCTTAGCCAATTGTCCTTCCCGCTGGAATCCGCCGATCTCGCGCGAACGATAACCAACCGCATCCGTCGCAGCCGTCTCATCGGACAACAAGGTTGAGTTTATGTTGCCGCTAGGAAAAGGATCTGTTCTCTTATAACCTTCATTGACGCTAGCTCTGCGTTGACTGTTATAATCCGTTTCCAGATAATAAGACTCATACTGACTTCTATCGCCCAGCGAACTTCCCTTTGAGGCAGGGATTTGTTGCAAATCCTTGGCGTCGGCCAATTGTCCAATTTTATTCTCAACGGGATAACCTTGACTCGAAACACCATACCCGCGTTGTTTTAAATATTCGGAACTGCTTTGCAGTCCAGCCATCAATTTCTTTTCCTGGGGTTCTTCTTTGTCTACTGGTCGACTCATCGCCAAATCGGTCTCTAACCGCGGCGCTGTTTGTGTCGCTGCCTGAATCGACGACGATTTGTTTGCCTGCGCGATCTGGTAACCGGTACTAATATACTGGGGTTCATATTGATCTGCCCGACCCAAATCATAGCTCCTCTTCGCTAAATATTGTCCCGCATCGCGGATCCGGCACTGCAAAGATCTTTGAGCATAAGTCTGCATAAAAACAAACGCCAACACAACCACCGTTACCACACTCGTTCCAACTCCAATGGATATCATTTTCCGATTCATATTCTCCTCCTTAGACTTGATCGTCCTAAGCCGTTCGTTGATTTTTTGTTCTAAGTCCGCAGAGAGAGATTCATCGTTCCACTTTTTTAACGAAGACGAAATCTTTTGCAACTCCTGGGCGTAACGCCGGCAAGAATCGCATTCTTTGATGTGTTGCTCCACCGATTCTTTCTGCGATTGAGAGAGTTCGCCGTCAAAATAAGCAGAGATTAATTGTTGCATTTCGATATGATCAGCCATGATTCTCCTCCTTCACGAAGGACGGAATCGTTTTACTTAAATTTTGTCTGGCCCTGAAAATCAAAATCTTCACGTTCTCCAAAGAACACTTGAGAATCGTACTGATTTCTTCGTAATTGAGGTCGTGATATTCCCTCAAAACCAAGGCCTCGCGCTGAGCGAGAGGAAGTTTTTGGATCGCGTTGCGGATATGTTGAATGGTCTCCGCTCTTTGTATATCTTCCGGAGGAAGTGATTTAGAATCAGCAATCTCCCAGGGTTCCAGCTCATCCGTTTCCTCATTTTTGAACCATAAAGACAGAACGTTTTTTTTCTGACGGATCCTGGAAATGGACATATTGCGCGTCACGGTGTACGCCCAGGTCGAAAATTTAGCGTTAGGATTGAATTGATATTTTTTACTGAAAATTACCATAAAAACCTCGCTTAAAATATCTTCCGCGTCCGCCCGGTTGCCTAATATGCGCAGGGCATAATTTAAAAGCGGTTTCTTGTAACGATGGAAGATCGTCGTTAAAGCGTCTGTGTCGCCTTGAATATAATCGAGCATCAGGTCTTCGTCTTTCTTCTCCATTCGTCTTCTTTCTCTCTCTCAACCGTTAAACGCTTGACCAGGACAATTAGTTACAAAAATTTTAAACAAAAAATATGGGCTGAAATACTCAACGATTGAGTCTCAGCCCATGTTTAACATCCCAATAAAATATTGATCAATTTGTCTTTTTCAAAATAATATATTTCTCACTATTCTTGCGAAAAGCCTCCCAGATCCCTTGCAGTTCCGGATATTTTTCTTTCGGCAAACTGCCCCGTTTGGTCCTGTAAATGTCCGTCAGTTTAATCGTGCTCTTGTCCGATTCAGGCGATTCAAACGTACGGGAAATTTCCAGGATGTCGTTTTTCAAATCATAATTCTCCGGAATAGAGTCTATTTTAAAATTGGCCGGGATATGATAAACAATCGTGTTTTGCACAACGGAATTGATAGGAAAGTATATCGGATATTTTCGTTTCTCTTGATCAAACCCGATAAAACGATTTTCCGGCTTCTCATTTAAGACCATCGTCGTATCATTCAATAACAGGAAGGCGTTATTTTTCTTGAATCGTATCAGGCTCTTTAATGACTCATAACGATCATCCAAACCGTCCCATTTACGATCCATTAATGCCGCCCCTTGAAGATAATGATCATCCAAAGAATCATAAAATTGCTTTTTGGCCTCGCCCGTCAGGCTTCGCCAATGTTCTTTAACCGGGAAACCCACATCCACTCCCCAATCGTTTTCAACTTCATAAATCGCGTTACCACTGGGTTCAATAAAAACATTAATGTGGCTTACGACTTTATTCTTGGTTTCATCATAAATCGGGATATGATCAAAACGATATTGATCATCCGTAATCACAAAAAGATAAGCGGCTTGATAGGTCGATGGCAGATGTCCGAGCGAATAACCTCTTAAAACAGGATCAACAAAATATTTCTCGCCGTCTACAAATACCTCTAAAATGATATCGCCAAATACGACTGGGTTAGGTAATTCATTATTGGGATCGCCTTCATATTCGTTGCGCAGGAGACAAATATTTGCTTTAATTCCGGCGACCGCTAACATTTGCTTGGTCAATAAAACCCAATCTTTTTTATCAGCGTATTGATTATGAAATACATCCTTGGTGGGACTAAATTCCGGACTTTGAGCAAAAGGCACCGGAACCAAACGAAAATGATCTTGAATAAATTCAATAATGCTCGTTGCCTTTTCTTGTTCGCTCTTCTTATCTTTAATTAATTCGGCAACTTGATCGTTGATTTTCTGATCTTCAACAATCATTTGTTTAGCCGACTGGCGATACCAGTTAGCCAAGATACGCCAATCTTTTAAAGAAGAAAATGTCGCGGCCCCCAATAGTTCCTGCAAAGGAGGGATAAACTTTTTTCCTGATAGAAAACTTTCTGTTTCTTCGAGTTGAAAGAAATAACTAACATCGGCGTGATCGCTGGTGATTTGTGGTTTTTCTTGAATTTTGTATTCCTTATAATTGACCTTCATTTTTCGAGGAAAAATAAATGTATTCTTAAATAATTTGGTAGGGGCGCTTGGATAAGAAACTTCTGACCAAAATTGTTTGTTAATTAGCGGTTTAAATATCTTTCCTTTAAAGCTCAATTCGACGATACTTCCCGATTTTGTACCAGAGAAAGAAATAGCTTTCTTATGCAGCATCGAATATTGGGAAAATTCGGGATAAGCCAAGACATCTTGCGGATTATTATTTGGCGTTATTTTTCCGTCGGGATCTGTCAGCATGCCGTTTAATATTTCAACGGATTCTTTATCTTTATTATAATAAATCGGCATCTCCCACGAAAAATCATTACCCGGATTCTGAATTTTAATTTTAAAATGATTATAAATGTCCTGTGATCCATCTTCATGCACTTTAACTTGTTGTTCCTGCAATAAAATCGTATACGGGGCTTGTTGATTTTGTTGCTCCCACGAAAGCGGGTTAGATTCTTCTGATCCTTGCGGTTTTACATCACCGGGAGAATTAACGTTTTGTGGAATGGAGATCGGTGGGGCTTCTGCGAAAGAAAATCCGCCGGCCATCAGAAAACACAACAAGAATATTCCATAACATATTTTTTTCATAACACATCCACTCCTCCTAATAAAAAAATATCCATTTCATTATTTCCATAAAGCCTTTAGCTTGACAAGGGCTTCTTTAATTTCTTCAGGTGTGGCATAGGCATGAGATTCGATCACTTTGATCGTTTCCTTTGAAAGAGCGGCCAAAATGCTTGTTCCATCGAAATCGCCGGAAAAGGGGGCCTGATGGTCTTTTAAACCATTAACACCGTGAATATGGATGCCGATCAGCCTGTTCCTATAATGATCCAAATACGCTCGATGGTTTTTCACTAACCCCAGACGAACATTAACCTCTCCGTGGCCGATGTCATGCCAAAACCCCATGACTTCTGCCGGAAACAAATCCAAAAGATAACCAATCTCTTCAAAATTAGGAATCTCGGTGGGATAATAACGGGTTTCTAATCCGATCTTTACTTTTCGCTTCTGAGCGTATTGAATCACTTCATCCAAACTCTTGACGACCGATTCCCAAAAAGGCTTTTTCTTATTCTCCCGGTCCCGGAGCAATTGATCTCTTAAACGAACGAACTGGGCGGGATCGCTTTGACCCGCTTTATATTGACGGATCATATCGGTCGGATCGTTTTCCAGTTCAATCGTCCCCGCATGAATCACCACGACATTGCAAGAAACTTGACCGGCGGTATCAACAGCGGCTTTAGTCCATTTGACCGCCAATTTCCGTTCCTCTTCATCCACGGCGGATAAACGATAATAATTGGAAGGATGCCGCAAAGAAGGATAATCATCCGGAACAGGACAAAAATTGTGAACACTGGATACCGCCAATTTCATTTTAGCTAATAATGATATCAGCTCGCGCAATTCCGGAACTTTTAAACGATATCCTAATTCAATGGCTTGAAAACCCAATTCTTTTATTTCAGCCAACATCTCCTGAATTTTTCCATCTGATTTATAATTCCATGCTGTCGAAATTGCGAACATATTATTTCCTTTTGTTGTTTATTGCCATGTTCCTATCCTTGGTCAAGGAAGTCTCCGGCAAATCTCTCCTCGCTCATCTAAACCGTTGAAATCCGTATAACGATTTAAATCAATCTACAAAATAACACATTTTTAGATAAACCCCAACAAGTAAGACAAAAAATCTTATTGAACGTCTTGGACTGGCCCCTTTTTTCCTAAAACGATCGCCAACAATAGAGTGTCCCCTCGGGACACCTAAATCACAAAATGCTTATTATTAATAAGTTACCTGTTATAATATTTTCCTAACATGATGGATCAAAAAAATGACACAAAAGAAAGAACGGCCATTGAACTCTAAATTTCAAAGAATTATTTTTACACTAAACTTTTTAGGATGGCTCGGGATCTTTTCCAATCATTCTAATCTTAACGCCGACCCATTAAAAAGTTTCTCCTCATCCCAAGATGTTGCTGCTCAGACATCGATTTCGTTCTTAGACAAATCTCCTTTCCCGCAACAAAAACGAGCAACAACTGCCGAGCCTCCCGCTCAGATTTCGATCGCTTCTTTTAACATCCGCATATTTTCCAATAAAAGCCGAAGTGAACAAGAGCTATCTCTCATTGCCAAACTTTTAAGAAAATATGATGTCATTGCGATCCAAGAATTGCGCGATGAAAAAGTTTTAAAGCGGACAATAACGATTTTAAAAAACCTGGGGTATTCTTATCAATATGATCTCAGCGATCCGGTGGGAACAAAAACGGCTCACGAACTTTACGCCTTCCTTTATCGCAGCGATAAAGTACAATTGATACAAAAAGGACTGATCTATAAAAACGCACCGGAGAAATTTATCCGCCCGCCTTTCTATGCCAATTTTAAAGCGGGTAATTTCGATTTTACCCTGATGACCATTCACATCCTTTTTGGCAAAAATAAATCCCTCCGGCGGCCGGAAATCCTCGCTTTAGCCAACGCCTACCAAACCATTCAGCAAAAAGACGGGAAAGAAAATGACCTCATCCTCCTCGGAGATTTTAATATGTCTCCCGATGATGCCGGATTCCAGCAACTCAAATCCATTCCAACCATGCATTGTCTGATTCTCCCTCCAGAAAAAACAACCATTACCGACACCAGCTTATACGATAACTTCTGGTTTCAACGCCAATATGTCAAAGAATACACCGGCCTGTCCGGTATTAACAGATTCGATGAAACCATGTTCGGAAATGACGATGAGAAAGCCAAACTTGCGATCTCAGATCATCGGCTTGTCTGGTCTGTTTACAATATTGCAACTGATGACGACGATTAAATATTTCCTCAAAGTTAAAATACAAATTAAACTATTCTGTTTCTCAAAAGCAACAGACCTTTCCAGTGTTGCTCCTCAACAATATTCTCCGAAGCAAACACTGCTGTTCCTATTACTTTTGCGAAGAAGAATAAATCACTGCTTATACGTATAAAGCCGCGATTTCCTTTGTTTTATTTTCTCTTTTTTCATCTGCATTAAGCTTGGTTTCGAAGGCGGGATCGTTGGATCTCTTTTAACACTCTTTTCTTTGCCGATTTTTTGCGGAGTTGAGTTCTGGGAAAGCTGTTCTTTGGCCTTGGCCAAAGCCTTTTCTCGCTGAAACTGCTCATCCTGTCTTTGGATTCTTTCTTTCAAACTTTCCTGAGGTTGCTTAACCTGAGGATTACCCGTCAGATCAGTTAGTGGAGAGGACTCCGACGGCTGGGTTAGCGCTGGAAGAGATGAAATTGGTTCGGTATTATTTAATTTATTCTTTGCCTCTTGGATTGAATCCATATTTAATTTAAAAGATTCCTTTAACATTAACAATTTCTGGTTCGTTTCGATCATCAATTCCCGGCGGCGGGCTCGATCACCGGCTGATTTTGAAAGGCGTTGCAGCTGGTTTTGCAATTGAGATTCAATTTCCGTTTTTTGCTTACTGTAATTCTCCGTAAATTTTCTAGCGTTCTCATCCAGTTTTTGTATCTGCCGGGGAACATCAATTTCTTCTGCTCCCGCTTTTATATTTCCATAAAAAGAAAAGAAAGCCGCTATCAAACAAGCCGATAAAAATTTATTCATCATACCCAGGCATCTCCTGAAGAAAAAAGGTCATCTTTATTCATTATTTTCCATATTGACGGAAACATCCGTCGGTTTTATATTGCCTGATTTCGAACCGCGCAGATCATCGACTGAACTTGTATTTTCCATCAACCCTTGCAAAAAGGCGATGGAGCGCTTGAGGTTCTCCTCATCTTTTTTAGCCTGAAAGATCTCAATACTTTTTTTGATGGAGACCATGGCTTCTTGATTGTTCCCATTGAGACCGCTGGCCACTCCCTTTAAATAATAAGCCAAGCCATTTGTCGGTTCAATTTGAATAATCGTATTTAAAATCTGGAGCGCATTATCGTAATTTTTTAAATGCATATAGGTCTGGACCAAAATAAAATAGGCTTGGGTGTCGCTGGGATCTAACTTTATGACTTCGCCGAACGCTTTAAGCGCCGATGATATGTCTGCTTTATTCAGATAGACCATTCCCTCCTTGATCAACTGCTGTTTTTGCAGTTCCAGCTGAGGATTTTTTTTGGCTTGAGCAATCTTTTGAATCGTTGCCAAGGCCTCGCTTTGTTGTGCAGAAGGAGAGGACGAATTGGTTTCGCTCTTCGCATTTTCCTTAGAACCGCATCCATAAAATAAAAGCACGACCATCCCCAAGCTAATTAATCTTTTCATCGTTTTCCCCTCTCTCTAATCATGTAAATTTAATTTTAAAAAAAGGTCAAATCTCTCTTAAAAGATTTGACCCCCATTTCGCGATCAATACTATTTATCATAGAAGAATTTTCTCTTATTAACCCCAAAATTTCAAGCAATGTTTTTGATAATACAAAGAAGAAAAAATTCTGTGATTGGGACTGCTGCTATATTTTTTCTGCCGCCAAATAGCAGTTGACCCCTTCCGCCGCTGTGCGCCCTTCATTAATCGCCCACACCACCAACGACTGGCCCCGCGCCATATCTCCGGCGGTGAAAACGCCAGGGATACTCGTCATTTTATTGCGATCATTTTTGACATTGCCTCTGGCATCCAATTCAACGCCAAGCTCGGCCAACATCCCGTTTTTGACCGGGCCGGTAAAGCCCATGGCCAATAAAACCATATCCACATCCATCTCAAATTCCGATCCCGGGGTTTCCTTAAAAGACCGTTGGCCCGTCTTCGGATCTTTTTCTCCGAAGGTTAATCGAATACCGTGCAATTTATTTAACTTGCCGTTCTGTCCGCTGAAACTTTTGGTCATGATGCAATAATCCCGGACGACACCCTCTTCATGCGAGGTCGAAGACCTTTGAATAAACGCCCACTGAGGCCAAGGATTATCCTGGGCTCTGACCGGAGGCGGTTCCGGCATCAACTCAAATTGTTTGACCCATTTCGCCCCTTGTCGATTCGCAGTTCCCAAACAATCGGATCCCGTATCTCCACCGCCTAAAATGACGACCCCTTTATCTTTGGCGGTGATGCTTGCTTTTGAATCAATATGCTGTCCCAAATTTCTGCGGTTTTGTTGAGGAAGAAACGTCATGGCTTGATAAATTCCCTCTAGATCTCGCCCGGGAACCGGCAATTCTCTCGCCTGTTCTGCGCCGCCACATAACACAACGGCATCATATTTTTTAACCAAATCCTGCGCAGCAAGATCAACCCCGACATGGACTCCCGTTTTAAAGACAACCCCTTCCTGGTTCATGCGTTTAACACGCCGCTCCACGATCCATTTTTCTAATTTAAAATCAGGAATTCCTAACGTCAATAGCCCGCCGATCACTTCATTCTTTTCATAAACAGTCACTTTATGCCCGAACTGGTTCAATTGATCCGCGCAGGCCAACCCGGCCGGGCCGGAGCCGACCACGGCGACTTTTTTGCCAGTACGATGTTTGGGCGGATGCACTTTGATCCAGCCTTGTTCGTAGGCTTTTTCAATAATGGCAACTTCGATATTTTTAATTGTGACCGCCGGATTATTGATTACTAAAACACAGGCGTTTTCACAGGGGGCAGGGCAGACACGGCCAGTAAACTCCGGAAAATTATTGGTCTTATGGAGACGTTCCATCGCCTCTTCCCAACGATTATTAAAAACAAGATCATTCCAGTCCGGAATAATATTTCCAATAGGACAACCAGATTGACAAAACGGAACGCCGCAGTCCATGCAACGCCCGCCTTGATGTCTTAATTCTTCCTCGGGGAGAATTTTAGTAAATTCTTTCCAATGCTGTAAACGTTCCTGGACAGGTTCTTTTTTGAAATCCTTCCGGTCATATTTCATGAAACCTTTAACGTCGCCCATGCTTTATGATTTCCTTTGGATTGAAATAGGGAACCGGGCCGTTTCTATTTTCGACGATCTGAATTGAAAAAATAGAAACGGCCCGCGTGCCCCATCAAACCTTTATTTTCTCTTGATTCCCAGCGGCAATTTTCTTCGCTTCCTCTAAAACCCTTCGGTAATCTTTGGGATAAACTTTCACAAATTGAGGTAACGAAAGATCCCATTGATCCAGGATCCGCCGCGCGACCGTACTCTCGGTATATTGAGTGTGTTTTTGAATCAGCTCTTTCAATTCTTTAATATCCGCAGGATCATTGACGGCCACCAAATCCACCATCCCCTGATTGCACAGTTTGACGAATTTATTTTCCTTGTCCCACACATACGCAATCCCGCCGCTCATCCCCGCCGCAAAGTTGCGTCCCGTCGGACCGAGAACAACAACCCGACCGCCGGTCATATATTCACAACCGTGATCGCCGATCCCTTCCACAACGGCAAAAGCCCCGCTGTTGCGGACAGCGAAACGTTCTCCCGCCACACCTCTTAAAAACACCTCGCCAGAAATGGCCCCGTATAAAACAACATTACCCACCAGAATATTTTCTTCCGGGACAAACGTCGCTTTTTGGGAAGGATAAACAACGATCCTCCCACCCGAGAGACCCTTTCCTAAATAATCATTCGAATCTCCTTCCAGCGTCAGGGTCACACCATGCGCCAAGAAAGCACCGAAGCTCTGCCCGGCGGATCCTTCGAATTTAATCTGAATCGTGTTTTCCGGTAAACCTTTCAATCCATATTTTCTGGCGATCTCTGAACTCAGCATCGTGCCGACGGTACGATGAATATTGCGGATCGGTGTCGCAAACTGGACAGACTTTTTTTGTTCAATGGCGTCCTTCGACCGCTCGATCAACTGGCAATCCAGCGCCTTGTCCAATCCATGATCTTGCCGCGTCTTATGTCGGATAGCGATATCTCCTGAAACGTCCGGTTTATGAAGGACATTGGTGAGATCCAATCCTTTGGCCTTCCAATGATCGATCACGTCCTGGGTTTCCAGCATATCCACACGCCCCACCATGTCTTCAAACTTTTTAAAACCAAGTTCGGCCATGATCTCGCGGCACTCTTCGGCAATAAAAGTAAAAAAATTAACCACATGTTCCGGTCGTCCGGCGAACCGCTTGCGCAATTCCGGATCCTGTGTCGCAATCCCGACGGAACAGGTATTTAAATGACATTTTCTTAAAAGAATGCACCCTAACGACACCAGGGCGGAAGTTGAGAAACCGAATTCATCGGCCCCTAACATCGCCGCGATCGCCACGTCCCGGCCGGTCTTAAGCTGACCGTCCGTCTGAACGCGGATCCGTCCCCGCAAATCATTCATCACCAAAACCTGTTGCGTTTCCGCGATCCCCAATTCCATCGGAAGTCCGGCGTGCTTGATCGATGTCTGAGGAGAAGCGCCTGTGCCTCCTTCAAATCCGCTGATCAACACGTGATCCGCTTTTCCTTTAGAAACACCGGCGGCAACGGTTCCCACCCCGACCTCGGAGACCAA
>JAHFFY010000049.1 GCA_023247705.1 Candidatus Omnitrophota bacterium | reverse complement strand
TTGGTATTAATGGTTCTATGATTGCCCATTGCTCGTCTTTAAGATCCATAAGCTCACCTCCTAGAAATATTTTATCGGAGATGAACTTCGTTAAAAGTTATTTATGAGATAAATTCTAGTTTTTTTTCTAAATTAGAGAAAAAGTTTATATTGGTTACCGCAATATAGTTTTTGGAAAAGACTAATAATGATTTTGCGTAAAGGAGGCAAATGATGGCCAACGATCTTCTTAAATTGTTTTTTGTTTTATGTCTGACAATAACTGTTTCCGCCTGTCGAACGATGCAGGCCAGAACTTATGTCGAAGATAAAGAGCGTGTCGATCAGGAGATTGATGGTAATGCCGGTTTTCTCGAGGGAACCCCCAAGTCAGAGGATCGATCCAATCTGAAGAAAACACGCAAGGTCTATGTTTTGGAAGTGATCAAAACGCCTCCGGAAGACGTCGAGCACAGTGGTGTTTCGTCGCAAAAAAACAGGACCGAGACCAGCCACAGCAGCGAATTTAACCAACCTTCTAAAGTATTGAACCACAAATCAATCTCAACGAGTTCCCATTCTTCTTCAGCAAAAGAACAGCCTTTAAATAACCCGACTCCCGCCGTGCCCGCAACCGTAAGTTCAGAAATCACGTTACCCACTCAATACGAAGTCCAGGATAACGATACATTGCAAACGATTTCAAAAAAGTTCTATAATTCTTATAGCAAATGGCCCAAGATTTATGAGGCGAATAAAGACAAGATCAGCGATCCGAACCGGATCAGAAAGGGATTGATGCTTACTATTCCTGCGATTTAACGGCAGGAAATTTTTTAACCTTATGGAAAAAAATATACATTTTGACAATAATAAAAACCTGCAGCTGTTATTTGGAAAATACGATCAAAATTTGAAACTGATTGAACAGGAATTAAAGATCAAAGTCAGCCGTAATGGAGAAGGGCTGAAGATCAACGGATCTGAAACACAGATCAACAAGGCCAGCGATCTCATCGATTATTTGATGAGCATCGTTGAGACCGGCCAGAATATTAAAAAGCGCGATATCATTTATGCTCTGAAGCTCGCTGAAGACGACAAAGGGATCGACTTTAAACGTCTGGCCAAGGAAAAGATTGATGTTCCGGTTAAAGGCGGATTGATCACGCCGAAAACCAAAGGGCAATTGGAGTACGTGGACGCGATTAAACATTACGATATTGTTTTCGGTATCGGGCCGGCGGGAACAGGCAAAACGTATCTGGCCATGGCCATGGCGGTGAATGCCCTGAAAAAAGGTTTGGTGCGTAGGATTATCCTGACTCGTCCTGCTTTGGAGGCGGGAGAGAATTTAGGTTTCCTCCCCGGAGATATGGTCGAGAAAGTCTTGCCGTATTTACGTCCTTTATATGACGCACTGTATGACATGATCGAAGCGGAAAAGGTGGAAGAGTACACCGAAAAAGGAATCATCGAGGTCGCTCCACTCGCCTATATGCGGGGCCGGACGCTGAATGACGCTTTCATCATCCTGGATGAAGCGGAAAACAGCACCCCGTTTCAGATGAAGATGTTTTTAACCCGATTGGGTTTTGATTCCAAAACCGTGATCACCGGGGATGTCACTCAAAGCGATTTGCCTAAAGGTGTGCCCATTGGACTTGTCGATGCGGAACGGATTTTAAAACATATCGAAGGTATCAAGTTTGTGAATCTCACGGGTGAAGATGTCGTGCGTCATGAATTAGTCCAAAAAATTATCGAGGCCTATGAACACCCCCACAAGAACTAGCCGGAATGCGATCAATTTAGGATTGGCCGTCTTCGCAATGGGGATCCTGACGTATTTTTGTCATTTATCCTCGCTTCCCTTGGCGATTCCCATGCTTTTATTGTTCTCGGGGATTCACCTGGTTTACTACCGCAAAGCCAACGCGAAACTTTTTCTGTCTCTAGGTTTATTGCTTTCTTTAGTCATGTTCACGACCAACGCGATCCTGACATATTCAAGCATATCGAGTTTTTATATTCCGGTGGCCTCGATCGGGATGTTGACGGTTTTGCTGTTTAATAATCTTCATCTGGCGTTTATGATGAGCCTTTTGTCTGGTGCGATCGTCGGGTTGATGGTGGGAAGCGATTTTAATTTGATTCTGACCTTTTTTATCGGAAGTTTGACTGGGGTCTATGCCATTAAAGACGCCCGGACCAGAGGCGATTTGATCAAGGCCGGAATTTTTATCTCGTTAATGCAGATGGTATGCATGATCCTTTTGACTCCGGACATGGATTTTGTTCTGTCCCGGGATTTCAGTTATCGCTATTTGAGGCCACTCTTTATCAATGGTTTGATTTCGATTATTGTCGTGATGTTTTCATCAAAGATCTTTGAATGGCTTTTCGGAGTGCTGACGAATTTCAGTTTGTTGGAATTAGCCGACACCAACCATCCCTTGCTCAAGCGTATGGCCATCGAAGCCCCGGGCACGTATCATCATAGTTTAATTGTCAGTAATTTATCGGAATCGGCAGCGGATGTGATCGGTGCCAACGCTTTGCTGACGAGAGTGGGGGCGTATTATCACGATATAGGTAAACTCGTCAAGCCCGAATATTTTACCGAAAACCAGTTGACGGGCGGCAACAAACACGATCATCTTGAACCATCCATGAGCCGTTTGGTGATCCTGAATCATATCAAGGAAGGCATTGAACTGGCCAAACAATATAAATTGAATCCTTTAATTATCGATTTTATTCCTCAGCATCATGGGACGGGTATTATTTTTTATTTTTATCAAAAGGCGTTGGAAGAGGCGCAAGGACAAGATATTCAGGAAGAAAATTTCCGTTACCCCGGACCGAAACCGCAAACCAAAGAAACAGCGGTTGTCCTTCTGGCGGATTCCGTGGAAGGGGCGACCCGTTCGTTAAGCGAACCCACCCCGACCAAAATCGACGAGGTCGTCAAAAAGGTCATCAACAATAAATTTATCGACGGCCAGCTGGATGAGTGCAATCTGACTTTGAAAGATCTTGAAATGATTTCGAAAACATTCAGCCGTATTTTAAGCGCGATGTATCATGGCCGCATCAAGTATCCGGAAAAGAAAAATGGGAATGAACATACCAATCGAAAATCTACAGAAGCGAATCCCTCTGCCCAAAGAGCAGATTCAGAAGGCCGTCAAGACGATATTGAAACATGAAGGAATCAGAAAAGCTTTCTTATCGTTCGCTTTTGTTACCGATCAGAAAATAAAATCTATCCATAAGAAATACCTCAAAGAAAATCACGCCACCGATGTTCTTACCTTTGATTTGGGCGGGCAAGTGCCTTTCTGTGCGCGGTCCCGAAAATCCAAAACGGCTTTATGCGGGGAGATTATCATCTCGGTCGATACCGCGTTTAAAAATGCGAAACACTACCGGACGTCCGCCGAATATGAAATCATGCTCTATGTTGTCCATGGGATTTTGCATTTATTGGGTTTCAACGATCATTCTTACCTGGACATCAAACAGATGCGTCGGAAAGAAAAAGAGCTCATGACGTTTTTGAAATATGATTATCAAGACTGAAGGTATTGTTTTAAAACATTTCGACTTCCGGGAAACGAGCCGTATCGTTACGTTTTTCACCAAAGACCACGGCAAGATGAAAGGGATTTTAAAAGGGATCCGCAAAGACCACCGCAAATTCGGCAGCCAGGCCGATAAATTTTCGGTGAACGACATCGTTTATTATCAATACCGCAATTCGGATCTGCATCTGGTCAGTCAGTGTGACCTGAAAAGTTTCTTTTTTAAGATCCGTAAAGATCTCAAGAAAACTTTGGCGGCCAGTTACATCCTTGAGCTTGTGGATTACATTATGCCGCCGGAAGAGAAGAATGAGGACGTCTACCGGTTAATGAACGATTATCTGACCAGTTTGGAACTGGCCTTGGATATCAGTAAATTGGTTCACATTTTTCAGATCAAGATTCTGCTTTTTTCCGGATTTCGTCCTTATCTGGATTCCTGTCTTGAATGCGGCCAGAAGATCAAAGAAAAGGCGCGGTTCAATCTACACAAGGGAGGATTGATGTGCGACCGTTGTCACATGCCCCAGCATGAATCTACTCTGATCTCCCACGGGGCCATCGCTTCGATTTTACACATTGAAAAAAGTTCCTGGGAATATTGCCTGCGTTTAACCTTCACCGATGCCATAAAGAAGGAGTTGAAATATATCCTGAATAATTTTTTGGTTTTTCATTTGGAGAGACATGTGAAGTCGGCAAGGTATTTGGGGAAGATTTAGTTTGCGAGTTGGCGGGTTTGCGGGTTTTACGGGTTCAGAAACCCGCAAAACCCGTTAAACTCGCAAACCCACCAACTGCTTAACTCCAATCCATCATCTCCTCAACAACGGCGACGGATTTTTTGCGGCGGGAACTGGAAATTTGTTCGATGATATCCTGGGCCAGGGCCTTGCCGATTTGATTGACATGACTGAGCTCTTCAGCCGAAATGAATTTAAGATCGCTTAATTTTTTAAATCCTTTGCGAAAGAGGTTGCGGGCGCGCACGCGGCCCACCCCTTTGAGCTGTGCGAGTTCCAGAAGCTCTTCTTTAATCCCGTAATGAACGCGGTTGCGTAGATCTTCGAGAATAAAGGTCAGTTTTTTAAACGCAAAGAGTTCCGCAAGGATTCCCGCGCTGTAAAGGAGCCACTGCGCGGATTCGATGTGACGGTACACATCACCCGGTCCGACCCCAAAATCATCGCAGATTTTTTCTTCTTTTTCTTCCTCGATCCAGTTGGATAGCATCCAAGTTGTTTTTAATGTCGCAAAATATTGATAAATCTCCTCCAGAAATGGATTGTTATCCGGCGTCAGAATGAGTTCTTCGTGGCAGCTGGCGGCGAACGTCTCAAGTTCTTCGTGGTCCGACTTGTTGATATTTAAAAGTTCACTGTCCGGACAGCAGGTCATGAGGTGCAGGAGCCCGATATTCGAGAAGGATTTTCCTTCATAAGCTTTTTTCAGCCCTTCCCGCAACGTGATCGCGGAAATGGGATCGATATAGAGGCGGCTGGTCACCTGACCAAATTCCGTCGCGAAATAACGGAAACCGCTTTTTTCGATGAAATTTTCTTTATGCAGAAAATCAAAGATCTGTCCTAAGAGTTCGATGAGATTAAAAGTTTTTTTCTGATAGGCCAGGAAGGTGTGGTTGATAAATTCGAACATGCCGTTGATGTCATGGATATATCCACCGGCAATCGAAGACAAAACGTGCATCCGCAGGGCCCCTGGGCTGGCCAGTTTCGAGGTCACCGGTTCAGGTTCGGTAAGAATATAACGTTCAAACAGGGCCTGGGATTCGGATGGGGATTTGGCGATCAAAACGGCTTCGCCGTAATCATCATATTGTGGCCGGCCGGCCCGGCCGGCGCATTGTTTGTATTCGGACACAGGAATAAACGCCGCGCCCAGACCGCTTTCAAACCGTTTGTGATCGCGGATAATTGCCCGACGGGCGGGAAGGTTGACCCCCGCGGCAAGGGTGGGCGTGGAGCAGATTGCTTTGATTAAATTTTTTTTGAACGAATCTTCAACCATTTTGCGCTGTTTGGGTTTCAGTCCGGCATGATGAAAGGCCGCGCCGAACCCAATGACCTCCGCGAGTTTTTTGCAAACTTTCGTTGTGTCACTCGCTGAAAGGATTTCCTTGGACAGGGCTTGTAGTTGTTTTTTTTCCTCCGGAGTGAGGAGAGGGAGAATGCAGTCGCAAATCTGTCGGCTGGCGGCTTGAGCTGATCGACGTGAATTTACAAAGACCAGCACCTGTCCCTTGCCACGCAGCGTATCCAGGGTTAGTTTGCTCAAATCATCGATTGCCTCGTCTTGAATCAAACGCGTTCCTTCGTTATTGAAAAAAATTTGATTGTTAAAAAAAACCCCTTCTTTGAGAGGGATCGGTCGCCAGCGGCTGGAAACCAGCTGAGCGTTGAGCCAGCCCGCCATCTCATCGGCATTGCGGATCGTTGCACTCAGCGCCACGATTTGGACATGGGGATTTAATTGTTTGATCCTGGCCGTCAAGATCTCCAGAGTCGGCCCGCGGGACCCGTCGTTGATGAAATGGATTTCATCGAGAATAATGACATTCAGGCTGTCAATGAGCCATTTGGTCCTTGAGCGCAACAAGGAATCGACCTTTTCGGCGGTGGCGATCAGGATTTGATATTTATTCAAAAATTTACTTGGACTATCCAGATCGCCCGTGGCGATCCCGACTTTGATGCCGAGTGCGGCATAGCGCTCTTTAAAGCTTTCATATTTTTCGCTGGCCAGCGCTTTGAGCGGGGCGATGTAAAGGCAGCGTCCGCCCTGGTGCAAAATCGCTTTCAACATGCATAACTCGGCGATTAATGTCTTGCCCGCCGCCGTTGGGACGGCAAGGAGAAGGCTTTTTCCATCCAGGATTCCTTTTTCGATCGCGCTGGCTTGAGGCGGGTAAAGATCTTTAATTCCGCTTTGGGTGAGGATCTCAACGACTTCCGGAGGGAAATTATATTTATTCAAGACTTCTGATAATTGCATGATAATATCTATAAAAAGATTAGTAAATTTTATTATAATTGCATCTCAATAACCTTGAGGGTTACTTCTAACATAAAAGGTTTGGCTTGTCAACCCGCCATCAGGATAATTAAATTTCAGGCGTGACTTTTACTCTGGAAAATCAGGTTTATTTATTGACCGGTTTTTAGAATCAAACTATAATCCTAACATTGCTGATCGTTACAAAAGATGGATAACATGATTGGTCTTTTCCTTTTTAAAAGCAATATCGAAGGCCAATATAACGATCTTTTCTTTTCAGGAAAAAGGCCAAATATTGACTACCTCAATATTGATTTTAGTGAAGAAAAGGTCAATCAATTAGAGTTACTATGCGTTTAGTTATTCAGCGGGTCAAAGAAGCGAGGGTGGTTGTTCAAGACCGGATCGTTGGGGAGATTAAAAAAGGGATTCTGATCTTTTTGGGCGTTGAGAAAACAGATGATCAGAATGACGTGACGTATTTAATCGAGAAGGTTACGAATTTAAGAATCTTTGAAGACGATCAGGGAAAAATGAATTTGTCTGCCTTGGATGTTCGGGGAGATTTTTTGGTCGTTTCTCAATTTACCTTATTGGGGGATTGCCACAAAGGCCGTCGGCCTTCGTTTGATCAAGCCGCGATGCCTGAGATCGGAGAAAAAATATATACTCTTTTTGTCGAGCGATTGAGAACCTTTCCACTCAAAGTTGAGACCGGACAGTTTCGCGCGATGATGGATGTTTACTTGGTTAACGACGGGCCGGTGACGTTTGTTTTGGAGAGTAAAGATCAATAGTTTTCGGGTTGTCGGGTTTGCGGGTTTAACGGGTTTGGAAATTTTCAAACTCGATAACCCGTTAACCCGAAAACTCGCAAACTAATTGCCTGACGAATTGACGATGATAGACACCCACGCCCATTTGGATCATCTGGAAAATCTTTCCGAGGCTTTAACCAATGCCGCGTCGGCCGGGGTGGAAGGAATTGTTTGTGTCGGGATTGATCTCGCGGCGAATAAGAAAAATCTGGAGATTAAACGTACGACACGCGCGCCAAAGATTTATTTAGCCTTGGGGATGCATCCGGCCAACATCAATAGGAATGAAGTTGAGGAATGCATCCAGTTTATCCGCGATCACATTCGGGAAGTTGTGGCCATCGGCGAGACGGGTTTGGATTATTGGTATAAGTGGGTCAAAAAGGATGAAGCCAAAAAGGTAGAGCAGCGCGAAGTTTTCAACCGGCAGCTGGACCTTGCCCGGGAATTTAATCTGCCGGTGATCATTCATAGCCGCGGCGCCTGGCGTGATTGTTTGAATATGGTCCGCGCGGCAGGCGTTAAGAAAGCGGTCTTTCATTGGTACAGCGGTCCGCTGGATGTTTTGTCCGAAATCGTTGAAAGCGGTTTTTATGTTGGAACGACACCCAGCCTCGCTTACAGTCCGCAATCGAGAGAGGCGATAAGCCAAGCGCCGATCAATCGGATTTTGATTGAAACGGATTGTCCTGTTTTTTTCCAAGATGGGGAGAGCGGATTTACATCACAACCGAAAGATGTTTTTAGAACATTAGAAGCGTACGCCCGGTTGAAGAATGTGGATGCTAAAGAGGCTTTAGTTGTTTTTAACCAAAATGCCAGAACGTTGTTTGGATTAACATGAATATAGGTGAGCGAGTTTTACGAGTTCGCGGGATGCCGGGTTTCCAAACTCGCTCACTCGTTGAACCCGTCAACTCGAAAACTTTTTGAAAGGAGTATCATGAAGAAAATCATCGCCATTGTGTTAAGTATTGTATTCGTTGCTGGAATCGGAGCCAGTGCTTATTGGTGGACTCATGCGCAGTCTCACGGCCTGACGATTGAAAACATCCTGCCGCAGGGGGCAATCGCCTATGCCAGGTCAACGGATATCGAGAAACGATTAACGAATTTCAAAGCGACGTTGTTTTGGCAGCAGTTAAAGACGATTGATGTTCCGATGCTGATGAAAAAAGGCGGTTCCAATGCCCAACAGATTGAAGGTGTGAAAAAACTGCAGGCCATGTTTTCCGATCAGGCGACCAACGACGTTTTCATGAAAATTTTTGGACAGGAAGCGGCGGTCAGCGTTTATCCAGTCGAGGTGATTTCCAATCCTGCCGAGATGTGGGATCAGATTTTATCCCAAATCATCATCGTGACCCGCTTGAAACCCGACGCCCAGTTTCTGCAATGGCTGTCCACATTCGTCAACCGCCCTTCAGCGGATTTCACCCCGAAAGTCGAAGAATATAAAAAGCAGAAGATTAACATTATTGAGATTCCTGAACAGAATTTAAAAATTTGTTATGTGATCCTGCAAGATTTGATGGTTTTAACGAAAGAGGAAGCAACGCTTCACAAATGCATCGAGGCGTTTTTAAACGAGCGATCTTCGCTGGATGAAGATCCAACCTATCAGGCCGCGCAATCCAAGTTTTTGGCCGGCGGACAGACCGTCGGGTATATCAATTTGGAGTTTATTTTTTCCGATATGGTCAAACAATTGGCCGATCTGTTCACCGAGGGACAAGACCGCCAGGCTGTGGCCAAGGCCAAGCAGCGAGTGGATGCATCGTTGGCTAAAACTGCCGGCTTCAAGATCTTAGCGTATTCCTTCTCTCCCTCAACGGTTGAACAGCATCAATACGCTCTGATTTATGATAAAGAGAAATTAAACCCGAAACTGCTCTCCATTTATTCCTGCGCTCCGCAGGAAAATAAAAGCATTAATCTTGTTCCGCAAAAATTGATTGGATACCAATGGAACAATTGTTATGAACCCAAAGTCCAATGGGCCATGATGAAAGAAGAAATGAAAAACGCTGAATCGGGTAAACAGACTGCTTCGGTGGAAGACATGATTGCTTCGATCGAAAAAACGTTGAATCTCAGCATTGAAAAGGATATTTTGCCGGCGTTTGGCAGCGAGCTGGGAGGATATTTGGCGGATCTGAATTTGAAAGGCGTTTTTCCTATTCCGAAATTAGTTGTGTTTATCAAGGTGGCGGATAAAGAGAAACTGGAACATGTCATGACCTCCTTGACCGAACGACAATCGTTGACCCTGCAGAAAGAAGATTATCAAAATACGTCGATTAAATATCTTTCTTTGCCATTGGGCGAGAATTTGGACCCCGGGTATTGTTATCTCGGCGATTATTTTTTGTTGGGAACAAGTCGTCAGGCGCTTAAAGAGGCGATTGATGTTTTTAGTCATCCGGCCAATGCCTTGGCGTCCAATCAGAGTTTCAAGGATGTGGATCTGGGATTGACTGGAAAAAATAATTCCGTGATCTTTTTTAATCTTGATGAAGTCTGGCGGGTGGCGCGTTCGATGGTCGCATGGGCGGTCAGCAGTTCCAAATCGAAGATCGCGCAAAACGAGGCATTCAAAAGCGACTTGCAACAGCGCCTGGAACAAGCGAAAGAGGATTTAACCAAAGAAGAGGATAGTTTAAAACCTCTGAGGGCTGATCTCGAATCCGCTGAGAGTGAGCTAAGAAATTTACAAGCCCAGGCCGCGGATGTGACTTCAATCAGTGCAAAAATCAATGCCCTGCAAACTCAAATCGATGAAAAACAATCCGGTATTGCCAAAATGAAACAGGATCAATTGGATTTAAACAATACGATCCAGTCTATGTCAACAAGCCAGCCGGATCCGGACCAGACTCAGTTTTACGTCGATCATCTGGTAAACCCGATTTTAAACGGCCTGAGTTATTACAAGACCTTGGGCTCAAAAATGATTTTTAGCGATGGCGTTATTGAAATGATGGTTTATATCAAGACGCAATAATAGGGGATCGCTTTATCTCACCGGGTGATCCGGTGAGCAGGCTATTGGGGAGTAGATCAAGGGGATCAGAGACGACCCTGATTCCCGGATGTCCCGATTGCCGAGTCCCTTAATCTCCTTGGTTTCCAGATCACCGACGATTAATGCTTTAAGTGATTGTTTATGAGGACGCCGTCATTTTGTTGAGGGGGAAAGATGACTCAAGATCGTTATCAACGCGGTTGGGAAACTTTAAATGCCATCAACAGCGAATCAGGCGAACGGATTTTAAATCTCTTGAAAGACATTTCGCCGGACATGGCGCGGTATGTGATTGAATTTCCTTATGGAGATATTTATTCCCGACCGGGATTGGATTTAAAAGTTCGTGAATTGATTACCATTGCGTCGTTGACGACCCTGGGTTATCCTTCGGCTCAGCTCAAGGCACATATCCATAATGCTTTGAACGCCGGATGCACTCAAAACGAAATCATTGAGGTGATTGTGCAGATGGCGGTATACGCCGGGTTTCCTGCTTCGTTAAACGGACTATTTGTCGCGCAGGAAGTTTTTAAGTCGCTGCCTTCAAAACCGGCGACGAAAAAAATACCGGAACCACCGCGTAAACGGAATGGCAAGGTTAACAGATAGATATTTAATTCTGAGTTAAAGTTGGCAAGGTTGATGCAAAATGGAAGTTTTGTATGGCGAAGGTTGGTATATTGAGGGGGCTAAAAAAGTCCGGGGGAAGATTATTCTCGGTGAGTATAAATTATATCTAAAAGGGACTCAAGGCGAATTGACCGAGACGTATATCCCTTTGGATAAAATTAAATACCTGCGCAAGACGTTTAAAGGAATTGAATTGGGTGTTCGCGTTTCTCCAACGATATCCTATTGGTCTGTGTTAATGGGAGATCGTAATAATTTATCGGAACTGGTTCGGGAAATTGTCAAACGGCGAAATTTTAAAAAGAAATTTTTACGGCAAACATGGACAGAGAAAGAAGGTTAAATTGAGAAAATGGTGCGCAATATTATTTTTTGTTTTCGTTTTAACCCAGGGCGGATGCTCTCTGTTGAGTCTCCCGTTTCAGCTCGCCGGAGAGGCGCTAAAGTTTGTCAGCAGTCTGCCGAAACCTCCGCCGTGGGTTTTCTAATTAAATAAAAAGGTTCCACGTGCCCTGATCTCCAGCGTCCCAGATGGGGGAACTAAAGAATAATTTGAGGAGCGGCTATGTCCAAGATAAGAAATTTTTTTACTTTTGTTTTGATCCCGGTATTGATCGGGTTGATTGTCTTCGGCGGCTATTCTCTTTATCAATACTATTACCGGTATCAGCAAGAGAACAAGGTGTTAAGGGAGATCATTAATCGTCTGGAAGCGGACACAAGAATCGCCGACGCTTTAGTCACGGAAGTCGTCTATGATCCGATTTTGACCGAACACAAAACCACGATCAAATTTCTCGAGTACGACACCAAAGGTAATCCGATGAAACCGAAATATTTTACGTTTTTCGGAAACGTGATTCAGTTCCAATCGCTGGTGGTGCGCTTCGAGGATTTTCATATCCGCAACGGCGATGCCCTGAAAGACAAAAGCGCTTATCTGTTTTGGAAAGTATTTTTCTTGAACGGGAGCAAGACCCAGGAATACAACATCACTCGCTTGAAGGAAATTCCAGAAGGCTATAAAGTCGATGGGAATGAGAATTCCTATGAGGTCGAATTTTGGCGTCGATTTTGGGAATACGCCTTTGATTCCAAGATCGCCAAGGCCAACGGAATCAAGAACGCCCAGATCGAAGCGCCGGGCGCTAAATTTATTCCAGGAATGATTTACACGATCAAAATCGAACACGACGGCGGGATGCGGATCGATGTGTCGAAAATTCCAGATATCTTGAAGGGGGAAAAGATTTCAGAGTAATTTTTTTTAAGCAAAGAAATTATGAAAAATAGAGAGATCGCCGACCTGTTTATGCGTATGGGAACGCTTTTGGAAATCAAAGAGGAAAATGTATTCAAAGTGAAAGCGTATTATAAAGCCGCCGAAAATATTTCCGCCCTGGCCGAAGACATCGAAGATATCCGCAGGGAAAACCGTTTGTCCGAAATTCCCGGTGTCGGCAAAACGTTAGAAGAAAAGATCATCGAATATCTGGACACGGGCAAGGTCAGCGCTTATGCCAAATTGACCGCAGAGATCCCGGAAACATTATTGGCCATGATGGATATCCCATCGGTCGGTCCTAAAAAGGCAAAATTGTTTTTTGAAAAATTGAACATCAAGAGCGTCAAAGAATTAGCACAGGCGATTGAGGCCGGACGGTTGGAAGGTCTAGAGGGGATCAAAGAGAAGACGATTGAGAACATCCGCCACGGGATCCGTCTGGTCAAAGAGAGTCATCTGCGGATGAATATCGGTGTGGCCACGGCTGTTGCCGAGGAGTTCGTTGACACGTTGAAAGCGTTGCCGGAAGTTAAAGAGATTGCAGTCGCCGGAAGTTTGCGGCGGATGCAGGAAACGATCCGCGATATCGATATTTTGGTTGATTCCAGTAACCCTGCCAAAGTGATGGATGTCTTTGTTCATTTGCCGGCGGTCAAAACGATCAACGCCCACGGCGAAACCAAGTCTTCGATCCTGACGCAAGAAAATGTTCAAGTGGACCTGCGCGTTGTGGATCCCAAAAGTTTTGGTGCGGCACTGCTTTATTTTACCGGTTCCAAAAATTTCAACGTAAAACTGCGGCAGTTGGCCATCAAAAAAAATATGAAGGTGAATGAGTATGGAATTTTTTCGATCAAAGGGGACAAAGAAAAATTGGTCGCCAGGGAAACGGAAGAACGCTGTTTTAAAGCCCTGGATCTTCCTTACGTCCCGCCGGAATTGAGAGAGGACTTCGGCGAAACAGAGATCTTTAGCGGTGAACCAATCCCGGAACTGATTGAACCCAAAGATATCAAAGGCGATTTACACGTTCATTCCACCTGGTCCGACGGTCAGCACACCATCAGTCAGATGGCACAGGCGGCCCAGGAGCGCGGATATCGCTATCTGGCCGTCAGCGATCATTCGCAGCGTTTGAAAGTGGCCGGTGGAGTTTCCCCGGGGGATCTGATCAGGAAGAAAAAAGAAATCGATCTCTTGAATACCAAACTTAAAAGTTTTCGGGTCCTATTCGGGAGCGAAGTTGAAATAGACAGCGATGGCAACTTAGACTACAATGAGGCCATTTTAGAGCGTTTTGATTTTGTCATTGCCGCGATCCATAGCGGTTTTGAACAAAGCAAAGAGCAATTAACGAACCGTTTAATCCGGGCGTGTCAAAACAAACACGTCCATGCCATTGCCCATCCCACCGGGCGGCATATCGGCAAGAGAGATCCTTATGAGATTGATTTTAAAGAGGTGTGCAAGGCGGCGGTCGATACCAATACTTTTCTTGAGATTAATTCTTTCCCCATCCGATTGGACCTGGATTCGGCGAATATTTATTTTGCCAGGAGTATGGGTGTTAAGTTTGTGATCAATTCTGACTCTCATGCCATGGAACATCTCGAGGTTATCAAATTTGGCGTGGGTCTCGCGCGTCGGGGTTGGTTACGCGCGGAGGATGTTTTGAATACGCGATCGCTGAAGGAATTGGAAAAAGCTCTGAGTTCATAGCTCATAGCTGATCGATGGTTATTGTAAAAAGGAATCATGGCAATGTTCCAATTTAAAATTATTAACAAACAATCCCTCGGTCCGGACATCAAACGTCTCGATATCCAGGCGCCGGAAATCGCCCGACGGGTTAAGCCGGGGCACTTTGTCATCGTGACGCCCCAAGAAGGGGCGGAGCGGATTCCGTTGACGGTCGTGGAGGCGGATCTGAATCGCGGATTGATTACGTTGATTTTTCAAGAGGTGGGCGCAACCACCCGTCAGTTGGGAATGTTGCAGATTAATGAAACTGTTTTCGGGATGTTGGGTCCGCTGGGCGTTCCATCGGTTATTGAAAAATTGGGAACGGTTGTTTGTATCACAACGGGGGTCGGGACTGCCCAGATTTTGCCCATCTGCCGCGCGCACAAAAAAACCGGGAACAAGGTGATTGGAATCATCGGGGCCAAGGCCAAGAAATTGTTGACACTGGAAGCCCAGATGCGGCTTTCTTGCAATAATCTTTTTATCGCGACGAATGATGGGTCGTATATGAAACGAGGTCTGGCGACCGATCTTTTCCGGGAATTATTAAACAAAGAAAAGATTGATCTGGTTCACGCGGTGGGGTCGGTCGATATGATGCACTCCGTTGTGGCCATGACGCGCGAACGTAAAATTAAAACGCGCGTCAGTCTAAATCCGGTGATGATCGATGGGACGGGGATGTGCGGTTCTTGCCGGGTGAAAGTTAATCGTAAAACCGTTTTGGCCTGTGTCGATGGTCCGGAGTTCGACGGGCATCAGGTGGATTTCGAAGATTTAAAGGTCCGGATGAATGCGTTTCAGGTGCTGTACGATAAAGATGGTAAGGAGATCGAATGCTTCAACCAAAAGTCAACGCCCAGCCGAGCGGAAAGCGAGTCAAAAACTTTGACGAGGTTTCTCTCGGGTATTCTAAAAAGCAAGCCTTAGAAGAAGCCCGCAGGTGTCCTCAGTGCGCCAATCCCACTTGCCTGCAAGGGTGTCCGCTGGGAATCGACATCCCCGGGTTTATCCGTTTCATCCGGGAAAACGAATCGGTCAAGGCCTTGGCCAGGGTTAAAGAAAAAAACATGTTCGCCTCGATTTGCGGACGGTTGTGTCCGGCCCCTTGTGAACGCGCCTGTGTTTTTAATGACGAGGGGGCTCCGATCGGCATCAGGGCTTTAGAGCGTTATGCCTCTGATTATGGTCAAGCCAAAGTGGTGAGAACCCAATCATCACCCCCGGGAGCGAACGTGGCGATCATTGGATCCGGTCCGTCGGGATTGACTGCTGCGGTCGTGTTGGCGAATTATGGCCACCAGGTGACGATCTTTGAATCTTTAAATGAGCCGGGCGGATTACTACGTTACGGGGTCCCGGAATTCAGGCTGCCCAGAAAAGTTTTAGATGGAGAGATGGCGGAGATTCAGGCGTTAGGGATTGAGATCCAAACCAACACCCTGGTCGGGCAAAGCGTCGGGTTGGATGATCTTTTGAGTTCGGGATATAAAGCGGTTTTGTTGGCCTTGGGATCGGGGACTCCGAAATTTTTGGATATTCCTGGAACGAATCTGGGCGGTGTTTTTTACGCCGAGGAATTTTTATTACGGGTCAATCTGATGCAGGCCCGGCCTTTTCCCAGAACTTCAACACCGATCAAGATCGGAAACAATGTGGCGGTGATCGGATCCGGTTATGCGGCGCTGGATTGCGCCCGGATGATTTTGCGCTTTGGGCGCAAGGCAACATTAATCTTAGCCGGGACGGAAGATGAAGTTCCCATCAGGATTGAAGAAAGAGAGTATGCCAAAGAAGAAGGATTGAAGTTGGAGGTCATGGTTAATGTGTTGGAAATTCTGGGGAATGATCATGGTTTTGTCCGTGGACTAAAGTGTTCCCGGTCTGATTTTGCCGACCCGACGAATGCCGGTCAATGGCAGTTGGTGTCTGTTCCTGATTCCGAGTTTATGATCGAAGTCGACTCGGTGATCCTGGCTGCCGGTCATCAGCCCAATTCATCGATCCTCAAGAAAACTTCGAAACTCAAATTTAATCCCGACGGCACCATTTTTGTGGCCCAGGAAAACAGTATGACCTCAATTCCGGGGGTCTTTGCGTGCGGGAATATCGTCAGCGGCGTTGGCGGTTCGGTGGTCGAAACCATGGCCGACGGAAAGATGGTCGCCGAAGAGATGAACCGTTATTTAAATCCATGACGACTGGTTGTATGATGGCCGAAATTTTTAGAAAATCGCTATATGACAAAAAATTTTAAGTCGATGCCGTTTTTTTGGGGAATATTTTTTGTGTCTCTGGCGACCCTTGTCTTTGAGATCGCCTTAACCAGAATATTTTCCGTCACCATGTGGTATCATTTTGCCTTCATGGTGATCAGTATGGCCCTTTTAGGTTTTGGAGGAAGCGGGATTTTTTTAATGCTGTTTCCGCAGATCCTCAATCGCGACATTCGTCGGATGTCGGTTTTGTTCGCGGTCTTGTTAAGCGTATCGATCGTTGGATCGATCGTGATCATTAGTCATATTGCGCTGGATCCTTTTCAGATGATCCAGGTGCCTTCCCAATGGTTTCTTCTGTTTGCCGTCTATGGCGTCCTGACGGTCCCATTCTTTTTGTCCGGTTTATCGACGGTGTTTCTATTGAGCAAAATGTCTGAGTGGGTCAGCGGTCTTTATTTTGCCAGTTTGATCGGGTCCGCCGTTGGATGTTTTTTGGTGATCGGACTTATTCCGGTTTTTTCGAATGTCGGCGCGGTGATGGCGTCGGCATTTTTTGTGTTGATCGCCGCGCTTTGTTTCAATCATGCCGGATCATTCCGGTCGTGCATATGGATTGCCGGGTTGATCATCCTGATGTGCCCGTTGGTTCTTTATTCGAAGAATTTATTTTCATTCAAGATCGCCCAAAGCAAAGGGATGGCGGATGAGTTGTATAAAAAAGGGTTGAAACCGGTTTTGTCCCGATGGAACACGTTTTCGCAGCTGGATGTGTTTAACGCGACCGACGGGGCTTATGCGCCGGGGTTATCGAGAAAATATTCTTCCGAATTGTTCCCGGAACAGGTTTGGATTTACATCGATGCCGATGCGATCGCAACCATCATGGCCTTGAAAAAAGACGATCCGGCGCTGAACTTTTATGAATATCTTCCGACGTCTTTGGTTTATAAACTGCGTCCTGAGGCGAAGGTCTGTATTATCGGTGCCGGAGGGGGATTTGATGTCCTGGCAGCATTGAAGATCGGTCAGATTCAAAACATCACCGCGGTTGAGATCAATTCCGATACAAGCCGGATTGTGCGCGAGCATTTCGGTGATTTCTCCGGGCATTTGTTTGATCTGCCGAACGTCAAACTCATCAATATGGAAGGGAGAAGTTTTCTTCATTCCTCAAAGGAACGATTCGATATTATGCAGTTGACGCTGGTGGATACGTGGGCGGCGGCCTCGCTGGGCGCTTACAGTTTGACCGAAAATTATCTGTATACCCAAGAGGCGTTTCTTCAGTATTTAAACCATTTGAACGATAACGGGATTCTGGTCGTGACCCGCTGGCTCACGTTTCCTCCCAAAGAAAGTTTAAAGGTCGCGGGGATCGCCTTCAGCGCCCTCGAAGAAATGAAGATTCCTCATCCCGAAAGTAACATGGTCCTGATCGGCAGCGAGAATGTCGCGGTCTTATTCATTAAAAAAACGGAATTCCAATCATCCGAGGTCGCGCAAATCCGTCAGCTTTGTGAGCAATTGGGATTTTCGATTCTGTACGCGCCGGGTCTCCAACAAGATAATATTTTTAGCCAATTTTTTCAGCAGAACGATAAAGAGATGTTTTATTACGCCTATCCATTTGATATCAATCCATCGACGGATGATCGGCCTTTTTATTTTCAGTACAACACCTGGAAAAATATTTTCAATCTTCGCCGCAATGGATTGAGTCAACTCGACCGGGACAATATCGGCTATTTGGTTTTGTTGAGTACGCTGTTCCAGGCGGTTGTTTTGACGCTCATCTTGATCTTTTGGCCGATGAAATTGATTCAGAAAAGACAGGGGAAATCCGCAACGCCGATCGTCGGAGCGTGTCTGCTTTATTTCGGTTGTTTGGGGATGGGGTTCATGCTGATTGAAGTAATTTTGATCCAGAAATTTATTTTATTGCTGGGGCATCCGGTTTATTCTCTTTCGATCGTTTTGTCGTCTCTGTTGGGATTTGCCGGGCTGGGAAGTTTATCGACCGCGAAGATTCATCAGGATATATCAGAACAATTAAAGCGGATCATCGGTGTTTTGGTGGGAGTTCTTTTTGTCTATATATTTTTGTTGTCGAAAATTTTATATGTTTTCCTCCCCTGGTCATTGCCGGCGCGTTTTGGCGTGGCGTTGGTTCTTCTGGCGCCGCTGGGTTTTCTTTTGGGGATGCCGTTTCCTTTGGGGGTCAAATTTATTAATCGGATCGAAGCAAAGTTGATCCCCGGCGGATGGGGGGTGAACGGCTGTTTCTCGGTCATGGCCTCGATTGTCAGTGTGATCATGGCGATGAATTTCGGTTTTATGGCTGTTTTGGAGTTAGCCGCTGTTTGTTATCTGGTGGCGATTTTAGCGATTGACTCGATCGGGAGAAAAGTACGCGATGTTAAAGGATAAAAAAATTCAAAATATTTTGAGCAAAAAAGAACGCGGGGAAAAAATCACGATGCTCACCGCCTATGATTATCCTTT
>JAHFFY010000079.1 GCA_023247705.1 Candidatus Omnitrophota bacterium | reverse complement strand
AAGTTATAAGGAGTGTCCCCGATAGTACCAGTGCTGAGAACATTCCAACGATTTTAAAATGGGCAATCGAAAATGAAGCATGAAGCTACATTAAGAGCAAAGATAATGCATTGGCTAATACTAGTGCTATTCGCAGTGATCATCAGTGGTGTTGAAATAGCAGAAAGCAAGATGCCATTGACCAGAGAACAAGTTACCACTCTGATAGAAAAGGAAATAGCCGTCATCCAGCATGGAAAGGATCTGGCCGAGCGGATAAAAACACTTGAACCCCTCTATTGGCACCTCCAGAGTTTACCGTCTAGTAGTTTGAAAGAAGAACCTAATCGTGCAATGTACCTTGATAAACTTTATTCTCTCTTTGAGAAGGAAGAAAACAGCGAGATAAAATTTAGATTAGGTTTTCTTCTCATCAGGCTGAGCGACCAAAGGCCTGCAACCTATATCGTTTCGGAGATGGCCCAAGGCCAATGCGGTGATATTAATCCAGAGATGGTTTCGCAGGAAGAAGTTTTCCTGATTATGGATCATTCGCAGTCCTTAATTGATCCGTGTGAGCGAATTCGGTATGAAATGGTATTACTCCTTCAAGACGTTCGAGATAGACAGGATATTCAGCAAGTCATGCGACAGGTCATACAACAGGACAAAAGCGTATGGGTTCGCTCAGCGGCCTTAGGCCACTTTTGGAATTCAGGATTCAGAAGCGCCTATCTTAAAGAACTTAGAAATGAATCTGACCCTCAGAGACAGCTTCAGCTTATTGACGATTTGATGACTGTCTCAAAATTTATGCGAAGTGCAGGGACGGAGGCTGCCCCGTTACGATTCTATCCCCTACAGGCTCATGAGATCAATGAGCTCCGCCAGATGAAAGACACAACAACAAATGCCAGTCTCCAAGCTAAATTGAAAACACTGTTGCTGAGCGAAGCTGACAAAACCATTCTATTCTATACAGATCCTTCACCGGGCCAACTCAATAAACCACTTATTCTTAGCACAATCCGAGCATTGCTCCCGGAGTTTAACGATTCACATATTGAGCGCTTGAAAGTCCTAGTGAAACAAGAAGGCGAATCTAGAATACAAAAGATTCTATCAAGTATCATTGAGGATTATCATGCCTCCACATCATCAGTACCTGTTCAGGAGACAGGTAGATAAATGATTAAAAATGGCAAAATAAAATTTTCATTGAGACATATGACTGACCGTTGGTGTAAGCCCGAATGACAGGACCGTTTCCATTTAACCTTAAGATTCTTCAATGCTTTCGATGGAAGTGCACCCCAGCGGGACACTGCGATTGAAATCACTTGAAGTTATAAAACTTATTGGGACCCGGTCCTGAATTTTTTGGAATTCCCGCCACGTGGCGGGAATTGTAGTGTAAAATCTAAAACGGGAAGAATTCCGGGAACACACGACGCAACAAATGGAAACGATCCTTACTAAATATAAAGAAATAAATGAAAGAAAGCGACTTTGAAGGAACACTTGTTTTGGAAAAACTAGCGGGCATCGACAAGTTGGAGGAGTTTCTCGAAGCTGTGGACTCGGACAATTTCAGCATGGCCAAGTCACTGATGAGAAGCGCAAATGTTGATACTGAAACTATCGCCATCGTTCTCAAGAAAATGGCGGACCCATATGATGAGCACTAAGAATTATAAGGCGTGTCTCCGATGGGTATATAAAACCGCGGGTCGGGGAGCGAGCGGAGCGAGTCGAAGGGTACCGTATGATGCGGGTGGATGTTGTGCAAGTACCGTACGACTATTTTAAATAAATGGGTTGTATAAAATGAAAATGCCAAAAAACTTTACATCTCTTCTTAAAAAAATTGGTTTATCCTCAAAATGGTATCGTAAACCAGCCTTTAATTGTTCTTGGTATCCGATGGAGGATAAAATCTGTCTTGCCATATATTTGGGGGCGCAAAACATTCATATTCTTCTTACAAAACAACAATGGAAGAATTTTAAAATTTTTTTAAAGAAAACTATTACACAGAAAAAATTCCCCGAAGATCATCAGGGATTTTCAGGATTTGACATAACAACGAATAAAGCTATATATTATTGCAATAGTAGAGAATTGCGGATTTCAGAAAAAATTAAAAAAGGGTCTCGGTTGGCGAAAGAACGAATTAAACTTAAAAGAGAAAAGGATGATGTACTTAAAAATAGATTAACAAAGAAGCTGGACATCAATTTCAACCAAATTACGATAACTCTAACAAGAAATACATTTTATTCTTTTCGAAAAGAAATTCTTCAATGAAATAGCCGGACCTTTTCTACCTGAATTTTTGAGATTCTAAAAATATTCAAGTTCTAAAAGACAGACACACTATTTAAAACAACGGGAGGGAGCGATGAGCAAAATACGAGTTTTGGTGGGCACAAAGAAAGGCGCCTTCATCCTTACGGCGGATGGCAAGCGAACGAAATGGAAAGTCGACGGCCCATTCTTTGCCGGGTGGGAGATCTACCATATGAAGGGATCGCCCGTCGATAGTAACCGGCTGTATGTCTCACAAACCAGCGGCTGGTTTGGACAAATCATTCAGCGCTCCGATGACGGCGGCAAAACCTGGCACCAGCCCGGCACACCGCCGGGTGAGCCGACCACCACGCCAGATGGCATGCCTAAGGGCGAGAGCAACAAATTCGTTTACGACACGTCGGATAAAACCGGCAAACCGCTCACAACACACCAATGGTACGACGGCACGCAGCACCCGTGGGAATTTAAACGCGTCTGGCATCTGGAACCGTCGTTGACCGATCCCGACAGCGTCTATGCCGGAGTGGAAGACGCCGCGCTTTTCCGCACAACCGATGGCGGAAAATCCTGGCAGGAACTTTCCGGCCTGCGCGGCCACGGCACCGGACCCCAATGGACACCGGGAGCCGGCGGCATGGGCCTGCATACGATTCTTCTTGACCCCAAAAATCCCGGACGGATCTATATTGCGATTTCGGCGGCCGGTGTTTTCCGCAGCGATGATCACGGCAAAAATTGGAAGCCGATTAATCGGGGTTTAAAATCGCAATATATTCCGGACCCGGACGCTGAGATCGGCCATTGCGTTCACCGCATCGCGCTGCATCCATCGCGCCCGGATGTTTTATTCATGCAAAAACATTGGGACGTCATGCGCAGCGACAATCGCGGCGAATCGTGGCACGAAGTAAGCGGCAATCTTCCGACCGACTTTGGATTTCCCATTGAAGTTCACGCGCATCAGCCCGAAACAATTTACGTCGTCCCGATTAAAAATGATTCGGAACATTTTCCTTTGGATGGAAAGCTGCGCGTTTACCGCAGCCGCACGGGCGGAAACGAGTGGGAGGCGCTCACAAAAGGTTTGCCGCAAAAGGATTGTTATGTCAACGTCCTTCGCGACGCCACGGCGGTCGATTCGCTCGAGCCCTGCGGCATTTATTTCGGGACGACCGGCGGGCAGGTCTACGGATCGGCCGATTCCGGAGACAGCTGGACACCGATCGTCCACGATCTTCCGGCGGTGTTATCCGTCGAGGCTCAAGTCCTATGATTAAGGTTATCCTTCCGGCACATCTGAAGACCTTGGCGCACGTCGGCGGCGAGGTTGCGCTCGATGTCCAGGGGCAAGTGACACAGCGTTCGGTTTTGGATGCGCTGGAAAATTCTTATCCGATGTTACGCGGAACGATCCGTGACCACGTCACCCAAAAACGCCGGCCGATGGTGCGGTTCTTTGCCTGTAAAGAAGATTTGTCCCATGAATCGCCCGATGCTCCGCTGCCTCATGAGGTCGCCGCAGGGAAAGAACCTTTTCTTATCATTGGGGCGATAGCGGGCGGCTAAAGGAGGGAATCGATAAATGACAAAGCGCAACGAAACAAAAATCATGCCAAAAATCACTCCCTGTTTGTGGTTCGATGATAATGCCCAAGAAGCGGTTAATTTTTACATCTCAATTTTCAAAAATTCAAAGATCACCGGCGTTGCCCGCTACGGTGACGCCGGGCCCGGGCCGAAAGGGAGCGTCATGACGATAAAATTTAAACTCGATGGCCAAGAATTTCTGGCATTAAACGGCGGGCCTCATTTCAAATTTACTGAAGCCATCTCGTTGATCGTGAACTGCGAAACGCAAAAAGAAATCGACGAGATGTGGGAGAAGCTTTCGAAAGGCGGACAAGAAGTCCAATGCGGCTGGCTGAAAGACAAATATGGTTTGTCCTGGCAAATCGTTCCCACCATTTTAGGCAAGATGATGCAAGACAAGGATGCCCAAAAGTCGAATAGGGTCATGAAAGCCATCCTGCAAATAAAGAAACTTGACATAAAAATTTTAAAGCAAGCATACGAGCACGGATAAGGAGCAAATGATGAAAAATACAAATACCTATTTAATTTTTGACGGAAACTGCCGCCAGGCTATCGAATTTTATAAGCGCTGCTTAGGCGGCGAACTTCATATGGTGAC
>JAHFFY010000048.1 GCA_023247705.1 Candidatus Omnitrophota bacterium | reverse complement strand
TATAGGCTTGAGCGGTATAGTCGGAGGCAACCAGCTGTGCCGCTTTCTTCAAAAGCTCGATTGAGGTCTGCTCTTCCTGACGCGCCTTGTGACATTTCGCCTGATAAAAATAAACAATCTGCCGTAAGGCATCCTCCAGGTTGGCATCGGGGATCGCATTAAGACCAGCCAAAGCCTCATCATATTTCCCAAAGGAAAAATACGACTCCGCACGATGAATCCGGCCCAAATTTATTTTGCTGTCGTTCGGAAAAAGATTAATGTATTGATCATAAGCTTCAATCGCCTGCGGATAAGACTTTAACAAAAACAAACTTTCGCCGACGGCCCAATACGCCTGATTGAGCGATTCGCTCTGCGGAAAATCCTGGATGAACTGGCGATACTCTTCAATCGCCATTTCATAAAGCCCCCGGCTGAAAAGCCCGTTGGCGAATTCGATTTGTTCGCTTTCCTTGGAAACCGTTTGCTGCGCGTTCGCGGCAGGAACAGATCCAAGGACGAAAAACAATCCGTAACCAAGAATCAAATAAATTGTTTGCAAAAATTTGCCGATATTCATTTTGGATCTTTTGATTTGGAATGGTTGACGTGAATCATCATGAAGCCCAGGATAAAAACTTGGGAAGCGTTTGGCCCAGAGACCAGAGAAGACCACTGATTTGTATTGCTTCGCAATTGATTCATTGTTCCTCCTTCACTTGAAGTTAACGACAATTTTACTCAGCGAAAATCCATCACGCGATGTTGCATCGTAAGGAAAAACAAAGACAGCAAAAGTTGCGTTCTAACCTCTATGGCATTCATAAGCATCTGATGTCCATTGGGGGGTCTAAGAAAAAACAGAGTTATTTTAGCGCAAAGAATAAAGTTGTGCACTATTTTTTTGAGATTGAATCTGAAAGGGGAATAAAAAATCACGCGCAGAGTCGAAAAGTTGATAAAAAAGCAGGACGAAAATAGCATGACGCCCGGGCGGGGCGTTTCCTATGCTCCAAGCGGTCGGGAAACGCCCCGCCCGGGTGCCGCCGATCAAAATTTCGACAACGACCAGGTCTCTCTTTTCTCTTGGGACGTTGTCAGTCCCAAAAACACCGGCAGACTCGCAACCGGAATCGTATGAATATCCAGGATTACCGGAACCATTCCGTCAATTTTGATATTCTGGATCTGCTGTGGATCGATGGAAAATCCAATAACGCCATCGGCACTGCGAATATCCAGATTAATTTTCTGGAGATTAAAAATATCAAAAAGTATAATACAGATACTATTAGCAGACAAATGTTTTCTATCGGAGGGGGATTATGGAAGACAACCCTATCCCAGACATCGCTGCAACATCTCGTAGGTGTGGTAGGGGGGTGTCTCTGGACAAAAAAAATATTAATGTATTTTATAATTTAGGTCCAGCTTGGATGAGCTTCTGGGCGTCGGGGATGTCGTTAAAATTTTTAAAATTTTCGATGAACATACCAGCAACTTTCTTTAAGGTTTGATCATAAGCATTTTTGTCCTGCCAGAATTGACGGGGATTTAAAATCTTTGGATCAAGTCCGCGCACGAATTTCGGAATGATAAAGTTAAAAATCGGAAAAGTTTCCCACGGACTTTGTTCCATCGAACCGTCCAGAATGGCATCGACCGTTGCGCGGTTGTCCGCGAGCGGGATTCTTTTTCCAACCCCCAACGATCCGCCGATCCAACCGGTATTGATCAGATAAACCTGAGCGGTGTGTTCATCCATCTTACGTCCTAAAATTTCAGCATAGCGCGTCGGATTCAAAAGCAAGAACGGCTGGCTGAAACACGCCGAGAATGTGGCCTTGGGTTCTTTGACACCCAATTCCGTTCCAGCGACCTTCGCGGTATAGCCGCTCAAATAATGATACATCGCCTGTTCTTTGTTGAGTTTCGCCACAGGAGGCAAAACCCCAAACGCATCGCAGGTAAGAAAAATAATATTTTTAGGATGCGTTCCTTTCGAGATGGGCTTAACAATATTATGAATATGGTACATCGGATAGGACACGCGGCTGTTTTCGGTCTTGCGGCTTGAGGCGAAGTCGATTTTACCCGATGAATCCACCTCGACATTTTCCAGAAGCGCGTCGCGGCGGATCGCATCATAGATTTCCGGTTCGCGTTCTTGAGTCAGATTAATGCATTTGGCGTAACATCCTCCTTCCAGATTAAAAACCCCTTCATCATTCCATCCGTGTTCGTCATCGCCGATCAACGATCGTTTGGAATCGGAGGACAAAGACGTTTTTCCTGTACCCGAAAGTCCGAAGAACAAAGCCATATCGCCTTTGGCTCCCCTATTGGCCGAACAATGAAACGAACCGATACCTTTTAAGGGCAGGAAATAATTCATAATCGAAAAAATCCCTTTCTTGATCTCTCCGCCGTACCACGTCCCGCCAATCACCGTCATCCGCTCCTTTAAATGAAACGCGACGAAAACTTCACTATTGAGCTGATACTTCGCGAAATCCCGGCAGGATGTTTTGCAGGCGTTAAGGATCGTCCAATCCGGCGTGAAGATCTTCAATTCTTCTTCGGTCGGACGGATAAACATATTTTTAAAAAAATGCGCCTGCCAGGCAACCTCGGTCACTAATCGGACTGCGAGGCGGGTCGCCGGATTGGCACCACAAAATCCGTCCATGACATACAAATCTTTTCCGTTAAGCTGCTGAAGGGTGATTGTTTTTAAATGGTCCCACGTTGCCTCGGTCATCGGTTTATTATCTGACCCAAGACGACCGGGCATGGCCCACCAAACATGCTGTTCGGATGAAGGTTCCTTAACAATATATTTGTCCTTGGGAGACCGGCCCGTGAACACACCCGTATCGATCGCCACGGCACCCAATTGAGAGACAATCCCTTTTTCCTCTTTGCTTAAAGACGCAGATGTTTCGTGTTGAAATAATTCTTCATACGATAAATTTTGATAAATATTTTTCCCAGCGGTGATCCCAAGATTTTTGAGGATCGGATGATTCATATCCATTTTTCTTTCTGAGTGAAAAGCTTACTTTTTATTTTCACTTTCTTCTTTATGTTGATGGTCTTTTTGTAACTTCCGTCTCACCGACTCCGCTGGAATACCGAACCAAACATCCCTGGCCTCGACTTTTGTATCTTTCAACAAGACTGCGCTCGCGCCGATGATTGCGTTGTCGCCGATCTCGCAGCCCGGCATGATCGTTGAATGCGAACCGATTGTCACGTTCTTTCCGATTTTGACTTTCCTTAATTTCAATCGTCCGCGCTCGACAATGTGACCGATAATAATCGCCCCGCCGCCCACAACCGTGTTATCGCCGATTTCCAACAGTGATGCATCATAAACATGGCGGGAATTGAACTGAACATTTTTGCCTAACTTAGCACCTAACAGCCGAAAAAACAAATTTGCCAGGGGCGTCAACAGGATGAAATCAATAAATGTGAAATTAATCATAAGATACAAAGCACTAATGAACGCCCATTTAAATGACTCAACCGAGAATAACGGATGCGTCCCTTCTTTGAGTCGTAGCCGAAACAGCGTTCGGAACAGCCCAACCAACACAATCAAAGTGAAACCAAAAATGAAATAGCCAAACGCGATCGCCGTCCCCAGCCAAAAAAGTTTCGGGACTAAAGCGAAACTTCCCGTCCAGAGCCAGACTTTGCCGAACAAGGCCAGGGAAGGGACCAGGGCCGCGCCGAAAAAGACCGATCCCATCGCATACATTAAAAGCGTAAAAATCAGCTGACCGAGCGTCATTAGAATTGAATTCATTTTTTTTCCTCTTTCACGTTCTTTTCACCAAGCGTCTGTGCAAACCATTCCCGGATCAAGGCGACAAACTCTTTTTTATTTTTGCTCTCTCTCATTAAATACTCCGCGTGCGGGCCGTTCTTGATCATGGTCAACCGCTTTTTAATGTTTGGATTAGTATGATCATACAGTTCTCTGGAATGATTGGGTTTGATCAGCCAGTCGGATTCACCATGAATAAAAAAAATCGGTACGGTTAATTCCGAAACCAGATCGATCGGCCGTTCCTTCTTTAACCAAAACGGTCCTAGCCTGACCCCTTTGCCGGTCCGGCCTTTTTCTCCCAGATTAAAAAAAATATCATTCTCAATATCCAATTCCCAGAAACGGTAATCAATCCGCTCAAAGGTCGTCGGTCCGCTCACAGAGACGAGGCTGGTGATCAAATTGGTTTTAGCTGCGGTAATGATACTCGTGGCCGCACCCAACGAAAACCCGATGACACCGATCTGCGAATATCGGGACGCAGACCATTTTAACACCGCTTCCAGATCCAGATACTCTTTTGTGGTCCAATAAAAAAGTCCCGGACTATCCCCATGGCCACGAAAATCCATGATAATCACATCATACGAATCCAGTAAAGATTCACCCAGGGCCTTCAACAGAACCGATTTCCGGCTGTTAAAAAATCCATGCGCAATAATAATCACATTCGTATGACCGCGGGCGTAATGATCGAAACAAACGGTTTGGCCGTCGGAAGTTTTAACCTGGTGTGTTTGGAATGAATGTTGAACCATATTGTTTTGGTTTTCGAGTTGAACAAGGTGCCGGGTTGAGCAGCTTAAACTGACCAAACAATTCCCGATCAACATTAAAAGATAGGAAATATACGCACTGTGGTCATGGCTTCTAACTCTTAAACGCACCGACCAACTCCCCCGCTCTTTTCTTGATACCGCTCAAATCCAATTTTCCCGTCCCCAAAAGCGGCAAGGACTCAATCCTAAAATACATTTCCTTGTCCGGAACCCATAAATTCGGCAGATCGCTTTTCTTCAACTGCTCGGTGAGTGTTGCGACATCAACTTGCGGCAGACACAACACAACGAGCTTTTCGCCGCGTTTGTCATCCGGCAAAGACGTGACAATGCACAACTGTTCTGCGCTTCCCAGGAGTTCGTGGATCTTCTCTTCAATCTTGATATGCGCCACCATTTCTCCGGCGATCTTGCTGAAACGGCTCAAGCGATCCGTGATCGTAATAAATCCATCCTCATCGATCTGGGCAATGTCGCCGGTCAGATACCAGCCGTCACGGATGACTTCAGAGGTTTTTTCAGGCTGATTGAGATAACCCTTCATCACGTTCGGCCCCTTAACGACAAAGAGCCCCGAAGTGTTGGGGCCGAGGGGCGTCATGTTGCTTTGGTCGATGACGTTAACCGCAATGCCCGGGAGCGGAAGACCGATTGTTCCGGACTTTTGCGCTTTTTGACGAATCGTCTCAGCCTCGACGTCAGGAAGATTCAACGCAACGATCGGAGACAACTCCGTGCAACCGTACCCTTCCATCGGTTCAATGCCGAATTTTTCTTTAAATTCCTTCGTTAAACCCGGTTTCAATTTTTCCGCCCCCACCATGATAAGCCGCAGACTCTTGAACTGCTGGGCCTCGCAGCGCCGGATATAACTATTCAGGAACGTCGGTGTACTCATCAAAAGCGTCGTCTGATATTCCTGGACCAATTTCCCGATGACCTTCGCATCCAAAGGATTACTGTGATAAACAGCGCCCATTCCGCTGATCAACGGAAACCACATCGTTCCGGTAAACCCAAACGAATGAAAGAACGGCAAGATCCCTAAAATCTTATCATCCTCTTTGACGGCAAACGCCTGATACAGACCTTCAAGATTAGAAATAATATTGGAATGGGTGAGCAGGACCCCTTTCGGGTTGCCAGTGCTTCCGCTGGTGAACATGATCGTTGCTAATTCCTGATGACTGCGATTTCGGTATTGTCCGAAGATGGCGCGGTGCGCTAACCATTCCGGCCACAAAAAAGATTGCAGGAACGCCTTGATTTTATTTTCCCAAAAAAACGATTTGATGATGTCCTCAATATATATGAGTTCGCATGGAAGATTGATCCCTAACTTCTCAACGACCTGGCGCGAGGTAATACAATAACGCATGCCGCATTGCTGAACGATCGAGGCGACGGCTTCTTTCGAGGCCGTGTAATTGATATTGACCGGAACCTTGTTTAAAATCCCAACCGCGATGTTCGCCATGACCCCACCAACCGACGGCGGGATTAAAATACCGACATTTTCTTCAGAGCCCAATTTAAGTTTCAATAAATCCGAACAGATCAAGGATGCGATCCAGGTCATCGCATAATTCAGTTTCTTTCCGCTCGAATCCGCGATACAAAACCGTGAAGGATGCGCGCGCATTTCTTTGAAGAAGGCCTCCGGCAACGTTATCCGGTCGGCCAGACGATATTGAAAAGCTTCCGCGCCAAGCTCCTGGACTTTCGTGCGGATTTCAAAGGCCGTGGTCGTGGACGGTTGTGGGTTTCCAAAAGAAATGGTCACCGGGTAAGGCAAAATTTTGGGCCATTTGCCTAAAAAACGACCTCCTTCCCAACTAAAAATGCTTCCCCAAATGCGGTCGAGATGGATCGGAATGACCGGCGCCTCGACGCCTTTCATGATATGTTCGAAGCCCTGATTGAATTTCAACATGTTTCCGGTCCGCGTCAACTGGCCTTCCGGAAAAATACAGACCAGTTCTCCGCTCTTGACCGCTTCCTGGGCGATGCGCAGCGCGCGGATGATCTCTTTAGGGTTGTCCTTGCGGTTAATGGGAATCGCCTTGGCCAGACGGCAAATCGGAGTCAACCATTTAAGATGATAGATCTCACGGTTCATCAAAAATCGCACCGGCCTCTGCAACGTCACCACAATTAAGACCGCGTCGACAAACGACACGTGATTCGAAACCAATAATGCTCCTCCTTGAGAAGGAACTTTTTGACGATTGACCACTTTAATTTTATAAACGGTATGCGCCAACATCCAAACAATGAATCGAACCAAGGCGTAAGGAAGCAATCGGCACACATAGATCGTCCCGGCGATTGTTAAAATCCCGCAAATGACAAAGATCATCGCCGGGTTGAAATGAAGAATATCACGAAACACATAAAGGATCCCTGATCCGGTCAGAATGGCAAAAAAAGCAAAAAAATTATTCGTGGATAAAATCTGGCCGCGGCGATCCGCAGGACTGTTCTGTTGGATCAAAGTATTGAGTGGTACGATATAAAAACCGCTCGAAATCCCCAACAGAAATAGACAGAACAAAACAAACGGATAAGAATGATACGCAATCCCCAGCAGAATCGAAAAAAGACTCAAACCGATCGAGCCCAGAGGAACCAACCCCAACTCGACTTTTTGGTCCGATAATTTTCCGGCGAGCACACTTCCCGTTCCGATTCCGATTCCCAACGCGATCAGCAACGAACTGGATTGCAAATGATCAATCTCCATCAACTGACGGGCATAGAGAATAATATTCAGTTGAAACAATCCGCCCAAAAAACCGAAATAAACCAACCCCACCATCGACAAAAAGATCGTCCGGTCGGCCTTGATGTATTTGGTGTTCTGCCACACTTCCTTTAGAAAATTCCATTGGAACGTCCGGGGCGACCCCGCGGGTTTAACGACAGGCAAAAATAAACTGGCGACAACACCCAGAACAGAAATGCCCATTAAAATATAAATCACTTTTTCAATCGACTGGCCGTAGACGTGAATTAAAATCCCGCCGCAGGCCTGGCCCAGGATAATAGCAAGATAAGTCCACATTTCCATCGCGCCGTTGCCTTCCGAGAGCTCTTCTTCGGACAAGATCTCCGGAAGGATCCCGTATTTCGCCGGACTAAAAAATGCGCTGTGCGTCCCTAAGAGAAATAAAATCATAAAGACACCATAAATTCCACCGGTTGTCAACGCGAACAAGGCCAGCGCCATGATCACGACCTCAATGACTTTGACGCACACCATGATCCTTTTTTTGCTAACCCGGTCGGCCAGGAACCCGGCATAAGTGGAGAATAAAAGAAACGGCAGGATAAAGACAATCCCAGAGAGCGAAAGCCATAAAGCCCCCTTTTGCTCGGTGGCAAAATGATCAACGATCAGAAAAGAAATAATCAGTTTAAAAACATTATCGTTAAATGCCCCTAAAAATTGGGTGATGAGGAGCATAAAAAATCCCCAATTCATCTTCTTTGGATTTGTCATTCTTCTTTTTCCCTCATAGAATTTGACTCCTACATGCTACCGACAATTTTTAAATTATTCTACCGATAAAACGTCCCGATCCATTGATTATTTTATTTTTTTATTCTGACGATTTGCCCTTTACTTTCAATTGCCCCACCACGATTAAAACGATGAAAGTAATCAAGAGCGACAAAAACCGCATCCAATCCTGCAATTCTGACCAATACCAACAATACCCATCCACCAATGTAAAGATCCCACCAAAAATCAACCCGGCCCCGATCGCCTGAACGGTAAACAGCGAACCGACAATAATAGAGGAAATCCCAATCGGGACAGCGACAAAAAATAAATTGCGTTCAAACATTTTTCTGTGCTGTCTGTATTTCTTTTCTAATTGATCGTGCTGGAGGCTTAGAACTTTCTTTTCTTCCGGGGTGGCGTTATTATATTTGAGGTAATAATCGTTTTCCTGATAATCCTCCCATTTGGGGGATGGGCTAAAAGTACTGACCCCATAGTGGACCAACATCGGCAGAATGACGGCAATTCCAAAACCAAAACCGAATTTCTTTGCTAACATATCTGGCTCCTTTCTTACAGTAGATTAACTTAGATATAGTTAACTAGTTAATTATATAAACAAAAAAAATTTCTCCTCTTTATTTAATCAATTATAGTAGAAAAGACTATTCACAATTTTTTGATAAAACATCTTTTAAGGATCCTTTTGTATTGGTGGTACAATAATCTTCCCAATTTTGTCTTTCCTGTTATTAAATTTATAATTAAATGATTAATCTGTCAACTAAATACCTTATTTTTTCCCATACGTTCACCAAAAACTTTTCATAAATCAAATACGCTGGGATGAGAATCATACTCTTTTAACACAAAAATTTTCTACTTAATTCTTACCTTGATTTCGTTTGAATAAGAAGAATTTTTTTCCGTTGCCAGATTATACGCCTGAGCTCTGTAATAATAATTACCACTTGCCACGACATTGATCGATGCATTTGTGACATTGGCAAGGACCTGTTTCACTCTTGAATATGCAACATCCCTGGACCCTTTCGGGATGATTCCCTGTTCGACATAAAATCCCCCTTCATTATTTGAATTGTCTGTCCAATTCAGGGCAATTGTTTTACCAAGCACAATTGCATTTAGATTACTGGGTGGACTAATGACATCCGGATCGGGTGAGACCATAATCCCAACGGAATCCAAACCAGTCGCGCCTTTATCATCAGCAACTGTTAATCCGGCATTAAAAGATCCGGGAGCGGAATAGACATGGTTTATATTTACCCCACTGCCCTGGGCACCATCTCCAAAATTCCATTGATAAGAAACAATCGTCCCGTCAGAGTCGACAGAACGGGAACCGTCAAAATTAACACTTAATGGGGCATTCCCCGATGAAGGCGTCGCAGTCATATCTGCTACGGGGGAATAATTGCCGTCAGAATAAGTATAATCAATTGTAGAAAATAATTGTTGCCCCCCATCCACGCTGAGCGGAAGACCTAATGCCTGACTTTCATTGTTGGTCGTTAGATCGATCAATTTATAAGACAATAATATTGCCGGATCCAGACTAGTGCTATCCCGCATGCCTAGATAATACTTTTTTTGCACCGTTCCAGAGGGTAAGATATCACTAAAATCAAAGACAAACGTGCCATTCACGGCCGTAGTCAAACCATTAAAGGCATACGGCCCTCCCTTATAATTCAAGGCCAAAGGATACCAATATGTTGAAGGGGTATTAACCGTAGGATCAGATAGACCTAAAAACATCCCTAATTGATTCCGTTTGAGATGATTAACCGTAAATTCAGCAATCATCTTCGGGATATAATTTGGTTTTAAAGTAAGCTCATAGACCATATCACTCTGAAATGCGGCGACCCTGCCGGTATTGGGAGCGCCAGTGATCGTGGAAGTATTTTTAAGCGCATCATACGCCAGCCACGTAAATCCTCCATTGCCCCAACCCGTTCCCCATGAATTTGCTATGCGAAAGGCTCCTTTCTCTCCAAAATCGACACTGCCATTATTATTGATATCACTCCAAATGGCATCGTTAAAACCAACAATGGTCATTGCATGAGCCCCGTTATTCCCGTTAAGCCAATAAGCCACAGACTGCCCGACGACTGCGTCATCCTCTATTGTCGCAGGATCATTTTTGATTGTGGTATATTGCCAAGAGTTGATATACGTACCAAATACTAAGATGTATCCATTCGTCAGCAATTCTTTGATTTGCTGCAACCCTGTACTAGAGCTTGCGCTATAAACATATTGTACGGTATTTGTACGTGATGAAATTGCATTTCTCCATACGCCAGGGTCAAGGTTCCAAGACAGATAATTACTGTCATAAGGAAATTCAGACCACTTGGCAACACCATGGTTCTTCAAAAGATTGTAGTTATCCGAAAAATAGGTCCCGCCATTCTGCCCGTTATTGACCATGTTATACGTCCATTTCGGAGAAAAAATCTGGGTATTATCTCCGGTGTTTACCGTAAGCCCTTTAGCCATCGCATTCATATAAGTAAGTTGATAATATGTCGTTGCCCAACTCACGCAGGAAGCAAGTGATCCTTGACTCCGTATCGGAGGGAACCAACTTGTTTTACTATTATCCACTCCGACAGGCAAGACTCCCATCGTTTCCGGATTCGAACTCGATTGAGTTGTATCTGATGCAGCACCCAGTGTCGATTCAAGATCTTTCCCTTCGGGAGCAACCACTTCTTCATCCAATAAATAAAATTTATTTTTTGCCCTCGCCTCATTAACCCGTTTGAATCCTAGATGATTTAATTTCACCTTCTTAATTTGCAGGTGTTCTCTACGAAAAGCTACTTCTTGATCATGTGTGAAGGGAATCAATCCTGTTATATGCGGATCATTGTCATTTTGATCCTTTGTGCCCGCGAAAGAAATGCTTAAAAAAAACAAAATAATCCATAAAGTAACGACGCCTCTGATTAAAACTATTTTCTGAAACATATAAACCTCCTTTCGCTGTAGTAATAAAATCGTTAAATTTGTTCTCCTATATATTCCTTTCTAATTTATAACTAAATTTAATCTTTCTTTTGTACTCATAGTCAGCATATAAAATGTTTTTTAAAACCCCAAACACCCTAAAACTAAAAAACTCTTAAGGCATAACCCTAAGAGTTCTTTTCAAGACAATTCTTCTACGCTCTTAGGAAACCCTGCTACCATGCTCTTTGAGAAGAGTTTAGGCCAGAAGCTTTGCGTCCTATCCTTTCGGATAGTTTGCCTTTTTCTAAGCTGAGCGAATTTTTCAACGACTCATCGCTACAATCCATGACTCCCAGTCAAGGTATAACACATTACATCCGAATTTCAAGAGGGAGATTTCTGGGCGGTCTCTCAGGACTAGATGAACTTCAAATTCGGTAAGGCCTAATTTGAATATCGGATTTACCACACAATGTCTAAATTTTACAACATTATTCAATCAGTTTTAATCCCTTATCATGGATTGATCCCTCTTTCGGATTTACAACTTGTTAAGAATAAGGAAATTATGAAATTTATAAATAATCGATTATCTGCATCAACTTTGGCACAAAATTTGCTATTATCTGTACGAAAGTCAAGGATATCCTTTACTCACTGTTTTAGGAAGGAAACAAAATGAAAAAAATTTTTAGTATCATCCTAGGATTGTTATTCTTAACCATCCTAACAGGCAAAAGTGCCGAAGCTTTTGTGTTTAGCGCTGGACTCCAAATTCATAACCCACCGGGTGGAAATCCAAACAATCCAGAACCAGCCGCATCGGGTGCGAATGGAGCAAAATCCCAATTCATCATGAACAATACTTCAGATCCAGGGATATTTATCAATAGCATCTATTGGGAATTCGCGAGTTCTATCTATATTGATTCTACCGTTGCCGCACCAGGATTAGGAGCCGCAGGAGCTTTTCGTAATTACGATATTAGCAATGCCTACGTCCCAGGGACATACGGAGGACTCGGTGTAGGAGAATTTCAGATCATTCTTGGAAGCAACAGCGATGTTCTTACCGGATACAATGGACCGACCTCTTTTACCGATGGTCAAAACACGCTTTTATTAACATTCACTGATTTTGCTCCGGGTGAAGCGTTCGGTTTTTGGACCGATTTGGATTCAACCCTTAATAGCAATGGACATGTCGGAAATAGTCAATTTAATGGGAGCAAGACAAAAATTATCTTTAGCAATGGCTCCGAACTAAATTACACCTGGGTCCTTCCGAACAATAGCGGAAGAAGCTTCTATGCCCAACTTCAAGGTCAAGGAGAAGATGGCGGTGGAGGGAGTAATCCTGTTCCAGAACCAACATCACTTTTTCTTTTAGGCACCGGTTTAATCGGGGCTATCGCCCGTCGCAAATTCGCGGCTTAAACCGTATTAAATTTTCAATCATAAAAAAGGCAACTTAGATTCCTAAGTTGCCTTTTTTATTTCTGCTGACCGGACAATGATCCTACCTTCCGGCCAGAAATTCCAACTCCTGCGAAGACGAAGTTCTCTTCAAAATACGATTGCGGTGCGGGAAACGTCCAAACCTCAAGATAATATCATAATAATTTTTAACAAAACCAAAGGTATATTGATAATAGGCCGCGTTGAATGGATAGCGTTGAGCAATCATTTTCGTGAGATCCTGAAAATGTTTCAAGGCCAACGCTTGCAGTTGACGGTCTTCGGCGTGCATCAAAGGCGTATAAAGAAAAACCCGTTCAATGCATTGCAATTGCCTATCCATTTGATCTTCAATGGAACGTAGCGTCAATTCAATTGCCTGCGGGTCCGATGCATACATCCGGGGGGTGTCGCGGTATATGTTGCGAGAAAATTGATCATATAGGATGACGAGCGCTAGGCGGCCGCGTGCGGTTTTTTCTAAGGACCGGAGATCACCTCGTTTGGCTTGAATCAAGACAGGTTCGAAACGCATGCGGATCTTCTGGTCGATCCGCGCGCTTTTCGCAAACCATTTATTAAACGGGGATTTTTTCTTATCGATCGAAGTCTCATCGCCGATGCCTTCAAACCAATAGTCTAGAATTTCAGATTCCATATGTATTCTAATAAATTTATTCTTGCTCAGTATCTAAAAGATAATCTCTTTTAATATTCTGTAAACTTCTAAAAATATTCTTAACGATATTAGGATTTTCTTTTTCAAACGTGCGCAACATCTGCTTGATCTTATAGCGGTGTGAGGTGTCGTCATTGGCGCATTTGGACTGGCCCATACCGGTGATCCCCAGCTGTTCGGCCAAGGTCTGAATCATGCCCTCCCGTTCATAGGCGAGCGGACGGATAATGATGATCTTCCCGTCAAAAAGCGTTTGTTTGGGTTTCATGGCCCCGATCTCTCCCCGGTAAAACAGATTCAGCAAAATCGTTTCGACAATATCATCCAGATGGTGACCGAAGGCGAGTTTGGTAAACCCCAAACGGGCGACCAGTTCAAATAAGGCCTTGCGCCGGTTGCGCGACCACCAAAAACAATCGATCTCCTCCCATCGTTCGCCTTTGAGCGAATCGACTTTTTCAACGAGATAAGGAAATCCTTCTTTCTTAAGATAATCGACCAGGACCGCGGGGTTAAAATCCGAAAATTCAAAGTCAATATGAACCGCGGTAAATTCAAATTTGATCGGGCTTACCAGTCGACGGTGTCTCAAAACATGCAAGAGAGAAATACTGTCTTTACCGCCGGAGACCGCTACCGCGATCTTGTCGCCCTTTTCGATCATATCATAATCTGACATGGCCTTTCCGGCACGGCGCGAGATCGGAACCAAAGATGGGAACTCTTTTATTTTCTTCATAGGGTAAATTTTTTTCGGATAATATACCAAATTCCTTCTCGAATAGCAAAGAATAAACTGTCTTCCGCTAGGATCACCGGGGCATCTTGACAAACGGTCAGCCGGATTGTATCTTTGAAGTGGCAACAACGAAATAATGAGCGCACCATCAGGTAGAAAGCGAGGGGGATATGAAAAAAATTACTTTGATCATACTCACAGCCTTAAGTTTCATCCTCCTCCCGTTCGTTTCTAAAATTTCCGCTGTAAAAATACCGGATCCAACGACCGGTCCCGTTTTAATAGACACATTTCCAAGCCCTCAACCCAGAATGACCTTTCGTCTTAATGAAAAACAATATATGTTTTTAGAATTTAACCACGATCGCCTCAATACGCTAAAACCGATGAGCGTCAAGTGGTCTTGGCCGTTTGAGGATAAGATGGTTTCTTGCGATCAAATCAAGATGAACATTTTCTCGATGGATCCTGTCCGACTCGGTATGGCGGAGGGCCGATTGCGGATAGGATCACACGCAACCGAAGGAAGGAATTAGAACATTCATTAAAACGATTTTAGTTTGACTGACTTCTCAAGCAAAGGCCGACTGAATCACCTCCCACCCCAATAAATACCGAGGGGCAAGAATCTCCTCGGTGTTTATTCTTTTTTAGGATCCTCACCACTTTTTGAAAATAATGAACACGGCCACAATCATAAGGAAGAATCCCACCAGATAGTTCCAGCGCAGGTCTTCTTTAAGATAAACGACCGAGAATACACTGAACACAATCAGCGTGATCACTTCCTGAATGGTCTTTAGCTGAGCGGCTGAAAATTGATAATGTCCGATCCGGTTCGCGGGGACTTGAAAACAATATTCGACAAAAGCAATGAGCCAGCTGATGAGGATCGCTTTGAACAAATGGGAATGCTTATATTTAAGATGGCCGTACCAGGCGATCGTCATGAACACATTTGAGACCGTCAACAACAAAATCGTCAGCATAGGAATATCCTTTTAAAATATTTTTCTTGAACTCATCTTCGCTGATTTCGAATTCTTTGGGTTAGAATCCTTCCTCTCGCTTCTATGTTCTTTCATCGTTAAGGCGATTCGTTTTCTCGGCAGATCCACTTCCAGAACCGTGACTTGGACTTTTTGGTGCACTTTAACCACGTCTCCCGGATTTTTGACAAAATGGTTAGCCAACTGGCTGACGTGAATCAATCCGTCCTGATGGACACCAATGTCAACAAAAACGCCGAACGCGGTGATATTTGTAACGACCCCCGGTAATTTCATCCCGGGCTTGAGGTCTTCCATCTTCTGAACCGATTCTTCGAATTTGACACTTTCAAACTTTTTCCGCGGATCACGCCCTGGCTTAGCCAGTTCTTTTTTAATGTCGGTCAACGTCGGCAATCCAACGGTCGCATTCACGTATTTATGCAAATCCAGTCGCTCACGCAAACCGTCATTCTTCATCAAGTCCACCACCGAACACTGTAAGTCCTTGGCCATTTGATCGACGATCGCGTAACTTTCCGGATGAACGCTGCTGGCATCCAGAGGATTTTCGCCGTCACGAATGCGCAAAAAGCCCGCCGCCTGTTCGAAGACCTTGCTCCCTAATTTCGCAACACTTCTAAACTCTTCCCGAGACTTAAACGGGCCGTGCTGGTTGCGGTGCTCCACAATCGACTTCGCCAGGACCGGCCCTAAACCGGAGACATACATGAGGAGCTCCTTGCTCGCGGTATTCACTTCAACGCCAACCAAATTAACACAGCTGATCACCACATCATCCAGACTCTGACGCAAATTCGTTTGATCGACATCATGCTGATATTGGCCGACGCCGATCGATTTGGGATCAATCTTGACCAGTTCGGCCAGAGGATCCATTAATCGCCGTCCGATGGACACAGCGCCGCGCACGGTCACGTCATAATCCGGGAATTCCGCGCGGGCCACCTGCGAAGCGGAATAAATCGACGCCCCGCTTTCATTGACCATCACGACCTGGATTTCCTTGGGTAAGGGAAGTCCGTGGACAAAACTTTCAGTTTCCCGGCTCGCGGTCCCGTTTCCAATCGCGATGCATTCGACCTGATATTTCTGGCAAAGCTCAAGAACCGTTTCGGCGGCCTCAGTCAATTGCCGATCCGATTGCGTCGGATAAATCGTGTCGTTGAACAAAAGCTTTCCCTCTTTATTCAACGTGACGACCTTGCAACCCGTCCGGAACCCCGGATCAATAGCCAAAATATTTTTTTGTCCTAGCGGCGGGGCCATCAAAAGCTGACGTAGGTTTTCAGAAAACACCTTGATCGCCTCCTGGTCCGCGCGCTCTTTGGTTTCCAGACGGATCTCGGTCTCCATCGACAAAGACAATAACCGTTTATAACTATCATGGACCGCCATCCTGACCTGCTCACCGGTCGCGTAATGCGTTTTCACAAAAAGTTCCTCAAGGATTTTGATCGCTTCTTCTTCCGGAGGAAGGATCCTTAAAGTCAGAAAACCTTCTTTCTCCCCCCGGCGCATCGCCAAAATCCGATGCGAGGGTGCGGTGGCCACGGCCTCTTGCCAATCATAATAATCCTTAAACTTAATCGCCTCCTGTTCCTTGCCTTTCATGACTTTGGTCTTAAACATCCCTTGAGAACGGAAAAGGTCCCGAATCTTTTCTCTGGCTTGCATGTCCTCGGCAATCCATTCCGCCATGATGTCGCGGGCTCCGGCCAGGGCGTCGTTGGTGGATTCGACTTTGTTCTCGAGATTCACATATTGGACCGCTTCTTTCACTGGGTCGATATTGTCCTGCAGCCAAAGCTTTTGCGCTAGCGGCTCCAGGCTTTTTTCTTTCGCGATCGTCGCACGCGTGCGCCGTTTGGGTTTGTAGGGAAGATACAGATCTTCCAGCACGGTCATTGTTTCAGCGGTGAGGATTTTGTCTTTCAGTTCATCAGTCAGTTTTCCCTGAGAGGCAATGGATTCGATCACCACCACGCGGCGTTTATCGAGTTCACGCAATTGAATCAGCCGGTCGCGGATCGAGGTGATTTGGACTTCATCCAGGCTTCCGGTCGCTTCTTTCCGATAACGGGAAATAAACGGCACCGTCGCTCCTTCATCCAGCAGATCGACGGCGGCGTTTACTTTTCCCGGAGGAATAGAAAATTCCTTCGCCATCTTAGCGATATAAATCTGATTATTCATGATCGTTGGTCCTTTATATTCTTCAAAAAGATCTCGTTTAACTTTGGGCAGGAAAGCACCCGGAACTGCGGCAGGAATAAATCAAAAATCCATTTAGGAGTCAATTGTTTTCGTAATTTTGCCGATTAATATTCTTATCCTTAAAGAGCTCAGTACAGGATGACCCAAACGCAATAAACAGTTTAAAGTTAGAATCTAAAGATAACAAATAAAAAATATAAAATTTAAAAACTCTTTTCCGAAATCAATTTCCCCTGATCGTCATACTGTTTGATACTGACCATCTGGTCGTTTTTATAAGCGGCTTCCGCTTGCAGCCCTCCGTGAGGATAATATTGCAGCGAAAGGCCGTTTTTTTTACCGGCCTTGTAATTCTCGATCTTCTTCACTTGTCCATTATCATAAAATTCGCGCGACACGCCTTCCAGCAGTTCACTTTTAAAATTTGCTTCCGTTAATAGAACGCCGCTGGGGCTGTAGGATTCACCCTTGCCGTCGAGTTTGTCGTTCAGGTAGAAACCCGTCGCCCGTAAGGTTCCGTCCTGATAATACGTCTTGACCTTACCCAGGAGTTTTCCGTTGCTGTAAAAGGCCCGCCGCTTCAAAGCCCCGTTGCGATAGAATTCCTTGGTTTCTCCGTCCAGTTTATCCTGATTGTATTCCCAGGTATTTTTCCAGTTTCCGTTCTCAAAATTTTCACGGCTCTGGCCCTGGCGTTTGCCGTCTTTATAATTCCAAAGGTAAGCCAACGTGCCGCTGGGGAAAAATCCGCGGAAGCTCCCATCGAGATTACCTCCCTTATAAAACCCGATGTTTTTGTTCGCCCCACTTTCGTAATATTCCTTAAACGGCCCCTCCAGATGGTCGTTGTCGTAAGCCTCTTCCCGCTTGATCTGTCCTGAAACCCAGAACTCCTTGGCCAGGCCATGCTTCTTACCATTGAGATAATTCTCCAGCCGTTTGACCTCTCCGGTCTCGAAATACTCCGTCAAAGGGCCATTCTTTTGATTATTGGCATATAATTCTTCTTTTTGAATCTGCCCGTTTTTATAAAACTCTTTGGTGAGTCCCTCTCTTTGATCGTTCTTGTAAGTCATTTCGCTCTTGACGACGCCGTCCTCAAAATACTGTTTGACGATCCCTTCCATTTTGTCCTGTACATATGTTCCGGCGCTCAGGAGGTTACCACCTTTCGAATAGAGCTTAAACCCGCCGTCTTTTCTGCCATTGACGTATTTCCATTCGGCCTTTAAAACGCCGTCTGCGTAATATTCCCGCGACATCCCGTGGATGTGACCGTTCTGATAGTCGCTTGAGAAATGCAATTCCCCACCCGGATAGTATTCACGCCGGACCGTTTCATCGGTTTTGATATTTTTCTTATTGAGAGATTTGATATGAACCAGCGAAAGGATTAAACCAACGACAAGGAAAAGAATTAAGGTGTTTTTTTTCATGACTAAAAATGATACGTTGTCAACTTAAAACTTCAGCCCAATGGAAATCATTGTACCACTAAATGTCAAATATCACAAGTGTTCAGTTAACCAGTTAACCACCCCAACCGAGAGATGGAATCGTGTATTTTTTAATCTTCAAATCAATCCGCGATTTTCTAAAACTCCGCTATGAGCGCGTGATCGGCCTTATCCGGATTATAGATATTATAAGTCATCCCATAAATTCACGACGATATAAACCGTTTGAGAATCATCATCGCGAAAGCCATATGGATCAAACCTTCGAAAACAATATGCGAACGTTCATAACGCACAACCAATCGTCTGAAATTTTGCAGCCAGGCATTGTGGTGCGTTCGATAATCCAGCGATTACGGTAGCGCTGCATATGCC
>JAHFFY010000047.1 GCA_023247705.1 Candidatus Omnitrophota bacterium | reverse complement strand
GGTTCAATCGTTTTAGACGTTTGGTTGTTCGTTATGAATATCATCCTGAAAATTTCTTGGCGATGGTTCAGCTAGCTTCAATACTTATGCTCGTTAAACTCTATTTATGAGATGGATTCTAATTATATTCTTAAATAATCGATTTGAAATTCTTTAAAATAAGTTTCTTTTAGGTCACTTCAATTAAAAATTGTGTTTGATAAAGCCTGTTATAAAGAGGACATTCCTTTAACAAGTCATCATGCTTGCCTAAACCAACGATCTGGCCGTAGTCAAGCACGACAATTTTATCCGCTTTAAAAATTGTTGAAAGTCGATGGGCAATACAGATAACGGTTCTTCCTTTCATTAATTCATCTAACGCTTCCTGAACAAATTTTTCCGATTCGGAATCAAGTTGGGAGGTCGCTTCATCCAAAATAAGAATCGGGGGATTTTTCAAAATCGCGCGTGCGATCGCAATCCGCTGTTTCTCTCCTCCTGACAAACGGAAGCCGCGATCACCAATGACCGTATCGTATCCATGAGGCATTTTGAGGATAAAAGAATGGGCAAAGGCTTTCGTGGCCGCAGCCGTGATTCCTTCCTGAGACGCCGACAAATTACCATAACCAATATTCGCTTTTACGCTATCGTTAAATAAAATAGTTTCCTGACTGACAATGCCGATTTGTTCCCTTAAAGATTTAACCGAAACCTCTCTGACATTAATCCCATCAATGCAGATCATCCCCTGGGTCGCATCGTAAAAACGGGGAATTAAACTCACTAACGTCGATTTCCCTGTCCCTGTTGGCCCTACAATGGCCACCAGCTCTCCCACCTTAATTTCCAAATTAATGTGTTGTAGTACATTTCGATCATTTTGATCATAACGGAAAGAAACATTTTCAAGTTTGATTGATCGGCGGATGATATTCAAATTTTTCGCATCTGTTTTTTCGACAACAGTGGGTTTTGTTTCCAGGACATCATAAATCCGTTCATTCGCGGCCAGGGCCTGCTGCGTGATCACGTGCACGTTCGCCAACTTTTTAATCGGACTGATAATCGACATAATCGAACCAAAAAACAAAATAAAAATTCCGAAAGACACCGCTCCATCAAGGACCTGTCCCCCCAAAGCAAAAATGATCACAACGCCACAAAAGGCGCCGATTAATTCCGTAACCGGATTCACTACCAAAAGGCGCCGGATCGATTTCATCTTCAATTTGTAAAATTCATGGTTCTGCTTCTTGAACCGATCCGTTTCATACCTTTCCATGCAAAACGCTTTCACCAGTTTGATTCCGGAAATCGTTTCAATCAATAAGGAATTAATATCCGCCATTTTCTCCTGCGATCGCTTGGAAAGTTTGCGCAGCTTGCGTCCGATCAGCGCCATGGGCAAAGAAATCAGCGGGAATAAAACAAAAATAATCAGGGCAGCCTTATAATGAATCACAAAAACAATAATAATAAAAGTCACAATCATGAACGATTGACGGAAAAGATCCGTCACCGCGTATGAAACGGCATTTTCAATCACCTGGACGTCATGGGTGATCCTCGAGATCAATTCACCGCCGCGCTTTTTGCTGAAATAATCCAGTGATAAATTCTGCAAGGTCTCATATAACCGGAAACGGATATCCCGCATAATTCTCTGCGCAATATCATTCATAAAAAAATCATACCAAAATGTGACAAAATGTTTAATAAACAACAGGATGAGAACAGCAAATGGGAACAACCAAAACAAACGGTGCTGGTCAATTGTATTCAATTGATCGACAATATGCGCAATAAACGGCGGGACTTGATTGGGGATAACGATTTTTTTGTTGGTAAAAATCCTATCCGTCATTGGAACCAACAACGACAGCTGAACGCCCTCAAAGATTGAAGCGATAAACATAAAAACGATCGCCAGACTGAAAATCTTTTGGTGGCCCTTAAGAAACTTTAAAAGTTTTAAATATTCCTTCATAGATAGGGGGGAATGTTAGCATACCGATTGACTTTTGTCGAGGCATTTGTTATTGTGTTAACCTGATAAAAACAAAATAATTATATCAATATTTAAACGGAAACTCTGATGAAAAAAATCAATATTGCGATTATCGGAACCGGACACCTGGGATCGAAACATTTAAAAGTTTATCGCCAGCAGTTACTCAATAAAGCCAATATTGTTGGGATCTGTGACATCAAACCGGAACTGGTTAAGCAACTCAGCCAAGAATATCAAATCAAGGCATTTGACGATTACCGAAAACTCCTCGGGAAAGTCGACGCAGTCAACATCTGCACCCCCACTGTCTCTCATTTTGAGATTGCCGAGTTTTTTCTCACCGAAGGAGTGCATTGTTTTATCGAAAAACCGATGACCTTGACTGTTTCCGAAGCTGAAAATTTGATTGAAATCGCACAACGCAAAAAATTAAAACTGCAAATCGGGCATGTCGAGCGGTTTAACGCCGCATTCAAAGCGATCAGCGGATTGGCGCAGGATCCTCTCTTTGTTGAATGCCACCGCCTCAACCCATTTTCCAACCGTTCCCTCGATATCGGAGTCGTGATGGATCTGATGATCCATGACATCGATATTATCTTAGGACTGGTCAGCGCCCCGATTCAGGATATTCAGGCGGTCGGCGTGAACGTCCTGACCAATTTGGAAGATATCGCCAATAGCCGGATCACGTTTAACAATGGCTGTGTGTGCAATCTTACGGCCAGCCGTGTCTCCGATGAAGTTATGCGCAAGATCCGCATCTTCCTGAAGGACACCTACATCTCGCTGGATTATGTCAAACAAGAAGCATTTCTTTATAAAAAGAACGGGGACTCTATCTCAAAAACAAGTCTTCCCATTGAAAAAGAAGAACCATTAAAAAGCGAAATCGAATCGTTTCTCGACTGTATCATCGAAGACAAAAGGCCGATTGTTTCCGGGATCGAAGGCAAACAAGCCCTGGAATTAGCCCTGGCCATCAGTCAAAAGATATGGCAAAAAACCAACAAATCATTTTAATCTCCGGCGAAGCCTCCGGAGATTTGCACGGCGCCCATTTGGTCGAACAGTTAAAAAAACTTAAGCCAAACATCGCGTTTTCCGGTTTAGGCGGACCTAAAATGGAACAAGCCGGTGTGAAACTCTATGAAGACCTGACCCGTTTTGCGGTCGTCGGGTTCGTTGAAGTTTTGAAGCACCTACGGGATTTCAAGAGAATCTTCAAGATGATCTTGAATCAAATCGAAGCCCTGCAACCGGCGGCGGTTATTCTCATCGATTATCCGGGATTCAACCTGCGTTTAGCCAAAGCCATCAAAACCAAATGGCCACACCTCAAAATCATTTATTACATCAGCCCGCAAATTTGGGCCTGGAAAGAAAATCGTGTCCAGTTGATCCGATCAGTCGTGGATAAAATGCTGGTCATCCTTCCTTTTGAAAAAGAATTTTACGCCAAACACGGGATCAACGTGGAATTCGTCGGACATCCTCTGCTCGAGTACCTTCAGAATACAAATACCTCCGACTATTTTTTTCAAAAATACAACCTCTCCAAAGATAAATATACAATCGCTCTTTTGCCGGGATCACGCCAGAAAGAAGTGGAAAAACTCCTGCCCATTATGCTGAAAACAGCGCAATTGCTTTATCAGGACAATAACAAATTACAATTCATTCTCATTCAAGCGCCGACGGTCGAGAAAACGGTCATCAATGATTGCCTGGCAGACACGACCATCCCCGTCAAAGTCATTGCAAAAGAAAATTACGAAGCCATCCATGCGGCGCAACTTTGCATCGTTGCCTCGGGGACCGCAACACTGGAGATCGCAATCCAGCAAAAACCCATGGTGATTATTTATAAAACATCCTTTTTAACCTGGCTGATGGCCAAATGCCTCGTCAAGATTCCCTATATCGGACTGGTCAATGTGATCGCCCAGAAAAAGATTGTTCCTGAATTGATTCAGTCTGATGCTGATCCTGTGAAGATCGCCCGAGAGCTTAAAGATCTTTATTCGAATGAACTGCGGTTGGCCGATATGAAGAGTGAATTGAAAAAGGTAAGAATGTCGCTGGGGAATCTCAAAGCCAGTGAAACAGCGGCAAAAAACATTATCGATTTTATTCCAGAACTCAATGATTCTCCTTCGCAAAAGTAATAGGAACAGCAGCGTTTGCTTCACCGCAATGATTCTGCTCGAAGAATATTGCTGCTAAGCAACATTGGAAAGCTCTATTGCTTTTGCGAAGCAGAATAGCTCGAAAGTCTGACTGTCCCGATATCTGGACGGCCTAAACCAACAAACTTATCAAATTGATTCCACCGCTTCCGTTTTAACCCAACCGATTTTTCTATCCAATCGTTTGACCTTGACCCAACCCGTCTCTTTTTTCAAGATCTGGACTTTCCACCCTTCGGTGAGATCAAAATAAGTCGTGGCGTCATCGATGGGTTCGAATTTAGCAGAGGTCTTCTCAATAATCACCGCATCATTTTGGGCGTGAGTTAGCTGGATGCCAAGGAAAAACGTGTGAACAAACAGTAGGCAACAATTTAAAGTCACAAGCCACAAACGCACTTTTAAAGACCAGCGCAGAAAAAGACCGAGGCAGAAGATAACCCCGGTAATCAAAAAACAGTAAAAGACAACCCAGGTCATCTCATCCACCGTCATGAAATTCAGATAGCGATCGAAAATCCTTTGAAATACAGACTGCATCGGAAGCGAATAATTCGGAATCTGTGAAACCGCATATTTGTTATTGGCGATTAAATCGGCGTCCCGAGGCATGAGCTGACGGGCCCTTTCATAATTCAAAATGGCCTTCCCCAGTTGTTTGTCCTTAAAATAACTATTGCCTAAATTATAATAAATCGGTCCGCTCATCCAGCCTGATTGGATGATGCCTTCATACAACTCAATCGCCTTCTTATAATCTTCGGCTTTGTAGGCAATCCCGGCTTCATGAAACTGCAAAACAGCCGCGCTCTTTTGGGTCGATGGCTGTGCTGCAAATGAATTGATCCCGCCGATCAGCAAAACACAAACCGCCAATATTATTTTTTGTAGCCGAAACATCATTTCCAATTCCTCTCAAAATAATCAATCACTTTTTCCATCTGTTCAAAATTTTCTTTCATCTGTTCCTGGGTCAGATTGGCTAAGGCATAGCGAACCCCTTCACATTGATCCAGAACGGTTCGGACTTGAGTCAACGTAAAATCAGAATCTTTCGGATTGTTTTTTTTCTTCGCTTGGTTCTTTATTCTTTCTTCAATATCTCCAATCGTAAAATGCGCTGAGTTCAAATGCAGTTTTCCGGCTAGATATTCCCTTAACGTTTTAAAGACTTGGTCATAAAATTCTTTCTGTTTCCCTTCCATCATAAATTTCTGAGCTGTTTCCAGCCCCTGTTTGGCTTTTTGGGGAGCGTACAACCGTCTGGCGTACACCACATCACTCTCAATTTTTTGTTTGCGTTGATAAACAGCAATCAACAGTCCCCAGACGCCTAAAAGCACAAAGACCATAACGATGAAGAACGGATTTTGAAATAGATATCGTCCTTTGAGTTGAAGTTGCCCTGGCTGATCTTTAATAAAAACAATATCTCTGCCAAACGATTCTTCAACTTGAGTTTGAGCTGGGGAAGAAGACGACGATTGCTCGCCGAAGCCAACGACCTTGAAATCATCTTTCGCTTCAGATTTATTGACCTTCAAAGGAAATGGCCCTTGGGTGAGTGTTTCATATGATTTTCTTTCCGGATCAAAATAGGAAAATGTAACCGCCGGAATTTCGGTGATCTTTTCCGACTTAGGAATAGCCACCTGTTCCAGAATCTTGGCGCCGCCCTCTTCCTTGATCTGCGGATCATAAAGCTTGAAATCTTCCCCTAATTTTAACGCGGGCATCGTGATGGATTGCAATGAACCGGTTCCTAAAATCTTCATCCTGAGCGTGACCGGATCACCGACCACGACCTCCTGCGGCGTCGCCGAAGCCTCAAGAGCAAACTGTCCCACTGCCCCGGAGAAATTTTCCGGTCGGCCCCCCTCCGGTAGCGGTAAGACCTGAATCGGAATATCCGCTGATGAAATCGTCACTGGACGCTTCTCATAATGCGAAAAGAAATTATCAAAAATACTGTCATCAAAAAAACCGTCAAAACCCGTCGTTGGCAAACGCCGGTGCTGCGAATTCTCAAAAAGGAGATTACAATCTAGTTTCACCGGGCCCAAGGTTAGGGCTCCCGGTTTCGTTGAGGCAATATGCGTATTAAATTCCACAACACTGTAACGCGCCCCGCCAATGACCTGTTGATACTGCTTAGGCTGACCATATTCTTCAACGATAAAACCGTTATGCTCAAATTGTGGATACTGAATCTCTTTAACCGCCAGACCATTGATAAAGAGTTTGATCGTGAGACCGATCCTTTCATCAACAAATGCTTCTTTCTTTGTCGTCTCCAGCGTTAGAAAAATTTTATCCTTGATACTTTGGGCAATGGAGGCGGTTTGATTGTCTTGGCCATGGGCATCGGATTGAGCATCAACGACCTCGATATCAATCGGTTCGGAGATCAAATCTTTGCCGCCCATGTTCACCGCCAACGCGGGGATCCGGAATTGGCCAACCTTGAGGGGAAATACGGTGTAAAGATGTGAAACACTGCTCGAATATTGACCATTGATAATCGAGATACTGGTCGAAGGCCCCATGTATTTGATATCCAAACCATCGACCGTTGGTATTTGCGGCGGGTCTGTTTTTCCGCCTTCAAAGGTCAAGGTCAATTGTAGCGCGCTGCCTAAAGCGACTTTCTTGGTATTGACCGTCACCTCAAACGAAGGATCCTCAGCGAACGCGGTGAATGGAAGCCAGCACAGCGCATAAACCAAAATTAAAACAGCTGTCTTAAAAGTGAATTTCATACAGATAAACTACCAATCCTTAGAAACGGGTTTGTCTTCTCCTTGCCCCTTGATCTGCATATTAAGCAAGCCCTTCGGTTCTTCGCTCTGGCCATATTGTTCCAGACGCCGCAGCGCTTCTTGTTGACTCATCTGCTCGTTTAGAAATTCCTTTTGTCCGTCTTTATCTTCAGTTTTATTATCACTTTTCCCGGACTGATCCTGTTTCATTATTTTCTTGGCATCTTTCTGATCGTCCTTCTGCTCATCGCCTTCCCGAGCGCCATCTTTTTGATCGTCCTTTCCTGACTCTGATTCTTTGCCCTTCTCATCTTGCATCTGATCTTGGCCGGAATCAGATTTCTCCATTAAATTTTGATCGCCTTGAGCGCCTTTTTGATACGCGTCTTTTTGTCCGCCTTCCCATTGCTGATCTTCTTCTTTATTTACACCTTTGTCTGCGTCCTTCGAGGAATTCTTGTCATCTTGCGACTGAGACGAATCCTTTTTGTCTTGATTCTGCGCCTGGCTTTCGTATTTCTTCAGTTCGGCTAATCTTTCTTCAACCAATTTGGCATTGGCTTTTGCGTCTTCATCTTCGGGGTCTAACGTTGAGGCTTTCTTGTAATGGTCTAAAGCCTGTTGCAAAGACTCTTTGGCCAATTGAGGCTGCTTTTTTTCGTAAGGGATACCGAGCTTATAAAAAATGTTGCCGAGATTGTAATGACTTTTCGCCTGGATCTTCGGATCTTCCGACAGCAACGATGTCTGAAAATGCGAGAGGGCTGTTTTATAATCTCCTTTTTTATAAAGCGCCGTGCCCGCGTTAAAATTTATGATATCTGAATTCGGATCTTTCGCGAGCGCTGAATTATATTTTTCCAAAGCTTTATCGAAATCTTGTTTACCATAAAGCTTGTTTCCTTCCTTGACCTCCGAGGCTTTTGAGGCGGCCTGGGCAGAGGGAATGGGAAATGAAACAACATCAAAGCAAACACAAAAAATTATAATCATTAAATATTTTTTCGCCATTGATTTCCCTTCTAAATTCTAAACATAACATCGTCTCGTCACGTCCGGATGCGCTTTTCTTGCCTCCGGTTGATCATGGTTTCAAAAACTAAAAAAATCAACGCTAACGCCAACGGGATTTGGAAACGTTCAAAATAACGTTTTTGCATTTTGGCTTGAATATCCCGTCTTTCCATTTTCGACAGGTAGTCATCAAAAAGTAATTCGAGGCCGAATTGCGTGCCGGTGGAACGGACATAGACGCCGCCGGTCTCTTGGGCGATCTGCTGCAAAATATTCTCGTTTAAACGGGACTTGACGAAATTCCCCTGTTCATCTTTCAAAAATTCCAATTGCCCCTGATCGTTTTGGACGCGGATGAGCTCGCCCTCTTTTGTCCCAACGCCGATACAAAATATCTTGATCCCTTTTTGTTTGGCCTCTCTGGCCGCCGCCAAGGCATCTCCCTCTAGACTTTCGCCGTCAGTGATCAAAACGATCGACTTGAATTGATTCGGCGTCTTATCGTGTCCTTTAATCGCCTCCTTGATTGCCAACTCGAGATCAGTTCCGCCGCGCGGAATCGTTGACGTGTTTAATTCATCCAGAGCCAGAAGAAAACCGCCGTAATCAATCGTCAACGGACAGACTAAAAATGCCGTCCCGGCGAACGCGACCAAACCAATCCGGTCGCCCTTTAATTTTTTGGTCAAATCTTTCACCGCGAGCTTGGTCCGCTCCAAGCGGTTGGGTTTAATATCCTGAGTCAACATACTTTTAGAACTATCCATCACCATCAGAATATCCAACCCCTGCCGTTTCATTTCCTGCCATTCAAATCCCCATTGCGGCCGCGCCAAAGCCAGTACACTAAAACTCAAAACAACGATCAGCAAAATATTCTTCACAATATAATTTCCAAAGCTCACCTGACCGGCGATTTCGGGTAGAAGATTTTTCTGGGCGAAGCGCTCCATCAGCATTTTTCTTTTTTGGACCGCCCACCACAAGAAAAACCCAACGGGCACAACTCCCCAAAAAAAATTGAACATCTGTATTTGCGCGAATTGCATTGTTATGGAATCCTCAGAAAAACCGTATTCGACAAAATCACCTCGAGCACCAAAATCAGCACCGCGGCCGAAAGAACCCAGACAAATAGCTCTTGATATTCTTTATAGCCAACCTCTTCCATCTTGGTTTTCTCCAGTTTATCAATCTCCTGATAAATCTGGCGCAACGACTCGGTGTCGGTCGCCCGGAAATATTTTCCGTCCGTCAAGCGGGCTATCTCTTGGAGGGTGTCTTCATCCAGATCGATCGGGACATTCTGATAAACAGTCCGGCCGAAAAAATCTTTCATCGGAAACGGCACATAGCCTTTGGACCCGGCACCGATCGTGTACACTTTGATGCCCATGGTCTTGGCGATTTTAGCCGCCGTAATCGGATCGATTTTACCGGCATTGTTAACGCCATCAGTCAAAAGAATAACCACTTTGCTTTTGGCCTGGCTATTTTTCAAACGATTCACCGAAGAACTGATGGCCGAGCCGACGGCGGTTCCGTCTTCCTGCAAGACCCCTAATTCAATCCGTTCCAGATTGGCAATCAACCAATCATAATCTGTCGTCAACGGGCAAGCGGTGTACGCCAAGCCGGCAAACGCCACCAGCCCGATCTTATCACTGGTCCTTTGCCGGATAAAATCCCGCACCACCTCTTTGACAATCATCAACCGGTTAAACCGCTGGCCGTTGATTTTAAAATCCTCCGCCGCCATACTTCCAGAACAATCCATGGCCAAAACAATATCAATCCCTTCAGTATGATGGATTGTTTCCTGTAAAACCTGACGCGGGCCGGCCAATGCAATGACAAACAAGATCAAAACCAGCAACCGCATAGTCTCTGGAATAAAAAAAAATTTAATCTTCCAGCTGGAAGGAACATCACCCAGTAAATCCGTGGATGAAAACCGAAATCCCGCCGGCTTTTTCTTGAAATTCCTCCAGAAAACCAACAACAAAATCAATGGAATTAATAAAAGAATCCAGGGGTCTTTCCAGACCATGTCACATCATCTCCCCAAGATCAAAAGATCCATTCGCAAGTTAAAATCTTAAAACTATTCTGCTTCGCAAAAGCAATAGAGCTTTCCAGTGTTGCTTTGCAGCAATATTCTCCGAGCAGAATAATTGCTGTGAAGCAAACACTGCTGTTCCTATCAACTTTTGCGAAGGAGAATATTTTCCAGAAATCATTTTGCAACACCTGCTCCTGCGGCCGTTGTGTTTACGGGCGCATCAACCCCTTTGGTTTCCTCGATCAGCTTTTGGGCCAAACCGAAACTTTCTTCGGCCTCACTGATGGTTGGATCGTATTTGGCGAATTTCACCATATCACAGGAGTTCAAAAAGTTTTTAAGCGCCGTCTTTTGATCACCAGACAAAAGCTGAGTCTCTCTAAGATAAAAAAGAAATTCCTGTGTCGTCATTTCCGGGGCTTTAATCGAAAACCGGTCTTCCATATACCGCCTGATGATATCAGACAGACAAGAATAATATTCTTTAAATTCTTCCCGTACCAAAAAATCCTTTTTCTTCAATTCATTCAGCTGATCAAAGGCGATTTCCCACGGTGATTGTAATCGGACAAGTTCCGTTTTGGGGCGGGCCTTTCTTTTTTTCATAAAATATTTCAGCAGAAAAAAAACAGCGATCAAATACAGCATTGCAACGATTAGATAGATAAATAAATAATTCCATGGTAGTTCAACGGGTGGTTTAATATCGCGCAATTCTTCAGCCCAAATAAAAGAAACCGGCATAAAAATCAGGATCAGAATAAATAAAATTATCTTTGAAAACATGTTTTCTGTAACACTTCCTAAAAATTATCTTAATCGTTTTCTTCTTTGCATAAAAAATTTCACCATCGCATCGGCATAAGGAACATCCGTAGAAATGTCAATATGATCAACCCCAATGGAACGAAAAAGCAAGTCCCTGGCCTTATACCGCGCCAGCGCTTTTTGTTTATAGCGCTCGCGGATTTCTTTGTTGGACGTATCAACTAAAATCACTGTCCCGCTTTCGGCATCTTCCAGATCCAGCAGGCCGCAATCCGGCAATTCCATTTCCTTAGGGTCATTCAAAGTGATCGCGACCAAATCATGACGTTTGTTGGCAATCGCCATCACTCGTTTCAAACCGTCCAGTGTCTTGTACTGTCCTGCGGAAGAATGGGGCAAACCGCGTTGATCAGAAACAAAAAAATCAGAAATCATAAACGAGACTGTTTTTCTGGTAGTGACCTGATTGAGATACTCAAGAGGGATCGCCAGATTGGTTTGTTTGCTCTTGGGATTGAAATAAAGGACTTCCCGGATCACGCGCAGGACATGACGCAGCCCTTTGCGCGCGGGAATAAAGGTCTCGATCTGGTCGGTAAAAATTATCAAACCAATCTTGTCATTGTTGCGGATCGCGGAAAACGCCAGGACAGCCGCGATCTCGGCCGCCAGTTTACTTTTTAACCGGTTGACGCTGGCAAACTGACACGACCGGGAGGCGTCCACGAGGATCATGACCGTCAATTCCCGCTCCTCAACAAATTTTTTGATATGCGGGATTCCCGTTCGCGCGGTCACATTCCAGTCGATCGTGCGGATATCGTCCCCCATCTGATATTCCCGTACCTCGTCAAACTCCATCCCGCGGCCTTTGAAGACACTATGATATTGGCCGGCGAAGATATCATTGACCAGACGCGAAGTCGTGATCTCGATGCGGCGGACTTTTTCAAACAGATCTTTGGGGATCATATTTTTTATTCAATAAAACTACGGAACTTCCACTTCATCAAATATCTTTTTAATAATATCTTCCGATGTTTTTTCTTCCGCTTCGGCTTCGTAGCTTACAATGACCCGGTGGCGTAAAACATCCATGCCGATTGTCTTCACATCCTGGGGCGTCACATAACCGCGTCCCTGCAAAAACGCGTAGGCCTTGGAGGCCACAGCCAGGTAAATGGTCGCGCGCGGAGAGGCGCCGTATTGGATGAGTCCTTTTAATTCTGACAATTTATAATTTTCCGGATGGCGGGTGGATTCGATCAAGTCGACAATATACCGCTCAATCTTTTCGTCCATGTAAATCTCATCGACCACCTGACGGGCCCGGAGGATATCAACCGGAAAAATAATTTTATTAACCTGAATCTGTTTATTAGTATAAGACATCCTGCGCAGAATCTTCAGCTCTTCTTCCTTGGTGGGGTAGGTCACCTTGATTTTGAGCATAAACCGATCGACCTGGGCCTCGGGAAGCGGATAGGTCCCTTCCTGCTCGATTGGGTTTTGGGTCGCCAACACCAGAAACGGATCTTCCAGGGGAAGTGTTTGGTCGCCGATGGTGACTTGGCGTTCCTGCATCGCTTCCAGAAGCGCACTCTGCACCTTCGCCGGGGCGCGGTTGATTTCATCGGCCAAGATCAGATTGGCGAAGATGGGGCCTTTTTTGATGTTGAAATTTCCTGAGCGCTGATCGTAAATCAACGTCCCGGTAAGATCAGCCGGCAACATGTCCGGCGTAAACTGCAGGCGCTGAAATTTTGTCTGAATAATCGCCGATAAGGTCTTCACCGCCGTTGTTTTAGCCAGTCCGGGAACGCCCTCGATCAAAACATGTCCGTTGGCCAGCAAACACACCAACAAACGTTCGACCAAATACCGCTGCCCAACAATAACCTTCTCGGTTTCCATCACAAGCGCTTCAATGAAACTGCTTTCCTTTTTTACCTTCTCATTGATGATCGTAATACCGCGATCCATCCGGTCTGTTGCGTCAACAACCATACCCGCCTCCTTCTTGAAAACTAAAAATAAATTCTTGGAATGAAATAACTGTACTATTTAGATTTTTGTAACATCTTTAAAGGCGCTCCCAACGTCTCCACTTGCGCGGTCGTGATACACTCTTTCATATCCTGATCGTATAAATATATTTTTCCGTCCTTTTGATCAAAGAATCCCATGAACCCGGCCGTTGTCGCGAAAGGAACAACCCCGTCAAACCGGACCGCTTGCGCCGTCGAAGGCTTTAAAAACAAAGGCCCCATCATAATAAAGACAGCGGTTAAAATAAAAAGAATCAAAATAGAAATCTTCTTCATACCGACCTCCTTTTTAAAAGTCACGGATAGGATCATTAAAATAAAAAGATCTGTCTACTGAAACGACGGAAAAGAATAATCAATGAAACGTTTGGATTTAATGAATGTGATGTAAAAAATCACATACACGCAGGAAGTCACCAGCCATACTGATTTGGTGGATGATCTCTTTTCCTCGGTTCAAATTAATTTTCGAAAAAAGCTTAATTAACCGAGAGGTAGCATAAGGGGATTGGTTTTGTTTTTATTCCTATAATCGTAGGAAATTTTAAACCCTAAAAATGTCTTACCTCTTAATGAAGATCAGCCTGATAGCATCACGTTCGTGTTACATTTTTAGACCTCTGAACAGAATTTATTCTGTTCAGAGACACGAAAAATATTGTAGAACAAGAAATCAATTCGTCAATAGAGATTTCTATCTTCTTCCATCTTCTATTCAAAAAAGACATCAATCCGTTCCACTTCACGATTACGGATCTGCTGGGCGTGGGGAAAGCCAATCACTGGCTGATCTAAATCGATTTGTTTTTTTCGATCCGGATAGGTCAGGCGGATACTCTTGATTGAAGCCTTTTGTTGGCCAAATGTATTTTTTCTCCTCGGATTATGATAAACGACCAGGATCTTACCCAGGAAATTAAAAGCGTATGTATTCGCCGGCAAAGCGACTTTTTCCCGGATATCATTCCATTCCATTGCAGTTTCTTGGGTCGTAAACAACCATGCCGGCAAAACCGGCCGAAACGCCAACGTTAATTTCTTCTCCTGGTCTAATCCAAAAGGATTCTGACCGACATTCATGATCAACCACATATGGACTAATTCCGCCGTGCTCCCGCTTAATCGCGCGACAAATCCGCGGCCATGCAACGATTGATCTTCGTGCGCACTGCTGACGATGAACGACGAATTCTCCAGGATGCTGCGTCCATACTTTTGGCTTGACTGAAAAGGAATAAAACAGTTCTTCAATTCCTCATAAAATTCCTCATAAAGCCCACAGCGCAAAATTTCCAAAAGATATTTGTATTCCATATGCAGCCAAATGGATTCATTTTCCAGCCAGCCCGGTGGAAAAATCCGTGTCCGTCCGATTTCTTCAGACTCATGCGACAGATCCGTATTCACTTTATACATCTTGAGTTTTTTATCAAGAAGTAAACTCTTTTTGACCATTAAATAAATTTTTCTGGCCGCTTCTTTATTGTTTTCCACCCGCAAGGCATGGACAAACCCTTCGAGAAAAAGCGGCAAGGCATGCCGTTTAAAACTTACCGGTTTGACATAGGTCGATTCGTGCTCCTGGTTGTCTTTGACAGGATGCCCTATCCCTTCAGTAATGTTGCCCTGATGCGCTTTATCGAGAATGTTATAGTGGGTCACCTCATGCGTGAAATAGGTCGCATACAGTTCCTGCCGGTCTAAAGCCTTTCGAATCCCTTCACCCGTTTTCTCGACGACGAGATTCAAAAATTTCTTGATTTCGGCAATTGAAATCTCCGTTTCTTCTCCGGAAATCCCGTAGCGGATGCGTTGGCGATAATGTTCCTTACTGTCATTGGATTTAAGCCAGAAAGCAACACAGCTGGAATTGATCTGATCTTCATCCGTCGATTTATTATCCTCATTTTTATGGCTGGCGGGATCAAAATCGACGGCAAGAAGATTCGTTAATCCTGAAATAAACGAAGCCAGCTCTTGGAAGATCCTGATCTTTTTATGATCTTCGACGCCTACGGTATGAAATGATTTCAAAATAAACAGACATAATCTTTTTAATTCAAACGACTCGCAGATCGATGAACCTAAAAGACCCGGCAGCCCATTTAAAGCGTCATACCAATTCGGTTTGTCCGCTTCCATCTCAATTCCGATTCCGCTGGGATCCAATGAAGCAGCCTTGTTCGCCACCAAAGAAAGCAGTTTGACGATCAACGTTGTATGATAAATATGTCCTTCGCCGCCTTTAACGCGCAATTTATTTCCTTTGGCCTTGGCCTTGATTTCTTTCGAAGCATCGAAGACCGAATGGTATTGGCGAACGCCGTTGGCCGTCAAGATATACCGGTGGTTCTGGGGGAGGATATAAAACGAGTCGAAATAAAAAGTGAAAACATTCTTCTCTAATAAGAGGTGCCTTAACTCTTCGGGGTAAACGGCTAAATAACTTTCGATTAAATCCAGATTATAGGTCCAATGGTCGCTCCAATATCCTTCGCCATGGTCCGCGGCTTCGTTTTTGTGGCAGATGCTAATGACCTTGCTGAAAAATTCCTGCAAAGGCTTGATTAATTTAATTTCATTCTGCGAAATCTTCTTGAGCAATTCCCCGGGCTGAAATCCGTTGGTCAACAAATTTTTAACCGGTTGGTAACTCTCTTCGCGGACATACTCCTTGGAAATCTCATCGACTTTATGCGGATCATCAATCGATAACGTCAGCCCTTTGACAATCAATGGATTGTATCCATCCGCCTGGATTAAGTTGAGAAAATTGATGACCTGCTGGTCTTTCACATCTGAGTTAAACCACACATCATTCCGGCGGTTTTGATTCACATCACGGTAATTCCCATTACCCTGAGAAAAAAATGTCGGAGCCAAGACAAAAAAATTATAGTCCCGTTCCAGATCTCCATGCTTGCGACTGTATACATTGAACGCGATCTTCCCTTCCTTGGTCTCCAATGAGACCGGTAACCCGCCTCTTAAAACATTATCCAAGAAAGATTGGGTTATATAATGATTCAGTTCACTTGATGAGCTGTTGGTTAAGGCATACCGCTGAACCTCACCGATTATTTCTTTATTGCGCTGTGCCTTGCGGTCAATAAATCCTTTATGCATCGCCTGGGTCACAATGCGGTTGACCGTCGCTTCCTCATTGGCGTATCCGATGAGCGAAGTCGTTTCCCTTTTTGAAAACGATTTCAAAGTGAATTTCTCAAAGCTCATCGCGCAAGGGGTGCGGTTGCTCGTTTGTTGTTTATTGGGAACGATAAACTTCTTTCCTTCCCAAAAACGTTCCGGCACGATAAAGTCCTGACTGCTTCCAAAAACACTTTGAGCATCAACAAGAGGCTGTAACAACCGGACTTGATTCTGCTGTGATGAAAAAGCAAAATAAAAATTCCCTTCCTTAATATGCGTGACCGCTGGTTTATCCTGTACCTCCACTTTAAGTCGGAAATAAGGCGCTTGTTTTTTCAAATTCCTGACCATCACCCAGGCTTCCACGGTGCGGGACATATGTTTCAGTAACCAGTCGGTCAGGCCAAAAGAAACAATGGATGGTAAGCCATCCACCATCTCAATATCAACGTGTTGGGAGGTGGCATTTTCCAAGATGACGCGTCTGACCAGAGCCGCATATGGCTCTTCGGGCAAAGTAAAATAATTGACGCGGAGCATCAATCCCGGAAGGATTATTTCTTCGAGCGTGAGGTCATATGAGGAGATCATCATCCGCTGAGCCTTTTGTTCTCGCGGTTGAAAAGGTTCGCAAAAAACCGTTCTCGAACCTGTTTTGATTTTCAGAAATGTCCGAAACCCGTGCGTTGAAGTTAACTGGTAAGCTTTGTTGGCGGAATGAAACTCCAGAATGCTTTTATCTTTACTTTCAATCCCAAAACTCGAGATCCCCTGACCGCGATTCACATAAAACACCCACATGGGAATCCCCCACAACCCGGCGATCCCGGGAAAAAAATTACTAAATGGATCAATGTGGTTATAATCTTCGATGATAAAATGGCCGTCTTGGCTTAAGGAAAATTTCGAATTTTGATTAGCTTTTAAAATATTCTTCATCGCTGGGATCCTTGATATAAATCTCTATTCAATTCGATGTGTTGAAGTTGATTTCAAGTTGGATTCTTCTGTTTACGGAATAAATTATAGTAACCTGAAAGCTTCACCCATAAAATAAATTCGGATTGATCATGGTCCGAAAAACGTATGCGCTTTAGTTCATAAAGGTCTTGATTGAATCGATCACGTCCTCTGTTGGTGGTGCAGGCGCATTGATATCCTGATTTTGCAACAATTTTTTTGATCGGTTCGGTAAAACCTCCCAACGGATACGCTAAACAGGCAACCGGATGACCTAATTTTTCTTCAAGGAGCTCTTTGCTTTTCCGAATTTGATTGCGCTGTTCGGCTTCACTGATTTCTGGCAAATAAGGATGTGTCAACGAATGGCTACCAAAGGACATCCCGCCTTTTTCCATTTCCTGGATTTCATCCCACGTCATAAAATGATCAACCCCGGCCAACCCGGGTAAAACAAAAAAAGTCGCGGTGAGATGATATTTCTTTAGGACAGGAAACGCGTACTGATAATTATCTTGATAACCATCATCAAAGGTGATCACCACCGTCTTTTGAGGAAAAACTCTCTTTCGCTTGATTCCATCGACCAACTCATCCAAACCAATGACGTGATAACCGTTTGCTTTAAGATAATTCATTTGTTTATCAAAGTTGAGCGGACTGACCGTATTGGGCTCAAATTTTTCAGTATAGTTGATATTATGATACGTCATGATGGGAACAACATATTTGCCAGCGAGCCAAACAACCAGACCGCTGATCGCAACAATCGCGACCAAAACCACAACGAAAAAATTCCGTAACCGATTTTGTTTCATAATCTGAATGCATGCTCCCCGGCATCGTATTGCGCAACGGGGACTATGCTAACCGCTTCTTGATCAAATCACTGACTAATTTACTGTCCGCGCGACCACCAATTTGCGGCAATAGAATCTTCATCACATTTCCCATATCTTTCATCGAAGCAGCCCCTGTTTGTTTGACCGCCGCCTCTATCACCGCGTTCAACTCCTCGGCAGACATCTCTTGAGGCAGATAAGATTTCAGGAGATTTAATTCCGCTTTTTCTTTATCCGCAAGATCCGCTCGCCCGCCTTGTTCAAATTGGGTAATAGAATCCTGACGTTGTTTGACTTGCTTCTTGATCACCGCAATGGCGTCCTCATCGGAAAGCTTTTCAACTCTTTTATCAATCAAGGCATATTTTAATTGAGCGCGTAAGAAACTCAGGGTGGATGATTTCGCCGAATCCTTGTCTTTCATCGCCTGTTTGTAATCATTCATAATCCGCTCATCTAACGACATGACGTCCTCCTGTTTTATATAAGAATCTCTTTCTTTTTAATCTCAAAGCCAAACATATGGTCACGGTATGCTCAAAATTTCCGGAATTAAAGTCCATTAATATTAATGACTTTATAGGAAGATTTCAACCCTTTTATAATTGAAATGTGAAGTTTTGAAATCTTGAAATGCCCAGCCAGAAATTCAATCAGCGCCTGATTGGCCTTTCCTTCAATCGGACGCGCGGTCAAATAGATCTTGATCATTTCTCCTTCTATCTTGAAAAGATTTTTCTTTGCTCCAGGGATCACTTTAATATTCAGTTTCATGGCAATATTTTCTTAGCGTAACATGGTCATTTCGTTTTGATGCGCGTTCAGCCACTGCCGTCTTATTTTATAGTGCGGAACGATCTGCGCGACTTTTTCCCAAAACGCCCGGGAATGATTCGGGATGACCAGATGACATAACTCATGAACGATGACATAATCCATGACCTCTGGAGGAGACATAATAATCTGCCAATTCAATCGGATGGAACGTTTGCGATAATCGCAGCTGCCCCAACGGGTCTTTTGAGACTTAATGATGATTTCTTGAGGATGAAGATCCAGTATCTTGGAGTAGTGGACGACCCTTTGTCCTAAAATCTCTTTCGCTTGCAATTGATACCAAATCAACAATCTTTCTTTAATCTGGCGTTGTGCTTCTTCGACTGAAGATTTGTTCGGGACAATCACAGACCATTTGAGTCCATCAAATGACAAGCGGGTCGATCGCACATCTTCTCCGCTCACTTGCAATCGGAAACGATTCCCAAGAAATAAAAATTCTTCGCCTTCCTTAAAAGATTTCTCCAACAAAGTCCCTGATGGAGATAAGGTCAAGGCTTTTAATTTGCGGATAATCCAACGAGATTTGCGGTGCAAAAAATCCTGAATCGTCTCTGAGGAGACAAACCGGGGAGCGACAACCCGTACCGATACTGGATTGTTCGTGATACGGATCAGAATACTTCTTCTCTTAGAATAGGTCAGAAAATAAGAAATCCTGCCCCATTG
>JAHFFY010000046.1:15946-19435 GCA_023247705.1 Candidatus Omnitrophota bacterium | reverse complement strand
TGCGATTTGCAGTTTTTGTTGGCTGGTCCATTTACGTTTTTGCATTGAATAAGCCTCCTTGTTTTGGTGCCTTATTCTAACTTAAAACCCTGTTTCTGTTAATGGGGAGCAGTATAAAGGCGTTAGCTCATGCGACTCAAAACCACTCAAAAAGCATAAAAATTTTCCCTAAAATGCTATACTTTTACTAACTATAAAGAATATTTAGCTTAATATTCTATAAATACTTATCTCCTGAGGCTTAACGCATGCGGTGCTATCGTAAGAAAAAATCGGCTTTCTATAAGCTGATCATTTTTTTAACGGTCCTGAGTTTTGTCACCGGACTCTGTCCTTTTAATCCAACCCTAACCGCCCAACCGCTCTCCGACATGCCTCAGCCCGGCCACATGGTTCAGATCACCACTCCTTTTAATCCGCCGTTGATCCGTGGATTGACGATCCATCCGGAAAATCCCATGCTATTTGATTTCTTCGTTGATAAAGGCCAGACCATTCTCAAAGACGAAGCCCTCAAGACTGAATACGAAACCATAATCAAATATTTTCTGGCCTCTTTGACGATTCCGGAAGATGATTTGTGGGTCAACCTATCTCCGTATGAAAAAGAGCGTATCATTCCCGATGAATTCGGCAAAACCGAGATGGGGCGGGACCTGTTGGCCCAGGATTATGTTTTGAAACAACTCATGGCTTCTTTAAGTTATCCGGAAACGGGTTTAGGCAAAAAGTTTTGGGACTCCGTGTATAAAAAAGCGTACGAGCTGTACGGCACGACGAATATTCCGCTTAACACATTCAATAAAGTTTGGATCGTACCGGACAAAGCGGTGGTGTATGAACACCAGGACAAGGCCTTTGTGATCGAAAGTCATTTGAAGGTCATGATGGAAGAGGATTATCTGAGTCTGAATCAGAATTTAAAGAATAAAGAGATCAGCGCCGATCGATTAAATCAAGAAGAGGCCCAAGCAGTGAGTAATCTTTCTTCATCGGTTGCCCGAGAGGTCTTAATCCCGGCGATTGAGAAGGAAGTCAACGATGGCGAACATTTTGCAAAATTAAGACAGGTTTATCAGGCGATGATCCTGGCCGCCTGGTTTAAGAAAACCCTGAAGGAAAGTATCCTCAATAAGGTTTATTCCAACCAAAAGAAAATCGCGGGCGTTGATACCGATGACCCCCAGATCAAAGAAAAAATTTATGAGGAATACATCCAGGCCTTTCGCAAGGGCGTTTACGATTTGATCAAAGAAGAGAAAGATTTGTATTCCGATGCCGTTATCCCCAGGAAATATTTCTCGGGCGGAGTCGTCGGGAATGTCGTTACAGAAATTCTGGAATCACGCCAGACCCTTCCCAATAATTTCGTTCCCTGGCAAACGGTGATCGAGAAGATCACGACGGATTTAAGGCCGGCCCAGAGGTTAGGCAGCGAAGACCCCTCGGCCAATATTCCAACCCTCAACGTTCAACTCGGCCCGCAGTTTGGAAAGTCGATAGGCATTAAAGAACTGGAAATCCAAGGCCGGACCCTTAAAGAATTGCTGACGGATTTACAATGGCAGCTGTCTTTGCGCGGTGCGTATGATCTGATTTTTGACAAGGATGGAGGAGTGAAACAGTTGGTGAATATTTATTTGAATGGGGATGACATCCGGTTTTTAGCCGGTGATCAAAAATTGGAAAGCGGTGATGAACTTAATCTTGTTGCGGCCGTGGCCGGTGGGTCTGATGTAGGAGACCGTGCTCTCTTGACCCGATCGCCGGAAAAAAAGACCAGAAAATTATTTAAAAGATATTTATCGAAAGAGGAATTTATGAAAGCCTGGAGCTATTACCGCAGTTCGCCAGAAGGTATTAACGATTTCCTTGATCTTGTTGGCATCGATCTTCTCTCCGAGGCTTTGGCGAATCCGGATCGGTTTAGCATGGTCTTTGCGGCTTTTCAACAAGGTTATCCCGGCTTTGGCCGGAAGATGTTGTATGAATATTTTGATGAGTCCTGGGATGAGACGGTCAAAGAGTTTGTTATTTACCGGGACTTCGGCATCCGTGGTCTAAATCTTCTGGAGGCCGCGAAGAAAAACGGATATAGTCTGAAAGAACCGGACGATTATCGAGACATCAGCCGAATCTTGGATTTTGTGAAGCGATTCGAGGTGAGCCTAGAAAGCAGCGCAACCCTTTTTGTCCATGCCCGCGGGGAAAATCGAAGCGAGTTTTTTTCTGATCTTGCTTACTATCCGGCGATGATGAAATTCTTGCTCCAAAACGATTCTTATCGGCCGGGGTTAGCCGGCAAGATTGATACGGCCTTACAGTACCGACGAGAAGAACCAGGCATCGGCCCGGATTTCCAAAGAGAGATCATCTTTGTCGGCAATGGCGGAGAAAAGCCGACCAGGGAATTTCTGCTCAAAGTCATGGGATTGAGAAAACAACGGGGATCTTTCGATTTGCCGAAATTTTCTGGTGCGCAACAAGCCTTAAGCAACGAATTGATCATTCAATCAGCCCAGCTCTTCAGCCAAGAAGATCTCGCGGAGTTTGTCGAAGAATATCGGGCTATTCATAACAATCGAGCGCGGCAATCAGGAATTTTGCTGGAACAAGGGAATTTAGAAGACTACAAGAAATTGCTTGCCGGGATTATCGAACAGAATCGGAAGAAGACATCAGCTCTTCTGGTGTCCCGTATCCTTGATACGGATGAATGGCCGGCCGTTTACTCTTATCTGCGGGTTTATAAAGAAGTTTTGAAAACTCTTCCAACGGCGCCGGAAATGATAAAAAAATACAGCGATGCTTTGCAACAATCGGATCAGGAAACCAGGTTTTATTTTTTGGGGATTATCGTATATTCTTCTGCGCGAAAGAACATCATGGAAGCGATGTTCAAGGAAAATCCTGCAATATTTTTGGATCTATCGGACCTCATTATTGCTGAGCATGGAAAGGAAGACCGATTGCTTTCTCAGATTTTAAGAGAAAAAATACTCCCCCCGGCGGAATTAAAGGTGTTACGCGAAAAATGGCTGCGTACGGCTTTTGCGCAAATCAGAAACGGCACAAACGATTCTTACAGTTTATATTACGCGGCAGAGAGGATCCTTAAATCGATCCTTGAAGTAGAAACCCCTGAGTCCAGGGGTGAAAATTTGATGATGGAATTCCTTGGTGATCTCCTGAAGAATCCTCCGCAGAAGAATACGTTTGAGAACAAGACCATTTGGGCGAAAATCGTGGACTTAGCACCTTACATGGGGCCGATTGATATAAAGGCGGGTATCCAGGAGTTATTAAAAGATGGCCAGCCCGGTGCTGAAAATCCTTTTTTCCAACAATATCTTTTTGCCGTCCGAGAATTGATTCTTGATGGTGTTCGCAGACAGACCATTCCCGAGGAAGAGATCAAGAAGGGGATTCAGGATTTGATTGGTCAAATGGATTACCGGCATTTAGCCGTTCGACATCTTGTAGAGATTT
>JAHFFY010000046.1:0-15936 GCA_023247705.1 Candidatus Omnitrophota bacterium | reverse complement strand
AACAATTCTCGGTGAGTTGGCGCAGACATTGAGCGATAAATGGCGTGCCGTTATTGATCGCAAAGGGCCTGACTTTCAAAGACCCGCCGGATTGAGGCATCCTCTTACGAGAAATCTCGACAATGATGAGCGTCTTATTTTTTGGTTGGAGGATCATATTTGGGCTTCCTTCTTAAAAGATCCATCTGTTGCCGATTCCCCTGCGACCAGAGCTGTTATTGAAGAAAGACTTAAAAGTCTGGATCCCAAATTTAACGTTGGCGGTCAGAGAGAAGCGTTTCTGTCGACATTAAAATATTTAAAAACAATCTTCCCGGACTTTCACTTTGAAATCATCCGTACCCAAGCGTGGAACACCCAAACTAAGCAAAGGGAAACACGGATTAAAACTGACCTTTATGAAATGCTTGCCGGACAAATATCGAGAGAAGAGCTTTTATCGACATTATATAAACTGAGACAAGAACAGGGCACAGTCCCGAATAATTTCTTTTACGGATTATTAAGTTCACTTGGAGCAGGCGATACGGCTTTTGAAATCAATGAGACCGCTTATCAATCTTTTCCCAACTCTTTAACGAGATTCATTGAAGAATTGTATAGCCCAAGCGGTCGGTTTCAAGATTATCATTCATTCTTTCTCAATGATGATGTCTTACGTTACCTTGCCAGGAATCCGGAAAACATCGATCAATTGCTTCCCTTGCCAGAGGTCGCCTCGAAGTTGTTCGGATTGCTTCAGGAGGGAGGGCCTTTGTATTCCAATAGGAATTTTGTTATGCAAGATATCTTTTCCAACGGGAACGCCCTGGCCCGCGCTCAAACGATTGAAACGATATTTACAAAAAAGGTTCCGTTGTGGGAACAGCTTTTTCTTTTTACCGAGGCGCGGTTAGGTCAGACTTTGGATCATGCGGATTCGAACTACCCCATCACCTCAATCGGCGGTGTATCTTTGTCTGAGTTAGTTTCTGAACATAAGGCCAGGAAAAAAACGAATCCTGTTTTTTCTACGATGTTAGAATCGATCGTGGCCAGCCCAACGATCATCGATCAACTCGTCAGAGGCGAGATCGATTCGATTCCATTTTCAGCCATCAGCGGGACCTATAAAAGGACGATCTATAGGGAGTATCTAAAAAATACGATCGCGACAAGCCGGGATACAGACGCCAAGCGAAAGACCGACCTGCGAAACAGATCGACTGTTCAGGAAGATTTGGTCATGGAAGAAGGGACCTATCTCCACGGCTCTCCGGTCGATGTGGTCGATGATGTTTTATCCAAAGGGAATTTACCTTACGAATCATTAGGGGCTGAATCGCGGACGGATTCTTATCCTTTTCATGTCGACTTCTCCCGTATCCGTCTTGCAAAAATATCAGAACCCAGGACTGTTGAGAGTATCATCAACATAACTATTTCAAAAGATTATGGGAATCGGGGTCAGCTGGGGCAGGATGGTCAGTTGTGGTACGTTTATCAACGAGGCGATCAATCCTGGGAAGGGAAGAAAGATTATGGCGTCAGTGAATACCATACGCTTATGTTGGGAGGGATGCCGGCGACGGAGATATCCGCCGTGATTTTAAGAAATCCGGAACGAATTTTAGAACGAGTAAAACAGTCGGTTATTGAAAACGGATTTTATATCCCGATTTATGATTTGACCGGGAAATTGTTATTTACTGCTGCTGAATATGACCGTTTGCGTCTTGATCTTAATCTCTTGGTTCCGGTTGAGGTGTGGGATTATTCTTTAAAAACCGGCGAACAACGCGGCAGTAACCCGGGCGCGGAATTTACGATCCCAACGGAGGAGGAACCAGTGAAGTATTATGTGAAATTTGCGTCCCCTGAAAATCTGGCTCATATTTGGGTTGAAGATTTGGCCGACCAAGTTTATCGTTTATTGGGAATTCCTGTTCCCGACACGAAGGTTGTTAAAGTGAACGGGAGCTACGGTCATGCGTCCCGCTTGTTGACCATTGACACATCGGAGGACAACTCTGCTAAGAAGTTCTATTTGAAGGCGGGGTTTCTGGCCGACGCGATCATGGCGAATTGGGATATTTCATATGCGTTTGACCGTAATACCGTCCAGTCCGGTGGTCGACGTTATCGGGTGGACAACGGCGGGGCCCTGATTTTTCATGCACGGGGTGAGCGTAAAGAAGCGGAGGCTTTTGGGCCTCATTCGCCGGTAAGAGAATTGGAGAGAGGAACCGACAAAAAACGGCTTGGATTAGGCATGCGGCAGGAATACGAAGCGTTAGGCCTGACCGATGAAGATATTCTGCGTCAAGCATCCGTTATCAAAGATCTCTTCACCGATTCTACCATTGACCGTCTGGTGGACAGCGTCAGAATAGGAGAACAGGATCGAAGTTTTCTAAAAAAAACTTTGAAACATCGCCGGGATTATGCGCTTGAGTGGGTTAAGAATAATAGTGGAGAAATCAATGTTGATCTTGGTTCAGCCGGATCCAGTGATAAAGCGTTGTTGAATTTAAAAGACGAGAATCTATCAGATCGATTGAGAGTTCAAGATACGGCAACATCAAAACTTGATGACGCTCATGTTCAAGACCACCCCAAAGAAAGAGCTATCACCTCACCCGAATACGGCGGTATCAACCTCAATCCCAACACCCTCAACCTCCAAACCCAAGGCGACGGGGTTGATTTTAATCCGCCCTTCAATCCGAATAATCTTGAAAAGATCCCCATCAACGGTCTGGTCCCGCATATTATCGAGATCGTTCCGGTTCCTGATGTCCCGTTTTTGTTAGGCTTATCCATGGAAAGAAAACAGGAATTAAGCCGGCGGTAATACCCTTCGCAAGTCCTTTTTTTCTCGTCTCGAGGAACTGCAAAACAGGTTTGATCTTATAATTCAAATATGTTAGGATGACTCATATTTTCCACATAATCCACACACCAAAAAGGAAAACACCATGTCCCAAGAAATGGACGTCAATGCCCTGAAGGCTGAATCCTGGCGGATGTTTGATGAGATTTCACCGCGCTATGATTTTCTAAACAGTATTTTATCGTTTGGTTGTCATTCCTATTTCCGTCGGAAAATGGTGGATTTCCTCTTGCCTCAGTCCGATCAGATGGTTTTGGACCTTGCCACCGGCACGGGCGATGTCTTGATTACTTTATTTACTCATTCTAAGAAAATCATTCAGGGCGTCGGTATTGATATGGCTGAGAAGATGATCTTTATCGGAAGAAAAAAGATCGAAAAGAGAGGACTGAGCGATCAAGTCGTCTTGCAGACAGGAGACATCCGAAATATCTCTTTTATGCATCGCATGTTCGATCTTATAACGCTTGCCTTCGGGATTCGTAATGTGCCCGAACCGGACCAGGTTTTGAAAGAGATGTACCGCGTTTTGAAACATGGAGGACGGGCGTTAGTCCTGGAATTTTCTTTGCCGAAGAATGCCTTGATCCGCAAAGGGCATTTATTTTATTTGCGCACATTTGTTCCGTTCGTGGGGGCTCTTTTTTCCGGCAATCATCAAGCTTATCGCTATTTGAGTCAAACCATTGAACGATTCCCTTCCGGAGAAGATTTCTGCCGGATGATGACCAATGCCGGCTTTCAAAAAGTGACGGCGCATCCTCTCCTGAAGGGAATCGCCACCATTTATCAGGGCGATAAATCTTGAGCGTATCATGATGTCTTTAGAAAATAAAATATATTCTCTCCCTCAGGCCAAGAAGCTTCTGCATAAGGCGGTGAAGGAGTTGAGAAAGAAAAATCCGCACAAAGACGGAGAAATCCAAGTTTTCCGTCTGGAAATTCCCATCGAGCCTCAGGATATTCTGGGCTGGCTGGCCCAGCAGCCGCCGGGACCACTTTTGTATTGGGCCAATCGGGACCGAACGCTTCAGGTGGGCGGGATCGGGATCGCTGATGAAATTGATTTTGAGCATCTTGATTATACGAGGGCATTTGAATATTTTCATGCCCTATTGTCCTCGAATTACCGTCACATGCGTTATTTCGGCGGCTTTGCGTTTGATCCGGATCATGTTGATCAGGATTGGGGCAGTTTCGGTCTTTGCCATTTTTGGCTGCCGCGTTTCGAAATTGTCCGGTATTTGCAGCAGACGTTTCTGGCCTGCAATATTGTGATTAAAGTAAATGCCAAGGACGTTTACCGGAAAGTTACTACCGAGTTGGGTAAGATCAATGTACACCCCTTAGAAAAAATTTATACCCTGCCCAGTGTGATCAAACGCGTTGACTTTCCCGGAAAAGACCGATGGCTTAAACTCATCAGCGAAGTTTTAGATAACATGGGTTATTTGCCGACAAATCCCAAGAAGAGCGCTAAAAAGGAGGCCGATAATAAAAAGATCGTTCTCGCTCGCAGAACAGTGTTGCAGTTATCCTGCGAGGTCAACCCGTTTGAATTTTTAAAAGAAATTACGCTCAAGACCGATCAATGTTTTTATTTTTGTTTTCAAGTGAATGAATCGACGGCGTTTTTGGGGGCCTCCCCTGAACGGCTTTATCAGCGGCAGGGACGGATGATTGCCAGCGAAGCGATTGCCGGGACCAGGCCGCGTGGGGTGATGGATGAGGAGAATGAAAAGTTGAAAACAGCGCTTTTAAATTCACAGAAAGATCTGAAAGAACATCTGTTCGTCGATAAATTTCTGCGCAATGAATTGGGATCTCTGTGCCAGTCGGTCCAAGAGATACAGTCGCTGTCGGTTCTGGAATTAAAAGATAGTTTTCATTTGGTCTCTCGCTATGAAGGGCAGCTTAAAGAAGATGTCTTCGATGATGCGATTCTTGATTCCCTGCATCCAACTCCGGCGGTGGCCGGCAACGGACAGATCGAAATCCTAAAACTGATCGCGCAATGCGAACCGTTCAGCCGCGGCTGGTATGCCGGTCCGATCGGTTATATCAGCCATAGCGAAGTTGAATTTGCGGTCGCCATCCGCTCCTGCCTGATGAATAAAAAGCAGCTGTCGCTTTACGCGGGGGCGGGGATCGTGAAGGGCTCGATCCCCGAAGAAGAATGGCAGGAGATCGAGAATAAAATCCAAACGTTTCTCAAGATTCTTCAATATGCGGGCTGATTATTTTAAGAAAATTCCAAACTTGAATTACGTCTGGGCGTCGCTCGTGGTGGAAGAGCTTTGCCGTCAGGGTGCGGATTATTTTTGTATTGCCCCGGGTTCGCGTTCATCGCCGTTGACGGTGGCGGTGGCGACGAATCCAAAGGCGAAGAGTTTTATTCATTACGATGAGCGGGGATTGGGCTTTTACGCTTTGGGCTTCGTGAGTGCGCTTTGCCGGCCAGCGGTTGTTATTGTGACCTCCGGTACAGCCGTGGCCAATTTATTTCCATCGGTCATTGAAGCCTCGAAAAAAAAACTGCCGCTGATCGTCTTGACCGCCGACCGTCCGCCGGAGCTTAGAAAAACCGGCGCCGACCAAACGATTGAACAGCCCGGGATGTTCGGTGAGTATGTCCGCTGGCAGATGGATTGTCCATGCCCGGATCTCAACATCAAACCGGCCGTGGTTTTGACCACAATCGGCCAGGCCGTCTATCGCGCGAACGGAAATCCGCCGGGACCGGTCCATCTCAATTGCATGTTCCGCGAACCGTTATCTCCGTCGATCAAAGAGAAAATTCCGAAGGATTATTTTAAGGAACTCCAGCCATGGCTTAAAGAAAAGAACGCTTATTCGCAGTATATCCCATCGGAAAAATCCCTGTCGCGTCACCATTTGTCTCAAATGGCGCACATGATTAATCATCAAGCTAAAAACGGCATCATTGTCGTCGGAAAATTGAATACCGCTGAAGAACGGACAGCGGTCGGTGAGATCGCCGCGAAACTAAATTGGCCGGTCTTTCCCGATATCACTTCGGGTTTGCGTCTGGGCCGCGGGGAAGGGAATGTCATCGCGCATTTCGATCAGATTTTGCTTTCCGAAAAGGTGATGCAACGGCTCGCGGTCGATTGTGTTTTGCATCTGGGCGGCCGGATAACGTCCAAACGATGGGGTCAATTTATTTTAAAGAAAAAACCGGCGCATTATGTGATGGTCCTGAATCATCCGTTACGCAATGATCCGTTGCATCAGGTGACGTTACGCGTTGAAGCCAACGCGGCGCAGTTTTGCAACGGGTTATTGCCATTGATTGCACCGAAAACTTCCGATCGTTCATTGAAATGGCTCAGGAATTTATCTTTGAGCGTCGCTGAGACCATGGATGTCTTTCAGGACAAGGAGGATGTTTTAAGCGAACCCATGGTGGCCCGGGTGATCTCACAAAATTGTCCGGCGCAGCACGCGCTGTTTTTAGCCAGCAGTATGCCCATCCGCGATATGGATATGTACGCTGCGTCGGGTTTTTATTCCGTCACAATCGGCGCCAACCGGGGCGCGAGCGGGATCGACGGGACGGTCGCCTCGGCCGTCGGGTTTGCCCAGGGCTTGAAGAAACCTGTCACGTTATTGATTGGAGATTTGGCGTTATTACATGATCTCAACTCACTGGCCATGGTGGCCCGCTCAAGGGAGCCGGTGGTGGTGGTCGTTTTGAATAATGACGGAGGCGCGATCTTTTCTTTCCTGCCGATCGCGCGGATGGATCAGAAAAATCTTTTTGAGAAATATTTCGCAACGCCCCACCATCTGGAATTCGCAAGTGCTGCCCGGATGTTCGGCCTGAATTATTTTCAACCGCGCAGGAAAGATGAATTGCTTCTCCACTATCAGAAAGCCCTGGCCCACCGCAAATCAGCGATCGTTGAAATCAAAACAAACCGGGAAACGAATTGGCAGGTTCACCAAGATCTTCAGAAGAAAATCATGTCGGCTTTAAATAAAATGAAGGGAACAGCTTAAGATGCAGGAACGGGAAGAAATCAATTTGAAAGACCTCGATCTCAATGCCCAATTTCACAGGGTGTATGATTTGGTTGAGAACACACGGGATAATGTTTTTGTCACCGGCAAAGCGGGGACGGGGAAATCGACGTTCCTGCAATATTTCTGCCGCAACACCAAAAAGAAGAATGTGGTGCTGGCCCCGACCGGGGTGGCGGCGATCAACGTCGGCGGCCAAACGATTCATTCCTTTTTTAATTTTAAACCCGATACGACCGTGGACATGGTCTCCGAAATCCGCTTGAGCAGGAATAAACAAAAGATCCTGCAGGAGGTCGAGGTCATCATCATCGATGAGATCTCGATGGTGCGCGCGGACCTTTTGGATTGTATCGACGCGGCGCTGCGGCTGCACGGGGGGAACTCAAAAAAAGCCTGCGCGGGTATCCAGATGATTTTTATCGGGGATTTGTTTCAGCTGCCGCCGGTTGTCCGCACGAAGGAACAATCGATCTTTCAATCGGTTTACCAGAGTCCGTATTTTTTTGAGGCCAAGGTTTTCAGGGAACTTGCGATGCAGTTTGTTGAGCTCGATCAAAATTACCGTCAGCAGGACCAGGCGTTTTTGGAGGTGCTCAACAAAATCCGCAACAATTCGATCAATACGGAAGAATTGCGATTTTTAAACAGCCGCTATGATCCGCAGCTCAAAAGCGCGGCGAAAGATTTTTATATTTATCTGACGACGACCAACGAACTCGCCGACAATATCAATGACGCAAGACTTCAAGCGATCGATGAAGAGTCCTTTCGTTTTGAAGGCGAGATCGCCGGCGATTTCGAACAAAAGAATCTTCCGACGCGCCAGGATCTGGAATTAAAGGTCGGCGCGCAGGTCATGCTGCTCAACAACGATCAGGCGCGGCGCTGGATCAACGGCAGTATCGGCAAGGTGATCGCGGTCGATGAACACGATGGGGCGGAGACCACGATCCGTGTCGAATTAACCGACGGCAACCGGGTGGATGTCGGGTTGTTCACCTGGGAGCTGTTTCAATTCTTTTATGACGAAGAGACCCAGAAGATCGATACGGAACTCATCGGTTCGTTCCGGCAGTATCCATTAAAATTGGCCTGGGCCGTGACGATCCACAAGAGCCAGGGGAAGACCTTTGATAAAGTGATCATCGATCTGGGCCGCGGGACGTTTTCGCACGGTCAGACGTACGTCGCGTTAAGCCGCTGCACGAGCCTGGAAGGAATTTTGTTAAAACGGCCGATCAGCAAACGGGACATTATATTGGATTCGCGCGTGCAGGACTTTATTCAGAATTATCAATACGAAATGGCCGAACGATTTTTTCCGTTGGAGGCAAAAAAGAATTTGATCCGTGAGGCGATCGAGCAGCGGCAGACGCTGGAGATCGTTTACCTGAAAGAGAAAGGCGAAAAACATACGCGCCGGATTATTCCGAAGGATTTTCGTTTCGTTGATTATGAGGGGCAAAAATGTCTGGGGGTGGAAGCGTTTTGCTTGGAGCGTCAAACGGACTGGATTTTCCGGCTGGGATGTATTGTGGAGATTCACGTCACCTCCTCAACCCCGGAGGTGGGGAAGGTGCAATCACAACAGGAAATAAATTTATGAAAAAATCAATCAAATGGCACGAGGCTAAAAAGTTCGAAGACATCAAATATCACAAAGCCGAAGGGATTGCGAAGATCACAATCAACCGTCCGCAGGTGCGTAATGCCTTTCGGCCGTTGACGGTCGGCGAGATGTCGCAGGCGTTGTCCGATGCCCGTGACGATGAAACAATCGGCGTGATTATCTTAACCGGAGAAGGCAAAGAGGCGTTTTGTTCCGGCGGCGATCAGAAGATCCGCGGGGACGCGGGCTACAAGGATTTGAAAGGGGTCCACCGGTTGAACGTTTTGGATTTTCAAAGACAAATGCGCACCTGCCCCAAACCGGTGATCGCGATGGTCGCCGGCTACGCGATCGGCGGCGGACACATTTTGCATCTTCTGTGTGACATCACGATTGCGGCGGACAACGCGGTTTTCGGCCAGACCGGCCCGAAGGTCGGTTCCTTCGACGGTGGATACGGGGCGAGTTACATGGCCAGGATCGTCGGACAAAAGAAGGCGCGCGAGATCTGGTTTTTGTGCCGTCAGTATGACGCGAAACAAGCGTTCGAGATGGGGTTGGTGAATACGGTTGTGCCCTATGAACGATTGGAAGAAGAAACCGTCCAATGGTGCCGCGAGATCTTGGCGAATTCCCCGATGGCGATCCGCTGCTTGAAGGCCGCGTTAAACGCCGACTGCGACGGCCAGGCCGGGCTGCAGGAACTGGCCGGCAACGCGACGATGCTTTTTTATATGACGCAAGAAGGCCAGGAAGGGCGCAATGCGTTTGTTGAAAAGAGAAAACCGGATTTTTCAAGATTTCCGAAGAGGCCGTAGGATGTAAGACGTAAGAGGTAAATTAGTTTTGTAAGAGAAAGGAACAACGGTGAATAATCAGCAGATGAATAGAAGAGTCGGTAGTATTCGTGAAATGAATGTATACAAATTATCTTTTGATACGGCTATGAAAATTTATGCAATATCAAAAGGATTTCCAAAGGAAGAACGATTTTCGTTAACTGATCAGATTAGACGTTCTTCAAGATCAGTATGCGCCAATTTAGCCGAATGTTGGAGGAAAAGAAGATATAAAGCAGCATTTATCAATAGATTGACAGATTGCGAACAAGAAGCCGCAGAAACTCAAACATGGTTGGAGTTTGCCCTGCAATGTCATTATATTGATCAAGCATTGTTTGATGAATTAGACCAAAAGTATGAACATGTCTTTGCGATGCTTATTACTATGGAACGAAAAACAGAATCGTTTTGTAAAGATTATTAATAACGTCTCACGTCTAACATCTAACTTCTTACGTAAATGGCCAACTTAACCCCAATCCAAATTTGGCTCCTCGCCATCCGCCCCAAAACCCTCTCGGCGGCGGTGGCACCGGTTTTGATCGGGACCGCCATGGCTTTCCGGGACGGGCTGGCGCATTTGCCCTCCGCCATGTTTGCGCTGGGGGGGGCTGTCGCGATCCAGATCGCAACGAACCTAACCAACGATTATTTTGATTACCGAAAGGGCGCGGACCAGCCGAACCGTGTCGGCCCGCTGCGCGTGACCCAGGCTGGGCTGGTGAGTCCTTGGGCCATCATCCTCGCCTTTGTTTTAATGTTTTTGATCGCCGTGAGGATGGCGCTCCCCTTGATTGAACGCGGCGGGGAACCGATCGTTGTGATTGCGATCTGCTCGATCCTCTCGGGGATTTTATACACCGCCGGGCCGCGGCCACTGGGGTATTTGGGATTAGGCGAAATTTTTGTGTTGATTTTTTTCGGCCCCGTCGCGGTCGCCGGAACGTATTATGTTCAGGCCCTGGAAATCAATCCGGCGGTGATCGCCGCGGGTTTTGGTCCGGGATTTTTATCGACGGCCATCCTGGCCGTCAATAATCTGCGGGACATCGAAGGAGACCGGGCCGCCGGCAAAAAGACCCTCGCCGTGCGTTTCGGTCCGTCTTTTGCCCGGGGGGAATATTGCTTTGCCGTGTTGAGTGCTTTTTTGATTCCGGTTTTGGTGTATGGCATGACGCAGGATTATATCCATATCTTGGCGACGGTTGCCCTAAGTTATTTGGCGATTCCCGCGCTGCAGACGGTGTTGACCAAAACCGACGGCCCGTCGTTAAACAAGGCGTTGGCTTATACAGGTTTTTTACTGTTGCTTTATAGCCTGGTCTTCTCGGCGGGATTTCTTTATCCTTTTATAATCGTAGCCCTGCAGCAATACAAATAAATGACGTCTTTCCCCATCACCAGCATTGATATTTTTTCTTTTAAAATTCCGTTCACGCGGCCGTTTCCCGTTAAGCGAACCGTTTTAACCAGCCGTGAAGGGCTCCTGCTGCGGTTAAAAGGCCCCGACCAGGTTGTCGGCTTCGGTGAAATTGCTCCGTTGCCTGGCGTCAGCCGGGAACGTTTAACGTCGGCCCGGAAACAAATCCTTTCTTTCAAATCTGTTTTGTTGGGACAATCCATTCCCAGGGATCGCGAATTAATGAAAGCGTGGCTGAAATCCCAGACGTCGGATTCCGGTCTTTTTCCATCCGTGCGTTTCGGGATCGAATCCGCTGTCTTGAATGGGTGGGCTTGCTGGCAGAAAAAATCCCTTTGTCAATTACTCACCGGACATCCGGCGCCGCAATCGCTTTCCGTCATTGGTTTGGCCGAAGGAACCAAAGAGGAGGCGGTCCAACAAGTCCAAGGGATGTTGCCACAGGGGATTAGATTGATAAAACTAAAAGTCGGACGTGGCCCGATGGACGCCGACATCGAAAAAGTCAACCAGGTCAGTCGACTGATTTTTGCGAAGGCCCGTTTGATTTTGGACGCCAATCGATTGTGGCGTTTGAATGAAGCCCTCGAATTCGCAAAGGCGCTGCGAAGCGATTGTATTGAATATCTGGAAGAACCGTTCGCTCCTGCATCCAGGGCATCCTGGAATCATTTTTTTAAGAAAACAAAAATTCCCTGGGCGCTTGATGAATCGTTGGACCGGATCCACCCCCAGGATCTGGATCGCCTTCAGGGGTTGAAGGCGATTGTTCTGAAACCGACGATCGTGGGCGGTGTACTCACAACCCTCGCCTGGATGGATTGGGCCAAACGCAGGGACCTCTCAGCGGTGATCAGCTCAAGTTTGGAAACCGGCATCGGCTTGTCCATGCTGGCCGGGCTGGCGTTGATGAACGGCGCGTTGCCGGCGGGGCTGGATACATTGAAATATTTTGAGAGGGATGTGTTAAGGAAACACCGCCGGCGGGGTGATCGCGGCCAATGGTTGATTCCGGGCGGGCCGGTTCGTGAGGAATCTGTGGATTGGAAGTTCATAAACCCAGAATAACTCTTGACCGCGGGGGGGCTGTTGAGTAGACTTAATATGATTTCTTGAGTAGGAACCAATGCTCGATTTTGGTTTGTTTGGGTTTTATCTTTTGAAATTTCAAGATGTTACTGTTTACAGGCTGCAAAGCTTAAGATTGTTTCTTAAAATCCTGACACCTTGGTTAAAAAGACAAATGAACCAATCCTCGATCGGAATGCCCCGAGAAAAAAATATCATCGCATACCCCCAACTGCAAAAAATCTTGCCTCAGGCCTATCCGTTTTTGATGATCGACCGGGTCGAGGACTATATCATCGGTGAAAGTCTCACCGCGATAGAAGCTGTTGCTTGCTGTTCAACTGCTTTGGACTTTAAAAACACATAAAAAGATGAAACCACCATGCGTGCAAAAAGCCCGCACCAATAAGCATGAAAATTGAACAGTTGGAGATTTTCAGATGAAAAAGAGAATAGTCATTACTGGTTTAGGGCCGATAGCTTCTGTAGGTATTGGTAAAAATCTTGTTTGGCAAGGAATTAAAACTAGAAGACTAGGACTGGAATCCATTAAATTCAAGGTCAATAACAAGAAGTGGGAAGAGTTCTATATGCACCGTGTAAAAAATTTTGACCTAAATAATTTTAATATTGATACTCAAGAATTAAATTATATCAGGATGTGGAAAGGGAATAAAGAAAACAGAGACTTAAATTTTTTATTAGCAGCTACCAAATTAGCATTAGAAGATAGTGGTATCAACTATGAATATGAAAAAAAATCTCTTGGATTAGTTGTCGCTCATGAAAATCCATGTCTTGAGCAACTTCTTTGGGAGTTATTTGGTGAATCGTATAATCTAAGAAATCAGCTGTTTATTAAAGATAAAATTAAATATTTTGAAAAATTATATGCAAAAGTTGTCCGGACGGCATATGAAACTCAGCCGTTTATGTTTTTGTTTCATATCGCAAAAGTTTTTAAAATTCATCAATACTCTCTTTATGTCAATAACGCGTGTGCTTCTGGTTTGTATGGTTTAGAAGCTGCCAAAGATATGATTGTTTCTGGAAAATCTTCACAAGTTGTGGTGGTTGGTGGCGATTGTCCAGATGTTTTTAAATATCTTTGGTTTAAATCGCTTGGTATGTATTCTTTAGATGGCAAGATTCGGCCTTTTTCTGGAAAGGGTAATGGATTTGTCTTTGGGGAAGGAGCAACTGCCTTGGTAGTCGAGGATTATAATGTTGCAAATAAAAGAGGAGCAAAAATATATGCTGAATATTTAGGTGGAAGTTTTCAATTAGAAGGGTGGAAGATTACTACTCCTGCTATTAAGGAGAACTATTTGACGGACACTCTTAAAAATGTTTTAAAAAGAAATAGACTAGGAGTCAGCGATATTGATTTAATCTGTGCTCATGGAACTGGAACTTATTTAAGTGATGTTTATGAAGCTAGTGCTATAGGGAATGTTTTTAGAAAATCAGATAAAACTCTAATTACTGCTTTAAAACCGTTTGTTGGTCATCAATTAGGAGGGTGCACCCTAATTGAATTAGCAATAATTTTGTTATCAATGCAACATAAAGTTATTTTGCCAATATTAAATATAGATAAGGAAAATTGCTTTCGAAATTTAAATTTAGCACTTGAGGAGAAGAAAGTCGATTATAAGACTGTATTAAAGACATGTAGTGCTTTCGCAGGTTATAATGCTGCAATTCTATTGAAGAAGATATGAATTAAATGACTAATTATATTAGTTCTTATATTTTTTCTTTTTCTGGTGCTTTGTTAGGGGGAACTTGCACAATACTCCTTTTTTTTCTTTTAGTATATGGGAAAAATCGATTACATAGAGTTCTCACTTTATTTAATATTGCAGTTGCGGTTTGGGGATATTCCTCTTTTTTTATTGGAAGGATGGAAGAAGAGCAATCAGCGTTATTTCTCTGGAAATTTTCGTTTATCGGTGTAATTTTTATAGCGGTTTTTTTCTATCATTTTGCCTGCCTTTTTTGTGAGATCAATCGTAAATTTACTATTGTTTTTGCTTACTTACAAGGAATTCTATTTTTACTTATAAATTTTACGGGGAATATTTATATTGCAAAATTAAAATTTCTTTGGAATTCTTTGTATTATGTTGACTCTGTGGGTATCTTTTTTCCTATATCTTTTGTTATTTGGTTGTTTCTAGTTATCAAAGGACACTATGAATTAATTACAAATTTTAAGAAATTGACTGGTGTTAAAAGAAATCAAGCCATATATCTATTTGTTGGATTTTTTATTGGCTTTCTAGGAGGGACAACTAATTTTTTTCCAATGTTTGGGATAAACATTTATCCCTATGGAAATTTTACAGTATCAATTTATTGTATTATTGTAACTTATGCAATCTTAAAATACAGATTATTAGACTTAACTATTGCAATAACCCGTACTGGCATTTTTCTCTGTGTATATGCCATGGTCCTTGGCATCCCCTTTGCCATTGCTTTCGGCTGGCAACAGCGATTGATGGATTGGATTGGGGCCAACTGGTGGGTTGTGCCTTTAGTTGTTTCCACGATCCTCGCCACCGGCGGGCCGTTTATTTATTTTTTCATCCAGCAAAAAGCCGAAGACCGCCTGCTGCAGGAACAGCGGCGGTATCAGATGACGCTGCGGCAGGCGTCCTCCGGGATGGGACGGATTAAAGATTTGAAGCAGTTGCTGAACCTGATTGTTTACGTGGTCACGCGGACCGTTCAGATCGACCACAGTTCGGTTTATTTGTATAATTCTTTTAACAAGAATTACGTCCTCGGGGCTTACCGGCGCAAGAAAGAGGGATTACGAACGGTCGGTTTTATCGACAACGAATCTCCGTTGATTCGCTATGTCAAACAAACCAAAAATCCGATCGTCTATGAAGAGATCAAACAACGGACCCAGGACTTCGGCGACCATCAGCTGGCCCAGGTGGAAGTGGTTTTAAAGGAACTCGAAGCTGCGGTCGTTGTTCCCAGTTTCATCGATGAACGATTGCTGGGACTGATCATCCTCGGGGCAAAAAAATCCGGCAAGCTCTACAGCGAAGGCGATCTGGCGGTCTTTACGATCGTCGCCAACCAGGCGGCCCTGGCCATCGAGAACGCCCAGTTTTATGAAGACATGAAAAAAACCCAGGAACAACTCTTCCGGGCCGAAAAGATGGCGACGATCGGCACCATGGCCGACGGGCTGTCCCATCAAATCAACAACCGCCTGCACGCGCTGGGTTTTATCGCCGGGGACGCCATTGATTCCATCCACATGAAGAAAGACGTCCCGATGTCGCAGGATATTCAGCAGCTGCTGGTGGACATTGAGTTCGCCTTGCAACGGGTCCAGGATAACGTGAAGCAGGGCGGGGAGGTTGTGCAGGGGCTTTTAAGATACACCCGCAAAGGGGAACAGGGTTTGACCGAGGTGGACTTTGAAAAAATGTTAAAGGCCTCTTTTGAAATGGCCCAGTATAAAGTGAAGCTCAATCAACTGACGGTGGTTCATGACTATCCCCCGGATCTTCCCAAACTGAAAGGAAATTTTACCCAGCTGCAGGAGGTTTTTTTTAATTTGATCGACAACGCCTACGACGCGATGGTCCAGCGCAAGACCGAAAAGAAAGAACCCAATTACAAACCTCATCTGCAAATCTCGGCTAAGCCCGATGGGCATTTGATGGAGATCAACGTGGTCGATAACGGCATCGGTGTCAGAAAAGAAGACCGCGAAAAATTGTTCACGCCATTCTTCACCACGAAGGTCTCCAGCAAAAAGGGGACCGGTCTCGGTCTTTACGTCATCCAGAAGATCATCGAAGACAATCATGCCGGCAAGGTCTCGTTTCTCTCCGAATATATGAAAGAAACCCGGTTTGTGATCCAGTTGCCCCTGGTCCCCTGACAGTTTTCTTTTTATTGCTGTGCAAAAATAATGACCTGTGTAATGCTGTAATGCCCCCCATTAAGCAAGGGAATTTTAAGTTAGAACTGGCTGGTTGTTTTTTGACAAAAAGTGATCATAAAATTGCGTTGGCGTCCTGTAGTTAAGCGATTGGTGTGGGAA
>JAHFFY010000005.1:48233-78859 GCA_023247705.1 Candidatus Omnitrophota bacterium | reverse complement strand
GGTTTTGGTATTAATGGTTCTATGATTGCCCATTGCTCGTCTTTAAGATCCATAAGCTCACCTCCTAGAAATATTTTATCGGAGATGAACTTCGTTAAAAGTTATTTATGAGATAAATTCTTGATATAATCAAAAACCCCTTTTTTAAACGCCTCCATGTATTGATCATAAATCTGGTCTTTAACGGTCTGATCGTCTAACTCGATACCAGTTGTTTTCTTCTGGTTCACATAGAGATGGGAGAGCAAACTCCCCTTGATCGTTTCCTTATACCATTTGGCCAGGATCAGGGAATAATAAATCTGGCGCAGCGGCGCGAAATTCTCCCCTTCATTCACTTCCTTTTCGATCTCGGGGAGGACGATTTCACGGATGATATTCGAAGAGATGGACGAAGAATCGTCCACTTGCGTCTCGGATAACTCGGCCATCTTGAGATCCTTGTTGTTCCGGTTGTTCTGCAGGGCCACATAATCTTGATCGAGCAGGACCTTCAGACGGCCCTGCACGATATAAACGGTCTGTCCGTTTTCATAGACCGTGGCGCTTTGCGGGAGGATCCAGACTTTATTAAACGTGTTGATGGGGATTTCCGTCGTGCCCATTTTTTCCCGAGCCTGCTGATAAACTCGATCCCAAAATTTTTTGCCCAGATCTCTTTCGGGATAGATCAACGAAGCGGTCAATTGTTTCAGAATATAATCTTGCTCCAATAAATCCCGCCCCAGGTCGGTTCTCCCCAATTCTTCCGGGATCATCAGTTCTTTTTCATACGGGGAAAGATTGACCCAAAAATCATCCTTGGGGATCGTCATGGAAGCGAGAAAATATTTGACCAGCCGTTCAGATTCCTTGGTCATGGCCTCTCGAGAAAGACTGGTATTACCGCTATCAAGAATAAAATCAAATTTGAGGGGATCGTCCGGATGGATGGTCATTCCTTTTAACAAAACCGGCACAAATGCGCTGCTGGGATTGACCAGCGTCCCTGGGACTGGTAATGAAAGCGGATAAACGCCCTGAGCCAGCATCGGTGGCGCGCTGGTTGTCAAAATAAATAAAAATGCGCTGAAGGCCGATAGGAGAGAAAAATATCTTCGTTGAATTAATTTCATCATCCCAGAAATCCTTTGCGTATCAAAGCTGAAGATGAAAATGACCGAGGCTTTCCTCCATTCCAAACGCAACCGGAGCGATTGAATAGACACGCGCATGAATAGTTAAAAGATACCATAGTCATCTTCGATAGTCAAAAAGGAATTCGCGTGCTTTGTCAAACCCGTTTTTAATCGTTGATCCCTCTATACTTTGAAGGACATCAACTATTAAAAACAAAATTGACAAAGTATTAGTTCTTCAACCGATACCCCGTGATCAACATCCAACGCACCAAGACAAGACAGGCTAAAAGGAAAATTGTAATCATGAAAAGGCTCACCCCCAGCGCGACATCCGCGGATTCATAAAAACTCCAGCGAAAACCACTGATCAGATACACGACGGGATTAAGCATTGAAATTTTTTGCCAGACCGCAGGAAGCATGGAAATGGAATAAAAACTCCCTCCCAGAAACGTGAGCGGGGTCATAATCAGCATCGGAACGATCTGCAGCTTTTCAAAACTGTCCGCCCACACCCCGATCATAAATCCGAACAAACTGAAGGTTACCGAAGTGAACACCAGGAACAAAAACATCAACAACGGATGATGAATCGTAATCGGAACGAAAAGATACGCCGTCGCCAGGATAAGCAATCCCAGCATAATCGATTTACTCGCAGCCGCGCCCACAAAACCGAGCAGGATTTCCACGGTGGCGATGGGCGCCGATAAAATTTCATAAATGGAACCGTTATATTTAGGGAAATAAATTCCAAACGACGCGTTGGCGATGCTCTCCTGCAAAACCGAAAGCATAATCAATCCGGGGACAATGAACGAACCATACCCGATCCCGTTAATTTCACTGATGCGCGAGCCGATCGCCGCGCCGAAGACAACAAAATAAAGGGTCGTTGAAATGACCGGTGCAGCAATGCTCTGAGCCAAGGTCCGCCACCAGCGGGCCATTTCAAAGGAATAGATCGCATTCACGGCGTTTAAATTCATGTCGGTTTCACCAATTGAATAAAAATTTCCTCAAGCGAACTCTGGTCGGTATGAATATCTTTGTAATGAATGCCTGCCGCGGACAAACCGGACAAAAGTTCAGCGATCCCGTTGTCGTCTTTGGTGGAATCGTACGTGTAAATCAACTGCGTTCCTTCGGCATTGAGCGATAATTTCCATCGATTTAATGGCACCGGCACGGCCTTGAGCGGCGATTTCAAATCCAAAGTCAACAATTTACGCCCGAGTTCTTTCATGAGGGCCGTCTTCTTCTCGGTCACAATGATCTCACCGTGATTGATCACCGCGATGCGGTCCGCCATTTCCTCGGCTTCATCAAGATAATGAGTCGTCAGAATAATCGTCACGCCGGTTTCTTTCAAAGCGCGCACCTTATCCCACATGTCTTTGCGCAAAGAAACATCGACCCCGGCGGTCGGTTCATCCAAAAATAAAACCCGCGGCTCATGCGACAACGCCTTGGCGATCATCACCCGCCGTTTCATTCCACCGGAAAGCGTCATGATTTTATTATTTTTCTTGTCCCATAATGATAATTGTTTGAGTGTTTGTTCCACATAAGCATGGTCCGGAGATTTACCGAAAAGTCCGCGGCTGAAGTTGACGGTGTCCCACACCGTTTCAAAGACATCCGTTGTCAATTCTTGCGGAACGAGCCCGATCAACGATCGGGTCATGCGAAAATCCTTGATCACATCAAATCCGTCCACGAGAATCTTCCCTCCTCTGGGATTCACGATCCCGCAGATCGCGTTAATCAACGTTGTCTTCCCCGCACCGTTGGGTCCCAGCAATGCGAAGATCTCACCTCTATGGATTTCCAGGTTGATGTTCTTGAGCGCCTGAAGTTTGTCAACGTAGGTTTTGGTTAAATTTTGAATGGAAAGGATGGAAGGACTCATCTTTTATTTTGCAGGCAATTGAGCGACAAAGTCAATCGCCTGATCAACCCATCGTTTTAACGCGACCGCCGATGATACGCCTTGCGGTTTCACCATCAGCCAGCCTTTCATGGCACGACCGGTGATATCGAAGGGTTTCGTGTGTGATTTTTTCATGGCCTTTGCGGCCTGATCCGGGCCAAGACGGAGAATCAGAAATTCTTTATAAACGCCGAAACACATGTTCCCGCGCAAAAGAAATCCCACACCGCCAAACATCTTCTGTTCATAAAAATCATTCCGCTTGGCCACCAGTCGGCTCAAGCGCTTTGCAAGCTTTTCATCGTAAGACATAAGATTTCCTTAACGTATAACCGGGAGATCCGGTCATTCGGGGATTGGGGGATCAGGAGCAAAAATATTTTCATCCTCCCCGATTCCCGAATCTCCCGATACCTAGTCCCTGAATCTCCTTAATCTCCGGATTGCCTCATCTCTATTTTCCCACCATCTTTTTCGATGGAACAAACGTCCCTTCGATGTGCGCGTTGCCCCAGCGGATCATTTCCATCACCACCGGACGAAGGTCGTTGCCCCTTTTCGTGAGGATATATTCATAACGAACCGGATTCTCTTGATACGGACGTTTTGCGATGATCCCGTTGTCTTCAAGCCGATTAAGCCGCTCGGTCAGGATATTGGTCGCAATCCCTTCGGGAGATTCCAGAAACTCATTAAATGATTTTTTTTTAAGAAACAGCATGTCGCGAATCACCAAAAGCGTCCATTTATCGCCGATCAAATCCAATGTGTTGGTGATCGGACAAATGGACCGCTTAAGGCAACCGGTGAGTTTTTGAGATTTCTGTGACGATTTCATGGGTTTATCATAACAAAAAGTTCATGAAGCAGATACTTAAAATCGCCCTTGCTATCATAGCGCGTCATCGCTGTTTCAGCGTAGCATCTATTCTGCCGATTTTTTGCCGGACATTGCCATCGCCTGGAAATATTCGACCAGAATCGCCAAGAAAAAAATTACTACCATCCTATACCCAATCAACGATGATTCGCAATGACGAGAAAAAAAACAATCCTAGTCCTTTGTCAATTTTGTTTTTATTGAGCTGTTCCTTTTCAACTCTAAATCTCTCGCTTCCGACATCGATGATGGCGAGAGATTTAGAGTTTCGTTTAATAGAAAGAAGCTCAATAATAGTTGATTTCCTTCAAAGTATCGAGGGATCAACTATTAAAAATGGGTTTGACAAAGTACTGGTCTTTACTTCCCCGCCTTTGTGCTCATGGCATCTTGAACAAATTGAGAATAATCTTTGTAGCATTTTTGATAAAAAGGCTGCGCCTTTAGATTATTGCGCCATTTTTTGAGCGAAGGGTAACGGTCGATCGAAATCTGGGACAATTCGCAGGGATCCAGGACCGACAGCAGGTTGATATCGGCCAGGGTGAATTCCTTTCCGGCCAGATAAGGATTCTGGGACAATTGTTTTTCTAAAATCGGAAAATATTTGTCGAGAAATTCCAGCCCAACCTTGATGGATTCCTGATCGACGGTCTGGCCGGTCATCGGTGCAAAGACACGGTTAAAAAGGACACGGCCCAGGGCGTGGGCCACATGAATCGCCACATAATCCATCCAGGCCTCCACCAGTGCCCGTTTTTTGGCGTCCTGCGGATAGATCGGTGAATTGTTCGTCGCGGCGAGATAACGATTGATCGCGTTGCTTTCGAAGAGTTTGAGCCCGTCGATTTCAATCGCGGGAATTTTTCCGGTTGGAGAAATGCTTGTGAATTCCGGCGATTTATTTTCGCCGGCGATCGGATTGGTCTGCACCCAGTCGTATTTGAGATTCAGATAATTCAAACAATAACGCACCTTACTGACATTGAACGAAAGCCCCATCCCGTACAGTTTAATCATGCAATCCTCCCTATTTTTGAATGTGTTTGACAACTTGCACTCTGCAAGCAATGCAGACATCATAATATAGTCACTTTTATATTGCAAGCGATTTAATTAATCCCATCTCCGGTTTGTTGATCCTCGAATAATAATTCGCATTGGGGAAACCGGCCTAAGCTGTTCACAAATTGTCCCCCTGACGCTCGACAGGTATCGAGTAAAGCCTCGGATTCTTTCCGATTATACACGTGCGTACAATAATAGGACGAAGGATCGTCCCCGCACAGCTCGATGGTGATCCGGCAAGTCTCTTGCCCGCTATAAGTCTGACTCATCGCGCCGCCTCGAGATTGACATTCCCGAAAATTTTTTGGAAAAACATAATCCGGATTATAAAATCTCAGAACACAAGGCCGGTCATCCAATATCCCCGGGAAGTAATTGGTCCCATCGCTTTTTACACATTTTACAATCCCGGGAACAATGGGATTGCCGTCATTGGAGACATACCGGCAGGATAATTCCGCTAAGTCCCCGTATTCAGGATACAGGGAAAGACATTGCAGAAATTTTTCCATCTTGGGAAGATTGGTTTTGTCGGCGGATACGCTGTAGTCACACTTGAGATTTGAAACCGTTCTGTCCATCGGTTCTGTTTTTGCGCATTCCGAATAATTCATCGGAATTCCGTTAAAATCCCCGACATCTTCCGCGACACATAAACGGGAAATGAAAAATCCGAAAAAGATCGTTATCCCTGAAACTCTTTTCCAATTCATCCTTTTTCCTCTATTTATACGCCACCGCCGCACTGCAGGGGCCGGCCAGGTGGATCAGTTCAAATTCCTTAAAACCCGCCTGAGCGCACCAGCTTTTGTAATCGGCAAACGTAAAGTCGAAGGCGTCGCCGAACTCAATCAACATATTGAGCGACATCAACAGCCCGAAGGTGTTCTCCCGTCGCGCATCATCGATGATATTCTCCACCGCGACCAAGGCCCCGCCCTTGGGCAGCGCCTCATAAGCGGCTCGGATCAGATGCTTTTTGTTCTCTAGGTTCCAGTCGTGCAGGATCATGCCCATGGTGATCACGTCCGCTTTCGGGAGTTGATCTTTAAAAAAATCTCCGGAAACGGCTTTGATGCGGCTGGCGAGTCCTTCCTTCTGAATATGTTTCGCCGCGATCGGCTGAACCTGAGGGAGATCAAAACTCTGACATTGTAAATGCGAAAATCTTCGGCCGACGAGGATCGAAAGGATCCCGGTTGCGCCCCCGACATCGCACAGGGTTTTGTAATGGGAAAAATCAAATTTTTCCGCCAACGCCTGAAAGTTGCCGCGCGAAATCCCGGTCATGGCCCCCATAAATTGCTCGAGCCGCGGAAGGTCGTCATAAAGCTCTTCGAACATGGATTTCCGGCTGTGTTTGATTTCATTCTGCGGCTTTCCCGTGCGCAGCGCCTCCGGCAGGTCATGCCAAAATTTAAAAAGCCGCTGGCTGCTCATCTCCAAAATCCCGCCGACATACCCCGGCGAATGCTGATCCAGAAAGTGGGCCGTCTCCTCGGTGTTACTATAGAGCGCCCCGGGCCCGTCGCCTTCCCGGTTGAGAAAATGGATCGACACCAGCGTATCAAAAAAATCATAAATCCCGCGCGGATGCAATTTCAGGGCCGCCCCTAATTGTTGGGCCGTCATTTTCTTAGTCGACAACGCGCTAAAAACACCCAGCTCCACCGCCGTCAAAAGCACCTTCGAGGTCCAAAAAGCAAATCCGGTTTCAAAAATCCTTGTGGGTGATAATTCCTGTACGGTTTGGGTCATGTGAATCTCCTTTCAATGGATTCAGAATTGACTGATGAAGGATGTCAGAATGTTTCAATGGACAGACGGGGATAGGCTCTTTTAAAAACTCATTTTTCTAAAGGATTTTCTTTTAACAGGATTTGTAACCTCTCGACACAGTCAGCACCGTAGCGGGCCGTGATCGCTTGGAGACTGCCCAGATTGATCTTCTTTCCCGAAACATTCACGACACCGATGACATCTTGAAGATCCTTCGGACTGCCGGCAAAAATCTTCAAGGCGATCAAATCTTCCAGGCTGACGATATTGATTGAGGAACCGCTAAATTTTGTTTTTTGGGTACGCGAAAATACTTCTTGCGCCATGCCACGGATTCCGATCAAAAGATCGACACGATTGCCGAAACGATCTTGAACGTTAATGACCTCCCGGATGGGATCGTTGTGATCGCCTTTGCGATCTTCAACCAACAACCCCTTCAAACGGAAATCGTCGCAAAGCTGCAGACTCTGTTGAGCATGATCAATCGAGATCACGGCATCCGCATCCAGACTGGCGCGCACCATCCCATAAAACGAGGCGGCAAACGCGCCGATAATAGCATAAAGAATCCGCCGTTCATTAAGGATGTCAATAACATCAAGGAGGAGCAAGGCCGATTGGCCCGGGGACGTGGTTCTCATCGTTGTGTTAATGGGGGTTGTTCAGTTGAGGAACGGATGGTCTGATGTCTCGCATGATTACGACCGACCGGTGACAGTTGAATCAAAAGCTGTGAATGATGATAAAACGCGACCAGCCTTTCTTCCGGCGACAGCGACCGGTTGAGTTTGATCAGAGCGTCATGATCTTCTTGAAGAATGCGCGATTTCATAGCAAAAATATAACACAATTTAACGGAAAGTGTGGAGAAGATTTCAAAAGTTGGCATCTCAAATAAAAACAAAAAGCAAATCCATTTAGAGCTAGGTGCCAGAAATTTTTCAAATTTTTCTCTTCTTACTTTCAAATCTTTACCACCAACCTCATTTAACAACCCTAAAATACAATGCGTGATCCCAATAAAGTCCGCGACCTCTGTTAAAATCCTAACCGCCTAGATTAAAAAACATTTTTGATCTTTAACCAATCTTGTTAACAGCACACTTTATTGGGTTCCTTCTCGGCTTGCACAGCGGTTGCCGGTGACTGCGGCACAACGACCGCCTCTTCGACCGTTTGCAATCTTAATTTCTGGATGACGAAAATGACAAACATCACACAAATCAAAACCGTGAAAGCGAATTGCCCGATCCATCCCCCGCAGATCATCAATCCCATGAGCGTCACAAGCAGGATCGTTTCCGGCAAAATGACCGGAAAACATTTCTTGCCCGCCAGACGGATGGTTTCAAAATACATCATCGGCCCGATAAATAAAAGCATCCCGCCGCACCAGGCCGCCCGGATCGCCTTTTCCGGGATGTGCGGATCACGGATGATATTGTTTTCGATCCCCGCTGAGAGAACAACCAATCCCAGATAAATCGGCAGATGCCCGAAGACATAGGGAATCCCCGCACCCAGGAAACGATTCATAATAAACCGATCGACGTATTCAAAATAGATCCACCAGATCCCGATCGCCATCGCCAATCCCGCAAACGCCACCGCGATCCGTGCTCCTTCCCATTCGATGTCCGCGACGGCGCGCACGACCGCGATGACCGATTCCCCTAAAACAATAATCATAAATAATCCCATCCGTTCCGCAAAATGTCCGGTGTGGATCGGGATCAAAGAAATTTTACGCAGCGCAAAGCGCGGGATCAAGAAATCGATCGTCAATCCGATCGCCCAAAAGACCTAGCGCAACGGACTCTCGACAAAGAATGAGGCAATCCAGCATCCGGTTCCGATGGCAAATCCCGGGCCGATGCGGCCGATAAAAGTACGGGTCAACGGAAGGTGCCGGTAAACCCGGATGTATGACATCAACAGCGACAGGCGGATCAGGACATACGCGGCTGCAAAGGTCCGCGATTTATATCCCAGCGCTTCCTGGACAGAGGCCGCAAGGAAAGCCGCGGCCCCCATCTGAAAAAACGTGATCACCCGGTGGTACATATCGTTGGTGTCAAACCGATTGGAATACATCGTATGCCCGACCCACGCCCACCAGATCGGGATAAACAAAAACACAAATTCCCCGAAGCCCTGCCAGTTGAAATGATGATGGAACATCACACCGATCTGGGAGATCACCGCCACAAACACCAGATCATAAAACAACTCCAGCCAGGTGGCGTGGCGTTCCTTTTCTTCTTCGAGACTTCTGAGTTTGGGTGGGGGGATCATGAATAAATTTCTTTCTTTTTCATATGATCAATGACGAAAGACAACTTCCTCACCTAAATTTTCGGTCTATTCCCAGTCAACTTCTCCACCGCCTCCTTCGCCTCCTTCAACCCTACACCGTTGATCTCGCGATACAGCTTGATGGCCGGGATCTTGTAACCCCGGGTGGCGAGGGATTTCACATGTTCGATCGTCCCGGTGCCTGGCGGCGGGTAAAGGCCGTTGCTGCGCAAAAAATCTTCTTCCTGTCTCGCTTTCAACGAAAAAAGGAAAAGAATAAAAAAAACTACACCAAAGACATAAACGATTTTCATACATTCCCCCATTTTTCCGGAAATACCTTCCCAACCCAAGGCATTGAGGAGGGTTTGATTATACCTTAGCCGGATATCACGGACAATTAAAAGTTAGAACAATGTACGTTTGGGGAATGTTCTTGAAATGATCAAAGAAGCTACAGATGGAATAGAATCTTCGCGGGCGGACACCGAAGGTGGAATAAAAATCTTAGCCCGACTCGCTTTGCAAGAGCAAACTATTCGGCCGCGAAAAGACGGCCTGCGCGACGCTGATATTGCGGGTCTTGAAAGCGGCCTGGCAGTACGCCCAGTAATAATTCCACTTGCGGATAAAGGCTTCATCGAATCCCAACGCGCGCACTTGATCGAGTTTCCGGTTAAAATTCCCGGCCCAGAGGCCCAATGTCTTTTCATAATGCGCGGTCATGTCTTCGAAATCAAATAAATTGAGCGTTCCGGTTGCGTTGATCGCTTTTTGCAAGACCGACAACGACGGCAGAAGACTCCCCGGAAAAATGTGTTTCTGGATAAAATCGATATTCTTGCGGAAACTTGCGTAACGGTGGTCCGGCGAAAGGATCATCTGCATCGCCAGCATCCCGTCTTTCTTTAAAAGGTCATGGCACTTCTGGAAAAAGGCCTTATAAAATTTGTGCCCGACCGCTTCGATCATTTCGATCGAAACGATTTTATCGAATTTGCCCTGCAGGTAACGATAATCCTTCAGCTGGATTTCGATCCGGTCGGACAATCCCTCTTCTTGGATGCGTTGGGACGCGTAATCAAATTGCTGCTGAGAAATCGTGACCGTCGTGACCCGGCATCCGTAATTCTTCGCCGCGAGGATCGAAAAACCGCCCCAACCGCTGCCGATTTCCAAAATATGATCGGATTGTTTAAGCCTGATCTTTCGGCAAATTTCCTCGTACTTCTGGATCTGGGCGTCTTGAAGCGTCTGCTTCACGTCCTTGAAATACGCGGAAGAGTACGTCATGGTCGGATCAAGAAAAAGCTGATAAAAATCGTTCCCCAGATCGTAATGAGCCGAAATATTCTTGCGGCTCCCCGCGACCGTATTCTGGCGAAACAGGGAAACAAGATTATTCAACGCTTTCAGGAAATTGACCGGCGCGGATCTACTTTTGGTGTCCATCAACGTGGGATGGTTTTCGAAATTCACGATCATCCATGCGATGACGTTAAACAAATTGTCCGTATGCCAATCACATTCGATATAGGACTCTCCAAACCCGACATCGCCGAACAACACACATTTTTTAAAAAACCGGTTATCGCTGACGTGGATATTCGCCGTGACGCCTCCTTGTCCATGGCCGTACTTGAGAATTTGTCCGTCAGGAAGATGCATGTTCAATCGGCCAATCGTCATCGGACGGAAGGCGAAATCCAATAACCTTTGATAGGCGTTTAATTTTTGATCAAGGATGAACGCAGCCGGCGTTCTTGTTATCTTTACTCCAGGCACGGAAAACCTCCTTCTGTAAATGGGGATTGGTGGTCTTTTCTTGATAAGGTATTCTTTTAAGCCAAAGCCGAAACGCATGCCAATGGATCAGGGCAATCACTTTGGTCGTCACCAATGGGAATTGCAGAGTCAGTCTCAAGAGATTACGGTTGGTCAATTCTCTGCGTTGTCCCGTCATGGTGGTTAAAATAATTTTTTGGTTGTTTTTGGTTGTATCGATACAGATATTCAAACGTTCATCAGGGATGGTCAAGCGGAAATCAAGCTGATCGTCTAGCCGCGTAAACGGAGAGATATAATAAAGTTTATCCTGTGTGTTCTTAAACTGGTTACTGTGCAAATCCTTCTTCCTGACCAAAAATGGTTTCAATTCTCCGAAGGTGTTGCCGATCTCCGGCACGACACACAGCGGATTATTTTTTTCATCGAAACAATAATAAAAAGAGACCGGGTTAAAAACATACCCGCAGGTGCGCAGGTAGGTCAAAAGCATAATACGCCCCCCCGATTTAAAATCAATCCCATTTTCATTAAAATACATCAAAAGATTGTCTTTGACCGAATGTCCCGGTGTCCCCATATGATCACAATCGTAAAATCCATAGACATTGAATTTGTTGCGGCTCATCAGGACGATCCGGCGCGTTAATTCATCGATTTCATCCAGATCCAGATAAAAGGAAAAAAACCGATACGCAAACCGGTGTTCCCGCGGGGCAAGCCGATGGTGCATGATCTCGGTTTCGTAGAGACAAGAATTCATAATCCAAAACCTCCAAATCCTTGAGGATATTCCCCGGTCAAGGCCTTGACGACCTCGATGGCGGAGGTCAACGCGTCTTCGTGAAAACCGTAGCGAAAATAACTTCCGCAAAAATAAATCATCCCGTTTTTGTTCAGTTCCGGGAGTTTTCTTTGGGCATGGATGGTCTCAAGATCATAGATGGGATGGTCATATTCCCCTTTCCACAATATTTTTTTAGGATCCACATCATCCGGGTCGTTAATAGATATAAAATAATTTTTATTTTGAGAGACCTGCTGCAGACTGTTCATGTCATAAATTGTCGAGGGAACAAGGTCACCGTCCCCATTGAGCTTGATCGCGTAGTTCCACGAGGACCAAGCACCTTTGGTCTTGGGCATGACCGAATCGTCCGTATGCAGGATCGCACGATTTCTTTGATATTTAAATTTTCCCAAAAGATTTCTTTCCTGATCGGTCGGATTTTCCAATAAACTCAGGGATTCGTCGGCATGACTGGCAAGGACCACTTTATCAAAAACCCGTTCAACGCCATTATGATCGTAGACAAACACCTGTCCTTTGTTGCGTCTAATCCTGCGGACACCGGTATTCAGGAGGATTTTATCTTTCAACGACAATAAAAGCTTGTTTCGATACCGGTGGCTGCCCTCAACCACGGTCCGCCATTGATAATGGCCTTTTAACCCCAGAAATCCATGGTTCTTGAAAAAGCGGACCAGCGTCACAATCGGAAAATCAAGCATTAATCCCGGCGGAGTCGACCAGACCGCGGAACTCATCGGGACCAAAAATTTGAAAAGAAAATCCTCGCCGTAACGTCTTTCTTTCGCATATCGTTCGATTGTATGCAAACGGTATTTGTCTCCTTCTAAAACCTCCAGTGATTGTTTGTTGAACCGGTTCATGTCCAAAAGCATTTTCCAAAATTTGAACGACCAAAGGTTTTCACGCTGGGCAAACAGGCCGTTTAATCCCGTGCCGCAGTATTCCAGACCGTCCGGTTTATACTGGACGCTAAACGACATGTCCGTCGCCTTGGTTTTGACCCCCAAATCGTTAAAGAGCCGTGTCAAATTTGGATAGGTCCGTTCGTTATAAACCATAAACGCGGAATCGATAAAAATCCGCTGGCCCTCTTCATCCACGGTCAAGGTGTTGGTATGGCCGCCGGGATAATTATTTTTCTCGAATAAAGTCACAGCGTACTTATCTTCTAGAAAATAAGCCGCTGCCATCCCGGCGATCCCTGTTCCAATCACGGCCATTGATTTCATCGTTGAGTCACCTTGTTAAAACGGTAATGGCTAACCATCCATTCGGTCCCGTTGCGGTAACCCCAGAGTTCCGCGCAGGACATAAAAAAGACCCGCCAGTACGTCCACCATTTTTTGTATTGATCTTCCCCGTAGGTTGCTTTTAAGATCGGGATAATTTGGTCTTTATTCTTCTCCATGTTTTTCAACCAGCCTTCAGAGGTTTTTTGATAATGCACGCCGCTGATGTGCCAGTGTTTCTCAACTTGCAGATAATCCCAGAAATAAAATAAAAGGTCGTCGGAAGGCATGATGCCGCCGGTAAAAAAATATTTCCCGATCCAGTCCGATTCGTCCTTTTCATCATAAAGATACGCGTATTCCTTGTGCGTGAAGATATGCACGAACAATTTGCCGTCGTCTTTTAAGAAACGCGCGATCTTCTCCAGAAGCTTGTTGTAGTTACGCATGTGTTCGAACATCTCAACCGACACCACCCGATCGAATTGCTGATCGATATCGAATTGATTCATATCGCCAGTGATGACACGGACATTGGCGATATGACGTTCCTTCATGCGATTTTCGATAAAGTTCCGCTGGGTGGCCGAGTTCGAGACCGCGACGATTTGACTCTGCGGATACCGCTGGGCCATAAATAGCGTCAACGACCCCCAGCCGCAGCCCAACTCCAGGACCGATTGGCCGTTTTTAAGCGCGGCGCGTTCCACCGTCAATTCGAGCATGTCGTGCTCGGAGGTATCGAAATCGACAACACCGTCCTTCCAGTAACCGCAGCTGTATTTCATGTGCTTTCCCATGATCAATTCAAAGAATTCCGTCGGGAGTTCGTAATGTTGTTCGTTGGCCTCTTGGGTATTCACCGCAATCGGCGACGATTTTAGAAAATTCACCAACTCCTTTTTGCGATCTGGACCTTGGAGCTGCTGGATTTTCCTTTCTGCCTTGAGTTTATCCTTGAGTAGTCCGCGTATCCCCACACGGACCAGTGGATCAGGGATCAACCCTTTTTCCAAAAAACGATTTGATAATTGAATAATTGCTTTCATAAGACGGTATGCTCTCCTTTTTCCCAGTCGGCGATCCCTCCATAAGCTTCAAGAACGGATGGGATTTCATCTTCGGCCTGGACTGAATGATTTTCAATGGATGAATTGACTAAATTCTCATAATAAATTTAATGAACTCTCTTGGGCATTGGAAAAAAGACGCTCGTTGTGGCCTGATACTTCCGGTAATCGTCGCCTCGTGATTTCAACGCCTGTTCTTCGGCCAACGGAACACCGCTGACATACACAATCAGATAATACATGATCGCCGGACTGATGACCGCGATCCAACCATGGGGACTTCCCAACGCGTACAGGAAAAATCCCGTCCAGATCATCCATTCAAAAAAATAATTTGGATGGCGGGAATAGTTCCATAGTCCCTCGTTGCAAGTTATTCCTTTGTTCGCCGGATTCGTCTTGAAATGCTGCAATTGTTCGTCGGCAATCGTTTCGCCTAAAAGCGCAACGGCAAAGGTGATCAAACCCAGTCGTTCCCAAAACGCGATCCCCTGTTTCGCGTTCAAGCTGACGAAGAGAAACGGAACAGCGAGAATCATCTGCAAAATAGCCTGACATTCAAAAAAGAACAAAAATTTTAAAGCAATTGGCCTGCCCCAGCTGTCGCGCATCTTCTGATAACGTTTGTCCTCGTGCCCTTCCCGGGAGATCCGTTTGATCAAAAAAAAAGTGATCCGGCTTCCCCACAACACGACCATCAATAACAAAAGACTGTTTCTGAGGTTTAAACCTTGTCCGTACGCGATGTCAATCCCGCAGAGCATAATAAATCCCAATCCCCAGCCGACATCAACGATCCCGGCGTTTTTAATACGTAAATGGATCACCCAGAGGATAAAAAATAACAGGGCGACACTCAAAAAACCTGAACCAAGGACTTGGCTGACCGAATGAGTCATCATGACCGCGCGTCCTTTCGTAATAAAATCTTTTCAAACGGGGAACTCTCATTCTCTTTTAATTTCAGGATCTGAATCAAAACGTACAAGGCGGTGGCGATACTTCCCAAACAGACAAACGCGATGATCCAGACGATTGCCGTAACGATATTTTTTTCTTTATAGAGCGTCCAGAGGGAAATAATCGTGATATTGAAATAAAAATCCAGGATGGTGGTCGTGAACCACGGCTCCTGATTGAGCGCGGGCAGGACGTCCCACAAATTGCTTTTAACGGATGTGGCGAAAACAAGATAAGTCATGTAAAGGCTCATCGCGGCCAAGAGACATTTCAGCAGTAAAATGGTCGTCTTATGCTTCATCGGATTCCCCCTTTGTGTCGGAATAATCTAATTTCGAAAACCACTTCAGAAGTAACGCAGCCAGATGCTCGACTTCTTTTCTCTCTAAAAGGTAAGCGGATTGCTGGATCACTTCGCCGTAACCTTTAAAGACTTTATCCAGAATCTTTGAACCGCGGTTGGTGATCTTGATGAGTTTGATCCTCCGGTCCGCGGCCGAAACCGTGCGCTTGGCGTATCCATCGTCAATCAACCGGTCGATCAAACGCGTGATGTTGGACGGGCTGACAATTAAATGATGGCAGATATCATTCTGGCTCATCCCATCCTTGCCTCCCACATATTTAATCAGCATCAGGGCGTTGAACTTGACTGACGTTAATTCATACGGAATGAAATACTCATCCATCCTGCGCTGCAACAGAGAACAGACGCACATCATCGCATTAAACGCTTCAGCGCTTGGTCTTCCCTTGACTGTGTCTAAATAAAAGTTTTTAAGTGTGGTCATTGGATCTGTCGTTGAGTGCTGCTACAAATTTAGCATATCAAAGTTTGATATGTCAAGTAATTTTTCTGGAAAGTTTTTGGGTAAAAAATAGCTGACTTTAAGCAGGGAATTACAGTTTAAAATTTTGACGGGAAAAACCGGTGGACAACGGTGGATTGGCAGGAAAGGTTTTTGGAATATGATTCAGGTATTTCAAATAGTCATCAAAAGAATGCAAAGCGTCCTTAATAAGCGTTTGGCGAAAGGCGTCTCGTCGCGCTTCGCTGTTGGCGTCCTGCAGCAGTTCTTCTTTCTCTAATCGGCTAAGCATTCTTGATCCTCTGTAATAACTCATTAAGTTCGTGCTCCCTCTCAAAGAGGGAAAAATATTCGCGCAGGAGCTCCAGATCAAGTGTATCCACGTGCCGTTTTAAAATCTCTTCGATGTCCGCGAGATCGCGGCTGTGACGGCCGGGATCGTTGGTGCTAGACTGGATTTTAAGACCGATGACATCCTCAGGTGTGATGACCTTGACCTTAAACTGCCGGTGTAGTATGTCACATTCCCTGGCCCGTTGCAACATTTTCTTCGTGTAACAGCGGTGGGCCAAAAGAAAATCAATCTGCCCCAGTTCCGTCATCGCTCCGGTAAAGTTAATCACATCCTCACTTTCATGCGCCACATCATACCCGATGCTCAACAAAAATTTTTTGACCTTCGGCATATCCTCCTTTAGGATCAACACATCGATGTCCCGGGTCGCCCGCGAATACCCCGCCGCGTGCAGCGCGAATCCCCCCATCAGCGCGTAGCGGATATTGTATTTGGTAAAATTTTCCAAAAGAAAAGTGAGGACTTTTTCGAAGTTCATGGGTTTAATGTCCATCATTTCAAATAAGACTATTTATCGATCCAATCACTTAATCAGCTGATCATACTCCGCATGTGTTCCGATCCAAAACCAAAACAACCCTTCTTCGATTTCTACGGCTAAGGCCCGATGCTTGAAACCAATCCCGACCGACTAGTATTTTTAAACTCTCTTCAGATGAAGAGACGGATAGTTTTGATCCTTTTTAAGCAAATCAAAATTCTTATCGGCTATTTTTTGAATATTCATGGGCAGGGCTCTTCTCAACCCCGGGGATTGGGGAAGGCTTCAAAATTATTTTCTTTCTTTCATTTTGATAGCCGCCGCGCTTTGATTCAAATGGTTCATTCCTTTGATCACCAGAAACATGGAAAACGCGACCACGATAAAATTGATCACTTTATTGATGAAAAGGCCGTATTTGATCGCCACCGCTGGAGTTGCTCCGACCGCCTCTTTCAGGACGATCTGTAAATTGCTGAAATCAACGCCGCCGATCAGGTAGCCGATCGGCGGCATAACGATATCATTGACCATGGAGTTGACGATATTGCCGAACGCCGCGCCAATAATGATACCGACGGCCATATCGACCACATTCCCTTTGACCGCGAATTCCTGGAATTCTTTGATGATGGACATATTCCCCTCCCTTTTAGTTCATGTGCCCTCTGGTTAGAAAGAATCTCAATCCAACAACCGATTTTAAAACTTGATTTTCTTTTGGCCTAAAATAAAAACCGAGATTGAAATAAAAAGGACCTCCATCAGAAAGTAAGCGATCAGGGTATTGGCGATCCCCGAGGTGAATCCGTAGGAATGTAACCCGACACTCAACAGGTTGACGCCAAACCAGGCCCAGACCACATTCATCAACGCCAGAATACACCCGACGGCCACCCCCAACGGATTAACGATCTTGGCGATCCGCGCGTGAAAAACGATCGCCGCCCACAATACAATCATCAGCGCCCCGTTTTCCTTGGGATCCCATCCCCAGAAACGGCCCCAGGACTGATCGGCCCAAATCCCACCGAGGGTCGTGCCCAAAAATGCCATCGTCAAACCGAAACCCAGAATCCCCAGCATATTGTTGTGGGTAATTTCCAAACGGTTTTTGGTCTCTACAGAATTCGATAACGCCTGAAGGATATAAATGTGTCCCATGATCCCTGCGACACAACAGCCAGCGTAACCGGTCGTGATCGCCAGAACGTGGGTGCTCAGCCAAAAATTGGAATTGAGGACCGCGACCAGCATCTGCATCGTGTCGCCTTCCGTGCTGAATTTTCCGGCAATCAGAAGCAGGATCAGTCCACAGCTGTTGGACACAACCAGCCCCAACCAGTTTTTATTCACCGCTTCCAGGATGAATCCAAGCACGACCGAAATCACCCCGACGAAGATAAACGTTTCAAAAAGATTACTGACCGGCGGCCGGGACATGATCAGGATCCGCAGCATCATCGCGAGTAAGTGCGGACAAAAACCCAGGACAGTTGCCATCAACGCGGGCCGGTACATCCGGTTTTGCTCAAAGAGCAATGAACATAAAAACAACATAAAGCCGACCGCATAAAAAAACTTCGCCCACAAAAATAAATTCAACCGATTATAAAATAATTCCAACGGGATCTTGCCGATTGCCTTTTGTTCTTTCGCGGACGCGTATTTTAAAACGGAATCCGTGAACGCCCTGACCGCCAGATCAAATTCCAGCTGCGATCCGTCCCAGTAGTTGAGCGTCATGTCGCGCAGATTTTCAACTTCATCATGATAAACCGGATCAAAAAAATTATCAATGATCGTGTCCATCGGGCTCATCCATTCTTCGTTGGCTTGGTCTTTCGTGGGAATAATCCCCAACGGACAATCCGCGTAATGGTCCGTCCAGAATAACAAAGTGCTGATGATGTTCGCCGCGTTCTTTTCTTCCGTGCTCCAATTGGTCTGGTCTTTTTTATCCAACGATTGCGCAAGCTGGCGCAGCTTCTCGGATTTCTCCAGGATGTCGAAAAAACTGTAGGAACGTCCTGGATGCGGAGGCAATTGCAGTTCGTTCACGATCTCATTATTAGGGAAGGTAAAATCCGGATGCGGGATCGCAAAACCAAAAGCGCCCGACAAACGGATGTACAAAAGAAGGTTCTCGTAAACCCGGATGAGTTCCTTGTCCACGATGGATTGGTTCTTTTCAGCGATGCCCTGAGAAACGTCCACCAGCACTTTGAGTTTTTCGAATCCGGAATCGAGCTGACGGAAACTGTAACGCCGATTTTTTTGCGGTCCGATTTTGAGGGCTTCCAGAATTTCGGGATGATTAACGATAAAAATTTTATCATCGCTCGTTGTGCGCGGGGCAAAAAGGAATCTAGCCATCCATTCGCAGGCACTCTCCTTTTGATAATGTTCGCGACCGGAGAATTGCAGTAAAATATTTTTCGAGTAAGTTTCAAATGGTTTGATCCGGCCCTGATGTAAGACCGGAACACGTTTCAGAGAATCTAAAGATTTGACTTTGCGCGGCTTCAAGGAATCGAGCGGACAGAACTCATCGGCAGAGATCATCGCGGATTTAAAAATTCCACCTGGGATCAACAAACAAGCGCAGACGACCGCCGCTAAAATATTCTTTTTAATCATGACGTTTCCTGTTCGTCGTATTTTTTCTTGAATGCACTGCCATCATGCTGAAATGCGTCACCAGCCCCAGAACAGTGACCAAGGTCGAAATGTAGGGCATTAGCCGCCCGGCGTTTTGGACGACCGCCAGCGTTGAAGATTCCTGCCCCGATTCGTCAACGGAAAACGACGCCTGGTACAGCGTAAAATCTTTGTAGCGCAGCGGCTCGTTCATCGCAATCAGTTTTTCGCGCCAGGCTTTGGCGTTGAATTTTTTTCCTTCCAGCGGCTGGACTTCAACCAAACTCTGAAAGCTGCGCGCGATCGTCGTGCCCGGGTGTTCCTCTTTCCTGAAATCTTTCAATCGCAAAACAAACGGCAGAGGAAAACGTTTCAGGCGAAGAATTGCGTGGTAGCGTTTCGCTCCCGCCTTGATTGTGACCGGCCTGGTCTCTGCGCCAAAAAGAAGAATGTCGAATGTTTTCTGGTCGCCGGTCGTGACGCTGAAAACACCGCCGGGTTTATTTTTTTCAGGTTCTTTCTGCAGCGCCGCCGACTGCAGGTGGGTGATCCCGGACGCATTCAAGGGCGCATCGGAATCCTGTTCGCTGAAGGCCTCACAATTCTTGTAAAATTCTTTAACCGAAATACGAAACCCCTGCTCTACTAACTCGATCGTTTGATTCGGATGGAAGCGGTTGGTATCAAGCGAAACGACCTCGCGGTCGGTCAAGGAAGAATCTTCCTTCAACGGCGCCTCCCAGATCGCTAACTCCCAGTCGTGGTAGGCAACGGAAACATTCGCGGCCTGGCCCTCCGACAACGTCAGATGACTTTCCCTCGCCTGGTGCAAAGTCAGGTACGCTGAAACCAAAAAAAGCAAAAGCCCGCTGTGGATGATGAGAATTCCGACACGCCGCCACTGGTAAACAAACCGTGTGAGCGCCACACAAACAAGATTAACCAACAACACCCACATCACCGCCTGCGCCCCGGGAAAAGGAAGAAATCCGAAAAGCAAAAACACAAACGATTCAAAATAACGCTGCTGCGCCAGATAAAGCCCCTCGTGGATTTGGGAAACCATCCCGCCGAGCGTTAAGAGATACAGCAAAAACAGGCACACCAGGGTAATCTTCAAGGAAGACAAAGACCGGATCAGTTTGAATTTCAAAATTTTCTGACGGTAACTCATTGCGTCGCGTTCAGCTTGATCGAATCCAGCAAGGACCGAAAGGGTTTAAAATTTTTGATCACGGATTGCTTGCTGCCGGTCATCTTGACAAAGATCTGATTTTCCTGACCTTCAATCATCGCGGCGATCATGCTTGGTGTTTCGGGGCCCATCTTTGTCTGCATTCGGGTAAAATCAATCAGGATGTAACGGATGCCTCCAGAGCTCTGGCCTCGGTACTGTTCTTCAATCCATTTTTTTAATTCTTGATCAGATGGTACAGGTATATTTAACTGTTGCATCCAGCGGATCACATTCGCGGATGTTCCCCCCGCCTCCCCTCCCAGGGAAACAAGGGTCGTTTCAACCGGGTCGTCCTGATCGCGATTGACAAATGTCGCCAACCGCATCCCGCTTCCCTTTTGTTCAATCCACTCACCGGGAGATGTCCAGCTTAATGGGGACGGAGATTCATCCTCCATCGTTGGAGTCTGGAGGGTCGAGCCGTCAAAACGCAGATTCGCGTGAATGTCATCGTTGGGCATCATCTTCAAAAACGCGTGAGGGTCGTCGTTACCGGGAAACTCCGATTTGGGTTGGGGATCAAGAAAAACCTCATGGTAGGTCCGCTTCATGGGTTCCTGCCCGCATCCAGCGGCCATCGGAATCAAAAAAATAGAAACGGAGAATAAAATATTCTTCAAAATTTTCTTCATGGATTTTGGATTTTTAAAATTGCGATCAGCAGATTATCTATTCTTCTTCGAAGAATCGTTTCTACATAGCCCAAACATAAAAATATTTGGGCGAAGTAGAATAACAGAAAATCATAGTTTGCACAATGCCTGGTTTTCGAGGAGGATTCAATATTGAAGAATTTTCCGTGTTTTTAAAGCGGGATGATTGATCCGCGTCCGTCTCTAACTTGAACTTTGAAGAATCCGTTGCATACGATGCAAAAGCAAGGGATGACTCCGGCCTCTTTCCGCTTTCTTGCTGTATTTATTTTTTAAAACCTCATCGACCTGATTCATCAGTTCCGGATAATTAAGAAACGATAACAGTTGCGGCCCCACGGTCAACATGATGATGCCGTGCGCGGTAATCTCCGTGGACTGAACTAACTTATGCCCAATGCAATCTGCCGTATATTCATCCAACCGAGATAATTTTTTATAATGTTGGTTCATAAAGCCGCGAAAAGGTTTATTGTGCCCCAACGCAATATGCCCTAATTCATGACCGATGACGAACGCCAAGGCTTCCGGACGTTTGGATAAAAGACAACCATGAATCAGATCATCGGTGAGCGTGATCACTTGCTTTCGGCCCAAACGGATGGCCGCCGCGTTCATCACGGACGCCTCGATGATATAAACCTCCGGGACTTCTTTAAGATTTAATCGCGTCGCGAACGTTTTAACACAATCATAGATCTCGGGAAACTGCGCCTCGTTAATTTTTATCCCTGAGCCATGGATTAACGCCAGGGATTTTTTATATTCAAAATGCCTCCAAAGCGGACTGAGAATAAATAATATCAATCCTATCCCATATGTAAATACGGTGATCAGAACTGCGGCTCCTAACGCAACAAAATAGCCCAAGAAGATCGCTAATGGCGTACCTGGGGTGATGCACGCTTTCGGATCCACCACCGGGCCACTGATTGAAATCTTCGGAAACTATCCTGGTAAATCAGTCATCTTGTTCTCCTTATTAAAATGTTATCGTAAACTCACCCTTCCTCCATCCACCGCGGTCCGTTCATCACCCGGGCGACCAGCATCCCGCTCACGTTATCTCCAACGACATTGACCATCGTGGCCGGCGGGTCCACCAATGTACCCAGCATCGTGATGATGGGCATCGCCTCGATGGGAAATCCAAAAACCGTGATGATCAAAAGTTCGCCGAGCATCCCGCCCGAGGGGATCCCGCTGATGATGGTTCCGCATAAAAGCGCCACCACCACGACTGAAAAGATTGTTTCCGGAGTCGAAAACGGAATGCCGAAGATCCCGAATAGAAGAGCCATCTTCATGACCGCGGCCAGAGACGAACCGTCGCTGTGCACCGAAGCGCCGATATTGACCACCACTTCTCTAATATCTTCCGGAATGCCGATCTTCTTGGCGGCCTCGAGATTGACCGGTAACGTCGCTAATCCGCTTCCGGTCCCCCACGCGGTCAAGGCGGGCGCAAGGATGTTGCTCCAAAAAATTTTGATTCCCCTCATGCCGCCGGCCAGCCACGCGTAAAACGAAAAGACAAACACAAAATACGCCAAAGACAAGGGATAATAAAGCATCATCGCCCGCAGATACGAACCGAACAGCTGCGGGCCGAACACACCCACCAGATACGCAAAATATGCCCCCAGACCCACTGGCGCGTAAAGCATCACATACCCGATCGCCTTGGTCATCACTTCATTGCCCGCGAGGAGAAATTGCGCGAAGGGTTTGGCTGGCAACCCAACGGCCGAGGTCGCCAATCCGATTAAGAACGAAAACAAAATCAGTGCAAACATGTTTTTCTTGGAAAATAATTCCGCGAAATCCGGGACCGTCAACGTGCGGACGATCTGCTCTCCGATGGTGATTTTTTCAAGGTCAACCGGTTCCTCCAGAGAGATTTGAGTCCCCGGCGCAGGCGGATACAGTTTGACGCCGATCACCATGATGAACGCCGCGATGATCCCGGTCACAACAAAGATGACCAGCATCCAACCGATGATTTTACCAAGGCGTTTCATGTCCGTCATCTTGGCGACTGTTGAGGCAATCGAAAAGAATACGAGCGGAACCACGGTCGTAAATAAAAGATTCAAAAAAATATCGCCCAGCGGCTTGAGGACCTCGGCACGATCCTTGATCACCAATCCGATCACCGAGCCGAGGATAATCGAGACAATCAGGACCAAGGAAGAACTGTAAGATTTAAGGAAAGAGGATTTTATCATCGCAAAAAACCTTCCTAACCCCGGGCATTGGAAAAATTTTAATTATTAGAAGTATCATCAAACACCGTCAATGTGAATTCCAGCGGGACAAACCCCATGCTCATTTGGGCGGCTTTAGTCTGGCCCTGGATCATCCGTTTCGCGTCTAGCCCTGCGTTGAGCATCTCTTCATAAACCATATGCGCGCGTGCCTGCGCCAGGACTTCCAGGGCGGATTTGTCCGGTCCCCCATGCTCGATGATCTTGGTCTTGATCGCTGCATTGAGCGCGGCTTCATCATACCCGCCCTTCTTGAGTTTAAAAGATTTACTCAAACGCCACAACTCGCGCACACCAAACTGGCGTTGATACAGCATCTGATAGACCCAGCTTTCCGAACGGGTCGTTTCGGCCTTCAGCTGGTTATAGTCACGGTTGAAGATTTCAGTTTTCATGGTTTTCCAGTCGGCCTGAGGATCATAGGTCCCATTGATTTCCAAATTCAATTTCGGGCGGTCTTTCAGTCCGCGGACCAAAATTTTTAATTTTGCTCGGTCTTCATCGGAGATTTCGGCCTTGCCCGGGAGAAATTTGACCGTTCCCAGTTCCTCGTCCCCGTTTTCAGAACCGATGACCGATGCGAGAAACGAAAAAGGCTTGGTCACGAGCTTAAGAAAAAAATTACGCGCCACCTGCCCGACGATATGCAGATATTCGAAATCCGGGGCGCTCATGTCGCCTTTCACGGGCAGAGAAATGTCAATCCGACCCCGTGGATCTTCCAGGAGCGCGACCGCCAGGGCGAAGGGCAGATTGAGCGTGTGATTGCTTTCAACCTTCTCTCCGAACGCGAAGCGCTGGATCAAAAATTTATGTCCGGCGGAAATTTTATTATTTTCGATCCGGTAATCCATTCTTAAAGTCAAATTCCCGTCTTTGAGCGCGTGTCCGGTGTATTTTCCGGTGTAAGGCGTTAGGACCTGCAAGGCGTAATGATCAAGCGTGAACGAAGTTTCCATCCGCAAGGGCTGAACAAAAGGATCCAACAGTGTCTCGGAAGAAATCGTCCCGAGTTTATCTAGTTTACTTAGAAAAGTCACATGGATCCGGGAATCCGGACGGGTTGACAATCCAGTAACATGAATATCCATCTCACTTAAGGTCGTTATAAAATTCGGCCGCAGGGTTTGATCAATAAAATGGACTTCTCCTTTTCTTAAAAGAATATTGTCAACAACGACCAGAGGAAGCGAATTCGATTCATTTTGTTTGGCTGCAGTCTTGGGAGATGTTTGGTCCGGTTTTGATGCGGACTGAGCGCTAGGTTGCTGGCCTGCGGGGGCAGCGTGATCCTTGGGGAACAAATTTAACAAATTGATGCTTCCATCCGAGTAGAGCGCCACGTCGATTTTGAGCCCATCGAGCAAGATCTCTTCCACGTGGTACATTTTTTGAAAAAGCCCGAGGAAGCTCACGTTGACCTCTAACCGTTCAAACCCCACCATCAACTGATTCTCATGATCCAAAATTTCCAAACCATTGATCCCCAAACGCCAAGTAAAGGGGTTAATGCTTACGGACCGCACCTGCACCGGCGTTTTCAAAAATTTAACCCCCTGATTTTTAATCAACCAAGGCAACGCCAACGGCAAAACCACCCAAGTCAATATGAGATAAAATAAAAAAATACCAATGATACAGCCGATTACAAATTTAAAAATTTTCTTCAGCATATTGTTCCAATGCTCCAGAAATCAAAACAGTTTAGCGAATCGGCGCGAAACTGTTTTTGACCTCCTGAACTAAAAATTTTCCTTTATCCCACTGATCTTTGGGAAAAAGCCTGAAGGACACACTGATCAATTGATTGTCGTAAATATAAAAATAATCCCGTCTCTCGGTGTCGGCCAATCGTTGGTCGAATCCTTTGACCGCAATGGCATTGTATCCAGCAAACCGAACGTTCTCCATCACAAATCCCGGCTCGTAAAGCCCGGTCTTTTCAAAAAAGAATTTATTGAGTTGTCCTAGGAAACGGACATTGCGGTCAAATTTTTCCCAGTTGAGGGTCACCAACGGAGTTTTTGACAATAAAATGGGCGCGCGTTCGGGATGAGCGCTGTTGACTCCTTCCCAATTCAGATCACATTTAAACTCAACTCCCCAATCCTGCATTTGACAGGTGCTGAGGATGGCCTCCGGTGAATACGCTGAAGGAAAAACCTGCACGCGTCTTGAGTCAACAATGGCTGCCGGTGAATCCGCGCTGGCTGCAGAATCTTTCGCCGCAGATTTTTCGGTCGGAGCAAATGTCATCATCGATGAAGCGTCCGCGGTCTTGGGCAGCTGGGGGGATAAATTTTCGATGGGGTTTTCCTGTAATTGTGTCGCCATTTCAGCCTGTGCAGAAGCGATATCCGTTTTGATATCGGATATTTTATTTTCCATCTTGTCAATCTGAGCAGAAAAATTCTTTGCCTTCATGACCAATTCCGAGGAAGAGAGATTGAGATCTTCCGCAGTGACTTCCAATTTCCCTGCGTTGGCTGGCTCGCTGTCGGCAACCTGGGGATTCTGCTTAGATGAATTTTCTTCCATCGCCAAAGCGGTCTCGGACGCCGCTTGTTGCGTCTGGGCCTCCATATCGATCATATCATTTTCGCCAGGAAGTATTGGTGCCGATGGATCTTCGCCCAAAGATGTTCCTTGCTCTTCCTGCGCAGGGACAGCCTGCGTGACCTCCTTCATCATGTGCTGATCCGGTTGATCAACCAAGGATTCCGGGGCAGAAATTTGCGCAAGAGAATGACTCTGCTGATGACCGGTATTTTTTAAGACTACCATTAAGAAGGTGAAAAAAAACCCGATGGCAATCAAGATGAGGATTTTTCTTCCGGTGCTGTGATTTTCTAAAAGTGTCGTCATGTTTTTTTCTCCTTTTGTTGACAATCATACCCTTTGTTGAATAAAATTAATTCAAAACCTTCTCAATCCGCCGATCCGGGATGAGCCATATGACCGCGACCAAAACGTACAACGCGCACGCAAACATTGAATTGGACAAAGACAACAGGATCGCCACCGCGTATAATCCCACCGAAATCTTTCCCTTCACATCCCGCCCGATGGCAGCCGCCAGAACGGAATCGCTTCCGTGATGGACGATCAACGTCTGGACCAAAATAAAATAAGCGACCGCGGCAAACAAAAGAACAATACCGTACAGCGCCACCGGCCTGGAGGCAAAATCATTCTCCCCTAACCAAGCGGTGACAAACGGGACAAGTGACAACCAAAATAAAAGATGCAGATTGGCCCAAAGGATCCGTCCGTTAACATGCTTGATCGCCTGCAGAAGATGATGATGGTTGTTCCAATAAATCCCCAGGAAAACAAAACTCATCACATAGCTTAAAAAAACCGGGACCACTGATTGCAGGGCCGCCCAATCACTGCCGCGCGGCACTTTCAGCTCTAGGACCATGATGGTAATGATGATTGCGATCACTCCATCGCTAAACGCTTCGAGCCATCCTTTATGCATCGCTCATCCTTTGATTTATATTGACCGTCCTCGCCACATGTTTAGGTCTATATTCTTACATAAAAATAAATCATTGGTGAAGCATTTTTAATTTTTCAATCGCGGTCAAATCCTCCCGGCATCCCAGTTTCAAAGCCTTTTCGTAATGCTGAACCGCCAAGGGAAATTTTTGATCCAACACATAAGCCTCGGCCAGGAGGTGGTGGGTGTTGCAGGAATACGGATTAAGCGCGATCGCCTTGGTCAAAAGCGCGATAGCGCGTTGAGTATCTTTCAGTTCGCAATAAACCTTAGCGAGATTGTAATACGCGGTGGCGTAATTCGGATCAAGACTAATGGATTGGGTGAATAAATGGATGGCCTCCGGATAGTTTTTCTTCATCCCCTCAATGACACCCAAATCGGTATACGTCCCCGGATTCTTCACATTGAAAGTCAGCGACCGGCGAAACATCTTTTCCGCATCATCGATCCGGCCACGCTGGCGGTAGGCCTCGCCAAGCGCATTGCATATTTTCCAGCTGCCGGGATTATATTGCAATGTTCTTTCACAAAATGCGATTTCATCTTGCCAATACCTGTTTTGTATAATGGTGAGCGCCGAAAAAAGAATCACCAAGACCGCCGTCATCCATCGGGCGATGTTTTGCCAAGTATGGTTTTTACGAAGTTCAATCAACGCATGAGCAACCACGACAAAAAATCCGATCGAAGGCAGATACAACCAATGTTCGGCCATATAAGCGTTGATCGGGAAAAAAATATTGGCGTGCGGCAACAAGGTCAAGATAAACCATAAAATCGAGAAACGGATCAGATCTTCTTTTCCCTGGGCTCTCCAAACACCAACGATCAGGCCAATCGTGATTACGATCCCTCCCCATACATGGAGATTATTCCAGCTAAAAAGCTGTTGACCGTATTCCATATGCTGATCCATCGGGGCCAAAAGCAGCCGCGCATAATTGGTCACGGCTGCAAAAAATCCTGGAAGCCGTTGGACCAATAACGGGCGATGGGGATTCCAAGAAGCGACCCCCTCTTTCAACACCAAAAGGCGTAAGACCAGATAAAAAATGGTGATCAAAATAAAAGCCACAAAACACGGGACAGGAAACCTCGAGGGAGAGATACTATTTTTCTTTACCGCAGGATCAATATTCTTTTTTAAAACAAAATGCCAGGACGCCAATAATAGAGGCAGGATCAAGGCATTTTCCCTGGACAAAAGCGCCAGCAGATAACTCAAACAGCTGCCCAAATAAAAAATTCTCTTATGTTCATTGAAAAATTTTATATAAAATAAAAAACTCCATAACACAAAAAGGGCGGCCAGCAAATCCGCGCGGCCAGCAATGTAAGCCACCGCCTCGGTGTGGATCGGGTGCACGGCAAATAAAATACCGGTCAGGCGGGCCAGCAACGGATCCCCGAAAAGTTCCATCATCAGCAGATAGACCGCCCAAGCGACCAGGGCATGTAGAAGAATGTTGGTGAAATGATATCCCGAGGGATCACGGGTCCAAAGAGAATAATCAATCAAGTAGGTCAATGTTTGAACGGGACGGTAAAATCCAAACTGCGTACCTACACCCGCCCCGATATCTTTGGAGAAAATCACCGGAATAAACGACCCATTGCGGATCAAAACGTTATTTTGGACGAGATGATGATCGTCCCAGATAAAATCCGCCGTGAGCGTATTTCCATAAATGATCAAGCTCAGGAAAAAAAATAATACGAAGGATTGAAACAGGCTTTGTTTGTTATTTTGCCTTTTCATATCAGCCATTTCATCATACTAAAAATACCATGATGTGCGAGTTTTTTTTCTGACAAAAGGACTTCCCCTGCAAAGGCTCCCCCCAAAAAAATAATCCTCAGCGAACGAACGCTGAGGATTATTTTATACCACGATCTTACCTGCAAGAAATATTATTTCATTCCGAACAATCCCTTGTACTGCCTGTACCCTTCTTTCTCAAGGTCCTCTTTGGGAATAAATTTCAGCGCGGCCGAATTCATGCAATAGCGCAATCCGGTCGGCGCCGGGCCGTCATCGAAGACATGCCCCAGATGCGAATCCCCGTGTTTGCTGCGGACCTCGGTGCGCGTCATTAAAAGCGCCCCGTCCTCTTTCTCAACAAAATTTTCTGGCTCAAGTGGCCGGACAAAACTCGGCCAGCCGGTCCCGGAATTATATTTATCTTTGGAGCTGAACAGCGGTTCGCCCGAAACGACATCCACGTAAATTCCTTCCTGGTGATTATCCCAGTATTCATTACGAAATGGCGGTTCTGTTCCTTCATGCTGGGTGACATCGTATTGAAGCGGGGTCAATGTTTTTTTCAAAACCTCATCGGCCGGTTTGGCGTAAGATTTCGCCTTGCCTGCTACCCGTTTAGGGATAGGACAGATTCTTTGTTCATTCTTCCAGGTCTCGGTCACGAACTCTTCCCGCCCGGAACCGATACGGTATCGTTTATAATGCCCTGGTTCTTTTTCGGAATAATCCTGATGATATTCTTCCGCCGGATAAAAAGGTCCGGCGTTCAGGATCTCGGTCACAATGGGTTTATCGAACATGCCGCTTTGCTGCAATTTTTCTTTCGATACTTCCGCGATCTTCTTTTGTTCATCATTGAGATAAAAAATCGCGGTCTGATATTGCGAACCCCGGTCGGCAAATTGTCCTCCGGGATCGGTCGGGTCAATCTCCCGCCAAAAGACATTAAGCACATCTTCATACGAAACTTGTGACGGATCAAAGCTCACTTCGATCGTTTCAAAATGCCCACTCCGCCCGGAGCAGACCTCTTCATAAGTCGGATTCGGCTTTTTTCCACCGGTATAACCTGACTTAACATCAACGACCCCGGGAATATTTTTGTAGGCCGATTCGGTACACCAAAAACATCCGCCGGCCAAAAGGGCTTTTTCATATTTCATATGATTTTCCTCCTGTGCGTAGGCATTTAAAGTTCCTCCCATCAACATCACCGCTAAAGCCATCCATTTAACACCCTGCTCCATATCTTCCTCCTATGTTCATTGTTCACACCTTTTGTCGAAGTAAGGAGGAAATCCTTACAACAATTTTTTATCTGAATTTATCGATGCACCAGTCCACCCATTCGACACACCCCGTTCTAAAGAACAGGGCTTACGTAAAGTTGAAGAGTCAACAAGAGCGGCTTGAAATTCGAAAAATCTCGAAGTTTAATCCTAAAATATTTTTGAATATGTTATATTAAACCATGATCAAAATCCCCGCAAGCATCTCCATCATTATCCCGGCCTATAACGAAGAAGCTAATTTAGAAAATGCGGTTGAACAAACCCGGCAGACTTTTAAGTCTTTGGGATTTCGTTATCAAATCATTATTATCAATGACCATAGCCAGGACGCAACGGGAAGAATCGCCGACCAGCTGGCGGTCCAATGCCCCGAGATCACAACAGTTCATCACTCAAGGAATTGTGGTGTCGGCGGCGCTTTCCGCACCGGGCTTCTGGAGATTGATAAAAAAAACCATGATCTCACAACTCCCATGGATTACACGATCCTGGTCCCCGCAGACAATCCCCTTGAACCTGCAGACTTAACACCCTATCTGCCACAGCTGGGGATTGCGGATATTATCGTAGGCTGCCGTCTTGAACGCGTCGGCTATTCACCGTTTTCCCGTTTTGCTTCCTTTATATATAACCGTGTTTTAATTCCCATGTTGTTCAATGTCGGGGTTTCGGACGTGAACTGGAT